>DASWZP010000231.1:0-21243 GCA_036404395.1 Bryobacteraceae bacterium | reverse complement strand
TCGGCTTGCGAGAGCAGCAGCAGCGCGCGCACGATTTGCGACAGGCGGTCGATATCCTGGAGGGCGTTGAACATGGCCTCGCGATACTGCTCGGTCGAGGCAGCCGTCATCAAAGCCACTTCCAGTTGGCCGCGAATGGCGGTGATGGGCGTGCGCAACTCGTGCGATACGTCGGCGGAAAACTGTTTCATCTGGCGGAAGGTGGCCTCCAGACGCTCGATCATGCGATTGAAAGTCAAAATCAGATAGTCGAGCTCATCGCCGGATTGGCGCGAGGGAATGCGCAGCCCGAGATTCGAGCCGGTGATGCGCTGCGCGGCCCGCGCCACTTCGCGAACCGGAGTGAGTGCGCGGCCGGCCACCAGCCAGCCGACCAGCCAGCCGAGGAGGGTCGCGCCGGGGATGACTCCGGCGAAAATCATAACCGAATACCGGCGGAGGATCTCCTCGTTCTTGGCGAGCGACGTTCCGATCGCCACGTAATACGGGGCGTGGCGATTTTCATCCCAGATCACGGCGGCGCGAATCAGAAACGGTTTTCCCGAAGAGTCGCGTTTCTGCATCCAGAACGGCTTGCCGGCCTGGCCTGGCTTGGAGGCGCTCACCCACTGCCGCACACGCGCCTGAATATCGGCGGGGCTGTCCTGCGGCAGATCCTGGTAGATGGTGGATTCGGCGGGTTCCTGGGTCTCGTGGTCCTGAATCACCTTCCCGATGCTGTCGGTGATCAGCAGGACCTTCTTGAGATCCAGCACGACCGTGGTTTCGTCGGGATCGTCCTTGTCGTAATACCAGTAGGCCTCGTAGGCGCCCGAGTCCGGGTCGCGTTCGATACGCAGGATGCTGCCCTTGAGCGCGGTCCAGTCCTCGTCGAGCGAATCGGTGGCCTGCGTCTGCAGGCTGGCTGAGAGTTGCGCGCGAGCCAACCACACCGCGCCTACCACCAGAACCACAAACAGGGCGGCATAGGTAGCGGTGAGGCGGAAGCGCAGGCCGCGCGAGGCGCGGCGCAGGTCGCGGCCGATGTGGAGCAGGTCGCGGCGGAAGAATCGCATGTTACGCCTGCCGTTCGGTAACGGCATCCGGCGCCCGGTCCGGTTTGTCGGGAGCCTCGATCATGTAACCGATGCCGCGCACGGTCTGAATCAGCTTCTGCGGGAAGCGGTCGTCGATCTTGCTGCGCAGGTGGCGGATGTAGACGTCGACGATGTTGGTGAGCCCGTCGTAATCCATGTCCCAGACGTGCTCGACGATCATGGTGCGGCTGAGCGGACGGCCGCGGTTGCGCATCATGTATTCGAGTATGCCGAACTCCTTGGGCGCCAGATCGATGGTCTCGTTCGCCCGCGTTACTTTGCGGCGGATGCAATCGAGCGACAGGTCGGCCACCTGCAACTTTTCGAGCGTGGGCTGGCCGCGCCGCAGCAGCGCGCGCACTCTGGCCAGCAGCTCGACGAAGGCAAACGGCTTGACCAGGTAGTCGTCGGCGCCCTGTTCCAGGCCCTTGACGCGATCGTCGAGTGAACTGCGGGCGCTCAGGATGAGCACGGGCGGGCCCGCCTTGGCGCGGCGGATTCGTTCGAGCACGGCGATGCCGTCCATGTCGGGCAGCATCAGGTCCAGAATCACCAGGTCGTAATCGGTCGAGTGCGTACGATCGAGCGCGCCCGCCCCGGTGGCCGCCGCATCGACCGCATAGCCGGCGCCTTCGAGGCCCCGGCACAGGAAGTCGGCGATGCGTTTTTCGTCCTCGACCACCAGCAGTCGCATGTGCTATCAGCTTATCAACAACGCAGCGGGAAGTGGCAATGCGGCGTTTCGCGGGCGACGGCGCAGTCTCCGGTTGCTTTGTTTCGGAATTTAGGATGACAATACCTCTTAGGTATGACGATTAGAACTGTTCTTGTTCTCATGGCCGGAGTGCTTCTGCCGATTGCCGCGCACGCGCAGAGCTACCCGATTTCGGGCAGACAGAAGATTGTGTTCATCTCGGCCGGCAGCCAACAAGACGAGAATCTATCCGATATCTCACAGGCTGCCGCGACCGCGCGAGCGTGGCAGATCAAAGCGGAACTGGCGCAACTCAAAACGCACGAATGGGCCGGCGAGTATTACGAAGGTGACGGCGAGGGCGAGAACATAAGCCTGCTCACAGCTCCGAAGGCGGGATTCGTTTTTCGGTGGCAAGGTTGCCTCGGACTTTACGGTCTGAACTACGGCAGCGTCGAAGCAACCAGCGGCCGCCTCAAGCTGCTGTTTGAGCATCCCAACCAGCGCGGAATCGGGGGATTTGAGCCGGAGCTGACGCCGGTCGTTTGGGGCGATCGGCACTACCTGATTCCACCAGGCGAGATGCATCAGTTCGCTAGCGACGTCAACGGCGGTCTCGAGCCGCGCAAGGAGATATACGGCCTATACCTGCTGAGAAGGGGAGACGAACGGAAGAAAGTGCGCGGCGCCCCGACCATTCCAGCGGAATACCGCGGCTATTTGCTGGCGGCTCCGATTACGGCGCGCGTCTCGTCGGTGGGCGAGAGCCGGACGGAAAAGCAGTACGAGTGCCTGTCCAAGGGTCGCGTTACCCCCGTGATCTTGGATGTGGGAAGCGGTAAAGGGGTGAAGGTGGGCATGGAATTCTATCTCTACAGCCCATTGAAGACCTACGCAACCATAAAGGTGACCAAGGTTGAGGACGGCGCCTCCGAGGGCGAAGTGTTCCAGTGTATCGAGGATGCCCCTCCCTCAACCGGGTGGAAGTTTTCGACGAGGCTTGGGGGCGGCAAGTAACCCGACGATTGCCCGTCCATGGCGCGTGATCGCCGCGCGCCCGCCTCCGCTGGGCGCGCCGGCTGCATGATGCTCGTTACGCCCGAAACACGCAAGAACTTGCATCGCCCCCAGGAACCCGGTCGTAACTATTCTCGTAACCATTTTCGATCTGGCGAGTATTCTCTTTTGAAAAGCAGGCAATCGTGGAGGACGAGCAAATCATGCGGCAAGTCCGGGATGGCGAGGTGAACCGCCTCGAAGTTCTGTTCGACCGCCATCAACGGGCTCTGTTGCATTACTTCCTGCACCTCACCGGGAGCCGCGCCACCAGCGAGGACCTGGTGCAGGAATCGTTCTTTCGCGTCCTGAAATACCGCCGCAGCTACCAGACGGAAAACACCTTCCGCGCCTGGCTGTTTCAGATTGGCCGGAACGCTTACCTGGATCACCTGGGGCGGCGCAAGAACGAAGTTGCCTGGCCAGCGGAGGCGCCGGAGGCGGCCAGTCCGGACGCGCCGCCCGACCGGCTGATGGAGGAGAAACAGGAAACCGCGCTGCTGCGCCAGGCCATGGCGGAGCTGCCGCCGGAGAAAAGGGAAGTGCTCGTGATGAGCCGTTTTCTGGACTTGAAATACGAAGAAATCGCCGCTGCATTGCAGTGCGAGGTCGGAACCGTGAAGGTGCGCGTCTACCGGGCGTTGCACGAACTGGGCGACCGCTTCTTCGCCTTGCGGGGGGAACCGTTGTCATGAACTGCGAGAATATCCGCCAACAACTTCCCGAGTGCCTGGCCGGCAGGCTGGGTGAAAGCGCTCGGGAGCGCCTCATCGAACACCTGGAAGGCTGTTCACTGTGCCGCGGTGAGCTGGCGCATCTGGGAATCGTCTGGCGCGGCATGGAAGCACTCAAGCTCGAAGCCGAACCGGATCTGGCGATGAAGGAACGTTTCCAGGCAACCCTGGCCGCCTTCGAGTCCGGTCTGGAACAGGGCCGCCTGGCTGCCGTGGCGCTGCCCGCGCCGTCGCGACAGGCTCCGCCTCGCTGGGCGTGGCAACTGGCGGCCGGCCTCGGTGTTCTCGCTATCGGTCTGGCCGCCGGCCGCGGGCTGGCGCCGCGTCCATCGGTCACCCCGGAGATCGCCCAGTTACAGGGCCAGGTCCAGAGCCTGCACCAGTTGGTGGCGCTCTCGTTGATGCAGCAACAGCAGTCACCCTCATCCAGGATCGAAGGCGTCACTTACGCCTATCGGATGACGCAGCCGGATCCGCAGGTGGAAGAAGCGCTGCTCTACGCAGCCGGCCACGATCCCAACGTGAACGTGCGCCTGTCGGCGGTGGACGCGCTGGATCGGTATGCGGCCGATCCCAACGTGCGGCGCGCGCTCGCGGCCACCCTGGCCGCGCAGGATTCGCCGCTGGCGCAAGTGGCGCTGATCGACCTGGTGGTAAAGAGTAAAGACCGCGATTGCGCCCCCGCGCTGCGCCGCCTGGCCAGCCGCCCGGAGGCCGATGAGGCCGTGCGGCAGCGGGCGCAGTGGGCTATCGATCAATTGGGAATCGAAGGAGAATCCAGATGAAAGCGCTATTACTGCTGACCATTTCGCTCGCGCCGCTGGCGGCGCAGGATTGGGGCCACCACTGGCGGGTGGAAGACCAGGAGACCATCCATCATTCTTATGCCGGCGGGACCGGCCACAAGCTGGTGGTCGACAACTTCGCCGGCGCGATTCACGTCACCGGCGGCGGCAGCCAGATCGAGGTCACCATGGTGCGCCACAACCGCGCCGATTCCGCGGAAAAACTGGCGGATGCCAAGCGCGAGGTGAAGCTCGAAATCTCCGAGCAGGGTGGCGAGGTCAAGCTCCATCAGGATTACCACCACGGCCATCACGACGATCGAGAAGGTTATCGCGTCGGGTTCGACTACGACATCCAGGTGCCCGCCGGCACGGCGCTTTCGCTCGACAACTTCAACAACGAAATCGTTGTCAAGGGAACCAGCGGCGATTTCAAGCTCCACGCTTTCAATGGCGAGATCGAGGTGGAAGACGTGAGCGGCGCCGGCAGCGTCGAAACGTTTAACGGACCAATGAAAATCGCCTTCCGCCGCAACCCGGAGCACGATCTCAAGGTCAAGACTTTCAACGGCGCCGTGGATGCCTATTTTCAGCCCGGCCTCAATGCCCAACTGACCTATAAGACGTTTAATGGCGGCGTGTTTACCGATTTCGATGTGACCACCGTGCCGGTCAAAGCCAGCGCCGAAGGAAGCGGCACGAAGTACGTTTACCACAGCGGCCGCTCCGGGTCGGGGCGAATCGGCCAGGGCGGCCCCACGCTCGAATTTGAAGGCTTCAACGGCCCCATCCGCCTGCACGAGGCGAAACACTAGGCGGGCAGGCCGCTGAGCATAGAAGAGGACACCAGTTATGAAAACCATATTCGCCCTTGCGGGCGCAGCGATTATTGTGTGCGGTCTTGCCTCAGCGGAAGGCGGCGCGGAGCGCGTCGTGGTGCCGTCGCCCGCGGGAGGTCACGCGCGCCAAGTGAATGTGCATGTGCTGAACAACGCGATCGCGGTGAAGACGTACGGCGGCAGCGAGGTAATCGTGGAAAGCGGCGCTCATTCAGCGCCCAGCGCCGACGGCATGCGCCGCCTGGACTCGCCGCGAGGCCTCACCATCGAAGAGGAAAACAACGTGATCGAGATCCATGCCGATCCGGCCCTGGAGGGCCCGCTGACGATCACCGTTCCCGCCGATACTGCGGTGGACCTGCACACGCTCAACGGCAACCTGAGCGTGGAGGGACTGCATGGCGAGGTGGATACCGATACCCTTTCCGGCCGCACCGAGTTGGCCGGCATCTCGGGGACCGTGGTGGCGCAGTCGCTCAACGGGCCGATACGCGTGACCATGGATCGCGTGGACCCCTCCAAGCCGCTGTCGTTCAGCAGCCTGAATGGCTCCATCGATGTGACGCTGCCGGCCGATGTCAAGGCCAACGTGAAGTTCAAGACCATGCGCTCGGACATCTACAGCGATTTCGGAATGGCGCTCGGCGGATCCGCGTCAATGATGAAGGACAGCTCCGGCATGCTCAAATTCCGCCTGGGCTTCGACGATAATCTCGAAGGCACCATCAACGGCGGCGGCGTGCCGGTCAGCTTTCACACTCTCCACGGAACCATTTATCTGCGCAAGAAGAAGTAGGGTAACGCCGGCGGTCTTTGCCGCCGGTTCTTTGCCGGGCAAGGTAAACCATGCCCTACCAAGGCGCAATGGTAGGGCATGCCTTAGCTTTCCAAATCTCACACAAGAAATTGCATAAAATGATGGAGGAATGAAAACTCCAACTACGCGCCGCGCGTTTCTGAGCGCGGCCTCGCTCGCCGGGCTGGGCGTTGTCGCCGCTCCCGGCGCTGCGGCGCGCGCCGAAACCACGCCTTGGGAAATCAAGCTCGGTATCGCCACCTACAGCTTTCGCAAGTTCGACCGGGCGAAGGTGATCGAGATGATCCGGCAGGTGCGCACCCCTTGGATCAGCGTCAAGAACACCCCGCAGCAACTGGCCACCGATAGCACCCCCGAACAGGCTCGATCTGCGCGCCAGGCATTCGATGCCGCCGGGCTCAAAGTGATGAGCATCGGCAACATCGACATGACCAAGGCCAATACGGTGGACGATTTGCGGCCGCTGTTCGAGCTGGCGAAGAACTTCGGCGCACCCATGATGGTTTGCGCTCCCACGCAGGGCAACCTCAAGGCCGTCGAGCAGATGGTGCGCGAATACGACATTCGTATCGCCATCCACAATCACGGGCCGGAGGATCCGCATTTCCCCAGCGCGCAATCGGTGCTCAAGGCGGTGAGCGGTCTCGACCCGCGCTGCGGCCTGTGCATGGACGTCGGGCATGCGTACCGCGCGGTCCGCGTGCCCCGCTTGCGGGCGGCGATGGCGGCGGTGAAGGGCGACGTCTCCAACACATCCAACTCGGAAATTGTCGGCGCCTTGTGGGAGGCCGCGGCAGCGCGGAGGGGCGAAACCACTTACGAGGACGATCCGGTGAACGTCATCGCACCGGCCGGCGCCCGACTGTTCGATATGCACATCAAAGATCTGAAAGATTTGACCGACAAGGACAGCCAGTGCGACGTGGGCAACGGCGAAATACCCGTCCGTGACATTCTTGAGAAGCTGACGAAAATCCATTACCAGGGGTGCGTGAACCTGGAATACGAAATCAACGCCGACGACCCCCTACCCGGCGTCGTGCGCTCGTTCCGCTACCTGCGCCTGGTGCTGACTGACCTCGCCGCCGCCTGATCCACGCTATGCACAACATCGTAATCGGAACCAAATCGGAAAAACGCGCGCTGGTGACGGCGGAAAACGCCATCAGCTTTCTCGGCGGGGAGGGCCCCCGCGTCTTGGCCACACCCAACATGATCGGCTTGATGGAGCGCGCCTGCCGCGACGCCGTGCTGCCACAACTCGCGCCCGGATACGACACGGTGGGAACCCACGTCGACGTCTACCACCTGGCCGCCGCGCCCATCGGCGCGACGGTGAACATCACCGCGGAAATCACCGCGGTGCTGGAGCGCCGTGTCGAGTTTCGCGTGGAAGCCTGGGACGAGCAGGAAAAGGTCGGCGAGGGCACGCACCAGCGCGCCATTGTCAATGTAGCCAAATTCGCCGCACGGATGGCGGAAAAGCAAGCGTCGGGATAGCCCGGCTCCAGTGTGTCACGCAGAACAGAAGAAAGGTCGAGACGACTCTCGACCCAGCAGGCAGGAATGCCCGCGCCACGGTGCTACCAGTTGAAAATCGAAGGCACCGGGCGGAAACTGCCGCTAGCGGATTGCGGCGCCGGCGACACGTCCTTCATGGCACCGGTCTGCTGGTGGTAGAACGCCAGCAAGACGGATTCATCGTAGTCGATGGCGCGGGCATATTGGCGTATGTAGCTGGTGTTGTATATGCCGCCGGGCAGCCTGCGAAAATCTCCTTGCTCAATGGCTTCGAGCGACCTGACGCCGATCTTGGTGACTTCGGCAATCTGCTGGAGCGAAATGCCCCGGTTGCGGCGGATTTCCGCAAGTCCCAGCACGCTATCATCCTTGTTCATCGCGCACGCCTCAGCCGGGCACGCCATAGCCCGGTACTGACCTTAATTCAGTGTCGAAAGAAGGAACACTATAACATCAAGCTCCGGCTCTGATAAACTCTTTTTTCATGGACCTATGCCGGCGGACTTTCACGCTCTCGATGATGGGCGGCATGTCCTTCAAAACCTGGGGTTTAACGCCGCGGCCCAACTTGTTTGTACTGGTTTTGATCGAGCTCCTGCGGCCGGATTTCCTGGAAACCGCATGGGGTAAACTATCCAATGGGGGGTTTCGGAAACTATTAACTTCGGGTGCATATTTTCCCGACTGCCGGCACCTGGCGAGCACATTTCCGTCGACCACGCTGGCGACGCTGGCCACCGGCGCGTGGCCGGCGGAGCACGGCATCGTGGCCGATTCCTGGTGGGATCGCCGCTGGCGGCAAACGGTGAAAGCCTCCGCAGAGGAAATGCTGGCGACCACCGTGGCCAGTCAGATCGCCGCAGAGGCTGGTACGCGAGTCTACGTAGTGGCCCCGGACATGGCGCGCGCCGGTCTGGTGGCTCCGCACCCGGCGGCGCGGCTATTCTGGCAGGATCGGGAGGGCCGCTTCGACACGCTGGGCACGGCGCCGGACTGGCTGGGCCCGTTCAACACCGAACGGCCGATTGAGGCGCTGCACGGCGCCGGGTGGCTGGCGGCCGGGGCGCCGGCGGGCTCTCCGCCGCTGCGCGAACTCACCTGGGACGCGGCCCGCCCACAGGTTTTCGACGAGTTGTACCAGTCTTCGCCGTTCGCGGCGGCGGCGCAATTCGATTTCTTGCGCGAGCTGGCAGCCAACGAGCGGCTCGGGCAGTCGGGCAGCTTCGATTTCGTCTGCCTGGTGGTCTCCGCGCCGGCCCGGCTGGGATTCGAGACCGGCGCCTTCTCGCCGCTGATCGAGCAGATGACGCTGCAACTCGACCTGCAGATGGAATCGCTGCTGACGCAGTTGCGGCGAACCTTGGGCGACAAGGGATTCGATCTCGCCCTGGCCGGCTGCCATGGAGCACCCCCCGCGCCCAGCCCCAGCGCTCGCCCTCGCATGGCCGTGGCGGGCGAGAGCGTGGCGCAGGCCGTGGAGAGCGCCTTGCACGACCGCAATCTCGGACACGTCGAGAAGTATCTCTACCCCTTCCTGTACCTGGACGGCGGAACGGCGCGCGACCTGGAACCGATGTGGCAAACGGCTGCGGCCGCCGCCCTCGAACACCCCGCCGTCGCCGGATACTATACTGCTGGCGGCGCCTGTTCCAGCCGCGACGAATGGGAGCGCCGCTTCCGGAACAGCTTCCACCCCAGGCGCTGCGGCGACGTCATGCTGTCCTACCGGCCGGAATACGTGGAAGACTATGGCCAGGGCCGCGGCATTTCCTACGGCTCGCTGTACAACTATGACACCGGCGTGCCGCTTTGCTTTTATGGCCCGCGCTTTCGCAGCGGGTCGTTCGAATCGCCGGTGGAGGCGGTGGACTTGGCTCCCACGCTGGCTCGCGCCTGCGGCGTCGCCCCGCCTTCTTCATCCACCGGCCGCGTTCTGGCGGAGGCCCTGGCGGAATGAGCGGCGCACGGGATCCTCAGTCTCCCGTCTGCATCGCGCGCGAATTGGCCGGCTTCCTGCGCCGCCAGGGCATCTCCCATGTGTCGCGGATCGTTCGCGCGCTCGAACTGTAGGGGCTGGGCACGCCTCGGCCCGACGCTAAGTCACTTACAAAACCGCAAGTGCGGAATAACCCGCATCAGATTCTTGGATTGAAACCATGGGCGCGGGCGTGGCGTCTTATAGGCAGAAACCGCAACCTACCCTCGGGGTTGGACGCAAGACAAAAACATCTTGTGCGCCAAGGATTATCGAGCCACAGGAATTTCAACTTCAAGGAAACTCTCGGATATGACGAAAAAGTCGCTGTTGTTGGTTGGAATTGTGTCTGCTTGCAGCTTCGCTCTGGCGGGCACCAAGAGTTATGACATTGTTTTCGGTCAGACTGCGGTCGTCGGCACGGTGCAGTTGGCTCCCGGCGAGTACAAACTCAAAGTCGAAAATGGCACTGCAACCTTTACCGATGTCGGCACCAATAAGTCGGTGTCGGCGCCGGCCAAGGTGGAAACTGCCACTCAGAAGTTCGCTCGTACAGTAGTCGATGCCATCCGCGAAGGTAAGACGGATCGCGTCGCTGCCATCGAGTTGGGCGGCTCGACCACCAAGGTCGAGTTCAGCACCGAGACCGCGCAGAGCGGCATGTAGTTACGAGACTCGCGGGGCAGGTCCGCGGCCTGCCTCGCAGTTTTGACGTCCTTCCAGTCCTTCCCTTTTTCCTTCCGACAACGGCTTCGAGCCAGACCGGAATCTCCGAAGAGCGACTTTGACGCGATTCTGTCGCCCTCGCGGGCTGGACTTCCGCCGTCGCGCCATCGGCGCGTTATTCACACCTGTGGCCCGGCCTTCACAAGGCCGGCGCGGGCGAGGGTATGCGCGGCAGCACCCGGTTGAGGCAAAATAGTAGAGCGGCGTCGAAGGCAGACGTTTGGCCTGACCCGTGCAGCAGGGTCTGGCGGCATCCGGGTCCATCCTATAAATCGGAACAAAGAGGAATACGTGAAGAAATCGGCCATAGTGTTGGTTTGTATTTTGTTGTTGGCGTGCTGGGCGCAGGCGCGGCCGTCGGACCCGGACGCTCCGGCGGGCGATACGAGCGCCGCGCCAGCCGATCAGCAGAGCCCGCCGCCAGCCGCGCAACCGCCGGCCGATCAGCAGAGTCCGCCAGCCACGCAACCGGCGAGCCAGGCGCCGGCGCAGACCGGGCAGCCCACCATTCTTGCGCCGCCGGAGCTGCCCAAATACCCGGACGTGCGGATGCCCGGCGAATCCGGCGTCTGGGTTGGCATCAGTGGATCCGAGCCCACCAACAACCCGATCTTCGATAAGGGGCGGGCCTCCGGGATTACCACCAGTTCCCTGATCACTTTCCAGGGCAGGCCGAAACTGGGAGAAAGCGCGGAAATCGGTTTCGCGATGGGCTTGCATAACGCGTTGGTGGTCTCCGGGTTTAGCACGCGCTCAGCGGGCGATTTCACTTCGACGACGGCTCTTACCCTGTGGAGCCAGAGTTACGGCCCGGGCGTACTGATTTCCACCAACTACCAGTTGCAGGAACTCAAGCTCTCGTTCGAATATCTGACCTGGCCGTATCCGGTGGAAAGCCGGCACTTCCGCTTGAAAACGTTATGGCAGGTGCAATACCTCAACATCAATACGGGGTTTGATGCACCGCTGTTGCCGATCACCGGTCCCGGGGGTGGTCCCCTCATTGGCTCCAACGGCTCGCCCGTGAGCTATCAGGCGGCAGGCAGCCGCTGGTTTGTCTCGCCCACGCTGGGATTGGGAGTGGCGGAGTATTTCTCCAAGTTCGTGCGGCTGGAACTGAACGGTTCGGGCTTTGCGTTCCCACGGCGCTGGACGATCTGGGACACGGACGGTTCCATCAACCTCCGTTTCGGACATTTCGAACTGGGCGGCGGAGCGCGCGCCTTCCATTTCAAGACTTCGACCAACGGCCCCTTTTACTTGCGCGGGACCCTGATCGTGCCGCAGGTTTCGCTTCGCTGGTATTCGAAGTAGCCGGCGGGCGCATGCGCCCTCCGAGCGCGCCGATTTCCTCTTCCGTCAGCCGCCGCCACTTGCCGATTGCGAGGTCCCCGATGCGGAGCGGGCCGATCGCGGTGCGAACCAGTTTCAACACGCCGCTGCCGGCGGCTTCGATCATGCGCCGCACCTGGCGGTTGCGGCCTTCCGTGAGGACCATTTCGACAAACGTGTGCTTCGCGCTGTCGCGCAGCCGGCGCACCTCGGCCGGGCGCGTTAGGCCGTCGCTCAGTTCGATACCACGGCGCAGGCGCTCGATTTGCTCCTCGCTGAGCAGCGTCGCGGTTTTCGCCTGGTAGGTCTTGGGCACCAGGTGCGCGGGGCTGGTGACGTGATCGGCGAACGCCGTGTCGTTGGTCATCAGCAAGAGGCCGCTCGTATCCAAATCGAGGCGTCCAACCGGGGCCAGCCAGGCGTCCAGGTCCGCGATCAGGTCGTAAACCGTGGGACGGTTCTCTGGGTCGCGATAGGTGGTCAGATAGCCCTTCGGCTTGTAGAGGACGATGTAGATTCCGCGTGCGGTGGCGATTGGCTTGCCGTCCAGGGTGACCTTGTCGCGCGCGAGATCGATCCACTGGTCGGGATTGCGCGCGGTCACGCCGTTGACCGCGACCCGTCCTTCGCCGATCCATCGCCGGGCCTCGGTGCGAGATCCCCTTCCGGCCTTCGAAAACACGCGTTCCAGCGTTTTGAGAACGCGTTGATTCGGCTGCTGTGCAGATGGCTTCAATACTGACCCTTAGTCCATCATTGCGCAATTGGCGCAGAAGAAAGAAGTCAGGAGTCAGAAGTCAGAAGACCTGAATGGCGCACTTCTGTCTTCCGCCTTCCGCCTTCTGCCCCCTGACTCCTGTCTTCCGACTCCTGACTGCTGTCTTCCGCCTGCTGCTACAGTTAAGTCTGGAGGGGAAAACAAACGCGGGCCATATTGATTCGGGGCGCGCACCACCTGCTTACCATGCGCGGCCCAGCGGAGGCCCGCCGCGGTTCTCTCCTGGACGATCCGGGGCTGATACACGACGGATCGGTGCTGATCCGCGATGGGCTGGTCGAGGAAGTGGGCCTGACGCGCCGGGTGGAGAACCTGAAGTCGGCGCGTGACGCGGTGGAGATCAGCGCGGCCGGGCGCGTGGTGATGCCGGGATTCGTGGACAGCCACACCCATTTGGCTTTTCCGCCGCCAGGCTGGGCGCACACCGACACGGCGTCGGCGCTGAACGCGGTCAAAACATCGAGCGCCAGAAGCATCGCCAGCCAGATGCGGAAATACCTGCAGGCGATGGCGCGGCACGGCACCACCACGGTTGAGGTCAAATCCGGGTGCGGCGGCGGCCCACGCGCCGAGCTGAAGCTGTTACGAGCGTTGTCCCTGGTGAATCGCGACCCAGTCGACGTGGTCGCCACGTTCCTCCTCTGTCTGCCGGCGCCCACCGCGGGGCCGGATCCGGCGGAGGAAGCCGTGGAGTGGGCCTGTGCGGAGTTCCTGCCGCTGCTCCATCGCCAGCGGCTGGCCCAGTTTGCCGATATCGTTTGGAGCCCCAGCGAGAGGCGGCAGCGGCTGATTCGGCGTTACCTGGAGACGGCGGGCCGGCTCGGCTTGGGCTGCCGGGTGCATGCGGATGGCGATGGCTTCGGCGATGGCTCCAAGGAAGCGGCGGCGCTGGCGTGCCATCTCCGGATCGCCGGCATCGACCATCTGGAGCAAATCGCGGTCGCGGAACTGGGAGGGATGGTGGCATCGGGTCCGGTCATCACGCTGCTGCCCGGCCGGGCCTTTCACACAGGCGGCTGCCGGGCCCCGGCGCGGGCTCTGCTCGAGGCTGGCGCCGCAGTGGCGCTGGGCAGCAATTTCAACCGTTCCGATAGTCCGATGCTCAACATGCAGACGGTCGTCTCGCTGGCGTGCCGGGAACTGGGGATGACACCGGCCGAAGCGCTGGTCGCGGCCACCATCAATGGCGCCTATGCGCTGGACCGCGTGGCCACCGCCGGGTCGATCGAACATGGCAAGCCGGCCGACCTGGTCGTGTTCAACGTCTCGGACTATCGGGAACTGGGGTACCATTCCGGCATGAACCTGGTGCATCTCACCATGAAGCGCGGCGAATTCATCTACCAGGAAGGCGCTGTGGCGCCGCTCGCGGCCGAACATCTGCGTCTCGCCTGGTAGATATCCCGGGCGAGATGTGGAAGTGAGGAGCTAGAAGTCAGAAGTCAGAAGTTAGAAGACAGAATTCCCGTTGCAGCCCGCATGACCGTCCAAAATCCTTCCATCAAAAAAGCCGGGCGGCTTGCTTGGGCCGCCCGGCATGACTAGCGCGTTACTGGGTCGCGGGTTACCTGACGAACACCGATATGCTGACGCTGACGTTCTGGCCTCCAGGTCCGTAAGCGGTCAAGGTGTAGGTTTCATTGGTAATCGGGTTGTCGGTGTACGAGCCGTTGACCGGCAGCGTCATCGGCGGTATATCGGCGCCGGTGAGCACCACCGAAGTGGCGTTCGCGGTAGTCCACGACAGCGTTGTCGGGGCTCCGGCAACCTGCGTGCTCACCGGGTTGGCCTGGAACGAAAGGATCTGGACCAGACCGACGTTGACCGTCAAGTTGCCCTGCACCGTGCCCACCGCGTTGGTGGCGGTCAGGGTGTAAGTGGTGGTGGCGCTCGGCGTAACCGTGGCGCATGCGTTGGCATTGAGATTGGTGCCGATGCTGGGTGCGATCGAGATGCTGGTCGATCCGGTGACCTGCCAGCAGATCTGGGTCGATCCGCCCGGCGCGATACTCTGCGGCGTGGCGACGAAGGTCACGATCTGCGGAATGGCGGATCCGCTCACGGTCACGGTGGTCACGGCGGTGACGGTCTTGCCGTCCGCGCCGGTGGCGCTGAGGGTGTAACTGGTGGTGGTGGCCGGCGAGACGGTTGTGCTGCCGTTGGCGGTCACTGTGCCGACGGTCGGCGAGATGGAGATGGAGGTCGCGTTGGAGGTGCTCCAACTCAGCGTGGTTGACGCGCCGAGGCCGATGGTGTTCGGGCTGGCCGCGAAGCGGAGAATCTGAGCCGTCACGGCGCCCACCGTGACCTGCGCGGTAGCGGTGACGGTCTTGCCATCGGTACCGGTGGCACTGATCGTGTAGACCGTGGTAGCGGCCGGCGAGACGGCTACGCTCCCGTTGGCAGCCACGTTGCCGACGCCCGGCGAAATGGAAACGGTGGTGGCGTTGGAGGTGCTCCAACTCAAGGTAGTTGACGCGCCGGTGGCGATGCTGCCCGGGTTTGCCACAAAGCGGACAATCTGAGCCGTCACGGCGCCTACCGTGACCTGCGCGGCAGCGGTGACGGTCTTGCCATCCGTGCCGGTGGCGCTAATTGTGTAGACGGTGGTGCTGGCCGGCGAGACGGTGGTACTCCCGTTGGCGGCGACAGTGCCGATGCCCGGCGAGATGGATACGGTGGTGGCGCCGGCAGTGCTCCAGCTCAACGTGCTTTGGCCGCCGGTGGCGATGCTGCTGGGGCTTGCCGCGAAGCGGAGAATTTGAGCGGAAGAGGCGCCCACCGTGACCTGCACGGTCTGCGTGGTGGAGCCGTTGGGACCGGTCGCCGTGAGGGTGTAAGTGGTGGTGGCCGTGGGCGACACCGGAACCGAACCGGTGGTGGCGCTGACGGTGCCCACGCCCGGCGAGATGCTGGCCGAGGTCGCGTTCAGGATCACCCAACTCAGGGTTGTGGTCTGGCCGGCTGTGATCGCCGCCGGCTGCGCGGTGAACTGCTGGATCTGCGCCTGTACCGGCGCGGCCGTGGTAACCAGGGTGGTGGCCTGGGCCGAGATGCCGTCGGTGTTGGTGACCTTGAGCTGGAATGTATAGCTCTGGCTGGCGGCAGCGGTGAACGTGGCCACCGCCTGGTTGGCGTTGTTAATCGTCACCGTGGGCCCGGCGAGTTGCGACCAGGCATAGGTGAGAGCTTCGCCCAGAGGATCGTACGATCCGCTTCCGTTGAGTGTGACGGTACCGGCGGGAATTCCAAACTGGCTGGGACCGGCGTTGGCAATGGGCGGGCTGGTGCCGACGCGCCGCGTGCCAAATTCGTAGCGGATGCGCGGAACGTCCATCGGGACCGGCGTCTTGACGTTGCCGTAATCCTTGGGATGGATGTAGGTGCCCATTTCCAGACCGAACATCACCTGGCCATTGCCCGTCGAGCCGAGGCCGGTCTGATTGTAGTCGAAGGCGGCCGTGAAGGCGACGCGCGAGCTGACTGGCTGCGTCAGCTTGATTTCGCCGCCGACCGTGTTGCCGCCGGTAACCTGGCGGCGCAGCAGGCCGAGGTTGCCTTGCAGGTAAGCGTTGCCCCACACGCCGAACAGCGTATCGGCGCCGTACTGGTTGACTACCTTGGCGTAGGTCTGGAGGAAAGCGCCGGGCGCCAGCGTCACGCTGTTGACCACCGCGTAATTCTTGAAGCCCTGCGTGCCGAAGACGCCGATGCGGCCGCGGCTGAAAATATAATCCAGCAGGAAAGCTCCCTGGGCGAGCGCTCCGCCGTTTTGATACTGCTTGTAGTCCAGGTATTTGAAACTGCTAAATACGCCGGCCTGCACATTACCCCAGCGATTGACCAAGCCGAGATCGAATTGGCCTTCCTGGGCCTGCGGGTTGTAAATGTACTCGCCTTGTGCCTGTACGGCGGTCGTGCCGTCACTGCCGAACGGCGAGAAGAAGCGGCCGTTGGCATCGAAGGTCGCATTGCCGCGGGCGGTCGAGCCATAGGTCGGACCCACGTTGATCCCCAGCAGCGAAAACTTGTCGTTATGCTTCTTCGCCTCCTGGACCGGCGGAGCGGGCGGCAGCGGTGGGACTGCCGGCTCGGCGGGCTTGGGCGGATTCTCGATCCGGTCGCGCAGCGTGTTGATCTGGTTGCGCTGGTCGGCCAGTTCGCCCTTGAGCGCCGCGTTCTCGCCCTGCAGGGCCTTGAGCGCGGCCAGGATATCATCCAGTTTGTCGAGCCGTTTGAGGATGGCATCGCAGCATTCCTGCTGCTTCTTCCCCAAGGTGTCCTGCAAGGCCTGCAACACCTCCCGGATGCCGCCATCCTTCACTAATTTGCCTTGTCCATCCGTCACCCTGAGGGAGACGCGGCGGTTTATGAAGCGGCCTTCCCTGGATTTGTTGTCGACCTCCGGCTGGCGCTTGCCTTCGCCGGCTACCGTCACCTGATCGGCATTGGCGCCGTACTTGGTGAGGAACTGCTTTACCGTATCGGCGCGCTGGAGCGCCAGTTTCTCGTTGTAAGCGGCGGAGCCCATGTAATCGGTGTTTCCGGTCACCGCCACCTTGTAATCGCGATGCTGGCTCAACAGATCGGCGAGACGAAGCAGGCTCGGGTAGCCATCCGACAGAACGGAAGAGTCGAACTCGAAATTAATCTCTTCCCAATCCTCTTTGGTCTGATCGGCAGGCGCATTCAGGCCCTGAGCAAAAAGTGCGGAGGCCATGACCCCGAGCGCGCTCAACGCTACGATTCTCTTCATTGTCTTTTTGATCTCCTCAACACAAACAGGCTGGGCATAAGTACCGGGTATCGAAGCCTTTTTTCCCGTCCTCCAATGAAGGGCGAGCCAAAACTCTCAAAGCCATGCCCGAACTACAACGCTGGTCCCGGCATTGCCACGCTCTCGAGACCTAAGCGGGATAACGATTTATATTTTACACCGGAAATGCGGAATATCCGCAACAATTGGACCAACTTACTTTGAAACTCGCGCGGCTCCGCAACCCAATCCGCGCAACATGAGATAATCGGTTGCGGGAGCTGCCGGATGGGCAGTCGCCTCCGGAAACGGAGGAGGAAAGTCCGGTCTCCATAGAGCAGCGTGCCGGCTAACGGCCGGGGTCCCCAAGTGGGAAACGGAAAGTGCCACAGAAAATATACCGCCTTGAATGGTGGTGGCAGGCTTCAGCCTGCCACGCCGGGCAGGCCGAAGGGCCTGCCCCACCATCAGAGGTAAGGGTGAAATGGTGCGGTAAGAGCGCACCGCGGCTGGAGCAATCCCGCCGGCAGGGTAAACCCCACGCGGAGCAAGACCAAATAGGGGAGAAGGGGTGGCTCGCCCCACTTGACTCCCGGGTAGGTCGCTTGAGCCTGTCAGCAATGACGGGCCTAGAGGAATGACTGTCACCTTAACGGGCACAGAAACCGGCTTATAGTCCGGCTGCTCCTTTTCGATTGTGCGCTTAAGTACTATTCATGCGCTGTATAGATTTGCACAGTAATTCTACATAATTGAAGTCAGCCGCGACTTATATTGCGTGCATAGGTGGGGCATGCTTTAGCTTGCCGGAGCGGCAAAGGACGCGCGCCGGCCCCCGCATACGCTAGAATCGTAGCTTCGAGTCATCATGAAGATTCCCCGATTTCTCATTGCCGCGTTGCTGCTGGCGCCCGCCTGGGCAGCTTCGCTCGACGAACCCACCCGCAGACTGTCGCGGGATATTCTCCAGGAACTGATCGAGATCAACACCACCGATTCCGTGGGCAGCACCACCGTGGCCGCCGAAGCCATGCGCAAACGTCTGCTCGCTGCCGGCTTCGCCGCCGAAGACGTAACGGTGTTGGGACCCAACGACCGCAGGGGGAACCTGGTGGCGCGCCTGCGCGGCGCGCATGCTGGTGGAGCGAAGCCGATCCTCATCATCGCGCACCTGGACGTGGTGGAAGCCCGGCGCTCGGACTGGACCACCGATCCATTCCGCCTGGTGGAGCAGGACGGTTTTTTCTACGGCCGCGGCACCCAGGACATGAAGGGCGCCGACGCCATCATGGTGACCACGCTGATGCGGTTCAAGCGCGAAGGATACCGGCCCGACCGCGACATCATCCTGGCGCTGACCGCCGACGAAGAGACTGGCACTTCCAACGGCGTGGAATGGCTGCTGAAGCAGCATCGCGACCTGGTGGACGCGGACTTCGCGCTCAACCCGGATTCGGGCGGAGTGACCACCCAGAATGGCAAGGCCCTTGCCGTGGAGGTGGCATCCGCCGAAAAACTCTACGCGGATTTCGAGCTGAAGGCCACCAATCCCGGCGGGCACAGCTCGCTGCCGGTCCCGGACAACGCCATTTACCACATAGCCGATGCGCTGGCGCGCCTGGAGCGCGCGGTGTTTCCGTTCGAGCTCAACGCCGTGACGCGAGCCTATTTTGAGGGCCTGGCGAAGGTGGAATCCGCGCAGAACGCGGCGGACATGCGCGCCATGCTGGCGCAACTTCCGGATCAGTTAGCCATCGCGCGGCTGGGGCGTGTGCCCCAGTTCAACGCCCTGGTGCGGACCACTTGCGTAGCCACGCGCCTGGAAGCGGGTCACGCCAACAATGCGTTGCCGCAGAGCGCGCGGGCGATCGTGAACTGCCGCATTCTGCCCGGCCACTCGGCCGAAGAGGTGCGGCTGGAGTTGGTGCGCATCCTGGCCGATCCGGCGGTCTCGGTGCGGCACATCAGCGACTTGACCAACCAGATCGCGGACCACGCACCGCTCGACAAGCCAATGGCGCCGGTCGAGCTGCGGAAGGACGTGCTCGATCCGCTGGAACGGCTTGCCGGCCAGTTCTGGCCTGGCGCGCCAGTGGTGACGGACATGGAAACCGGCGCTTCGGACAGCAAATATACCAACGCCGCGGGCATTCCCAGCTTCGGCTTCTCCGCGCTCGCCATCGATCGCGACGATGTGCGCGCCCACGGCAAGGACGAGCGCCTGCGCGTAACTTCCTACTATGACGGCGTGGATTTCTACTACCGCTATCTCAAGGCGCTAACCGGAGCAGCGGCGAACTAGACGTTCTTTGCCTGTTGGGATGGGCCGCCGGCCCGCGAAATTCCATGAAAACTCGGTAACGCCGGCGGTCTTGCCGCCGGTGATTTGCTGGGATTCCCGGAACCTCGGTGCGATTTTTCGACCCTGTCGCTCGTAGGGGCCGGGCATGCCCGGCCCGGTCTGCCGCGAAGGTCTCAACCGCCGGAAGCACGTCACTGCCCTGGCGGCTTTAAGTTATCAGACCCGTGCGCGGGTCCGTACTGCTGGCGGCGCAGCAGGCGGTCGGCATCGGCGTAGACGCGGACGTAGTCCACTGTCAGGCGTTGCGGAAACTCGCTGGTGCGATCGGGCGCGCCGGGCCAGTCTCCGCCCACGGCGAGATTCAGCAGCAGGTAGAAGGGATGGTCGAACGCCCAGTGCGCGCCGGCCGGCAGGTGCGACGGCGTGACATGGAAGTACGGCTCGCCATCCAGCAGGAACTGAATGTTGTCTTCCTCCCAGATGACGCCGAAGACATGGAAGTCGTCGGCAAACTGGCGGCCGTTGGTCAGAGTCGCCGTGGCGCCGATGCCGCCCGTGCCGGAGTATCCGGGCCCATGCACGGTGCCGTGGATGCTGAACGGTTCCTTGCCGATGTTCTCCATGATGTCGATCTCGCCGCAGGCGGGCCAGCCTTTGTCGGCGAAATCGGCGCCCATCATCCAGAACGCGGGCCACATTCCCTGGCCGTAAGGAATCTGCATGCGGGCTTCAATCTTGCCGTAAGTCACGCTGAACCGGTCCTGGGTCTTGAGGCGCGCGGAAGTGTAGACGCTCTTCGGCTTGGCCAGCGCCATGATAACCAGGTGGCCCTCGCCATCCAGGGAAGCGTTTTCGGGCAGCTTGGTGTAGTGCTCCAGCTCATGATTGCCCCAGCCGCGCGCGCCCGATTCGGCAACCCACAAGGTGGGATCGGGCGGCGCGCCAATCGGCCCGTCAAACTCGTCATGCCAGATGAGGCGCCATTTTTCCTGGGCCGCCGCGGGAGCGGCCAGCGCCGCAACCAAGGCCAGAAGGCCAAAAAACCGCATACCTCATTATGCCCTTGGTAGGGCATGCTTCACCTTGCCACGCCCGGTGGGGCGGTCCCCGACCTGCCAACGCCCGCTTGGGGGCGCACCTCTTCCCCGGCTTCAAGTCCGCGCACCACACAGCACGCTTCACCCTGCCATCCGCGCTCCCCCTGGTTTGTCGATAATTGTAAAGAGCGATTCTTATGCTGATTCTCTGTGTGTACGTGCACGTGAAGCCGGAAGCAGTGGAAGCATTTCGGGAAGCCACGACGGAAAACGCCCGCAACAGCCGGCGCGAACCGGGAGTGGCGCGGTTCGATTTCATCGAGCAGGCCGACGACCCGGCGCGCTTCATGCTCTACGAAGTGTATCGGGACGCCGCCGCGCAGGCGGCTCACAAAGAAACGGCGCATTACCGCGCCTGGGCCGCGAAAACGGTCGACATGTTTCCCGAGCCGCGCACGCGCCAGTTGTACCGCGCCATCGATCCGCCTGATGGCGAGTGGTAAAGACGATGCCCTTCGAGTTCGCGACGGCGGCGCGAATCGTGTTTGGCGAGGGCGCCGCGAGCGAAGTGGCTCCGGCGGCGGCCGCCATGGGCCGGCGTGCGCTGTTGGTGACCGGCGAACGGGCGGACCGGGCGGCCGCGTTCGTGCGGGCGCTCGAAGCGGCTGGATTGACGGTTTCGCAGTTTCGCGTCTCCGGCGAACCGTCGATCGATACGATCGCAACCGGCACTGTCTACGCCCGCGGCGAAGGCTGCGACGTGGTGGTAGCGGTGGGCGGCGGCAGCGCGATCGACGCCGGCAAAGCGCTGGCCG
>DASWZP010000230.1:0-3556 GCA_036404395.1 Bryobacteraceae bacterium | reverse complement strand
CGGATTCCTGGAATCGTTCGTCACCGCTCTGCGCGCCAACGAGTTCCCGGTGCGCCTCTCGGAAGTGCGCCTGTCCGCCGACCCGCTGAACTCCACCGCCCGCGGCGCCCTGATGGCCGCGCTGTGCTGAGGGCGAGATAGTGGGGCAGGCGCTCTCGCCTGCCAACCCACGTTTTCCACGGAAACCTTCCCCGCCTGCAGCCAAACGTCGTACTCAGACCTGTGATCTGGCGCCTGACGGCGCCACCCCGCAGACGCGACGGCAGCGGGGTTGGCAGGCGGAAGCGCCGGCGGAAGCGCCTGCCCCACCGCGCTACGCCACCTTGACCGTCTTGATGTTGACGAATTCCCGCAGGCCGTGGGCGGCCAGCTCGCGGCCGTAGCCGGAGCGCTTGATTCCGCCGAAGGGGAGGCGCGGGTCGGAAGCGACCATGCCGTTGATGAAGACCATGCCGGATTCGATCTCGTCGATGAGTCGCCGCTGCTCGGCGGGGTCGGCCGACCAGGCGCTGGCGCCGAGGCCGAAAGCGGTATCGTTGGCGAGGCGGATGGCATCGTCGATGTCGCGGGCGCGGAAGATCGCGGCCACCGGTCCGAATAATTCTTCGCGATAAGCCGGCGCATTTTCGGGCACGCCGGCCAGCACGGTGGGCGCGTAGAAGTTGCCGGGGCGTTCGATGCGATGGCCGCCGGTCAGGAGAGTGGCGCCCATCGCGACCGAACGGCTCACCTGGCCCTCCAGCTCTTCGAGAATCGCGGGCGTGGCCAGCGGGCCGACGTCGGTCGATTCGTCCATCGGGTCGCCGACGCGCAGCGCCGCCATCCCCGTCACGAAACGGCGCTCGAATTCATCGGCGATGCGGGCATCCACGATGAAGCGCTTGGCGGCGATGCAGGATTGGCCATTGTTGAGGACGCGCGCCTGAACGGCGGTTTTGACGGCGCGATCGAGATCGGCGCTGGGCATCACCACGAAGGGGTCGCTGCCACCCAGTTCGAGGACGGTCTTCTTGATCTGGCGGCCGGCCTGCGCGGCCACCGCGATGCCCGCCGGTTCGCTGCCGGTGAGGGTGGCGGCTTTAACGCGAGGATCGCTGAGAATGCCCTCCACCGCCGCGGCGCCAATCAGCAGCGTCTGGAAGACGTCCGCGGGAAAGCCGGCGCGGCGGACGATCTCTTCGATGGCCAACGCGCACTGCGGCACGTTGGAGGCGTGCTTGAGCAGGCCCACATTGCCGGCCATGAGGGCCGGCGCGGCGAAGCGGAACACCTGCCAGAAGGGAAAATTCCAGGGCATCACGGCGAGCACCGCGCCGATCGGTTGATAGCGGATGAAGGCGCGGCCGGGGCCGGCGTCGATGGGCTCGTCGGCCAGCAGGCGTTCGCCGTGTTCGGCGTAGTAGCGGCACGCCAGCGCGCACTTGGCGGCTTCGGCGCGCGCGGCGGCGATGGGCTTGCCCATTTCGAGCGTCATCACGGACCCCAGGCGGTACTGCTCGTTTTCCAGGATTTGGGCGGCGGCGGTGAGCCAGCTTGCGCGCGCGGCGAACGACGTGCGGCGGTAGGCGTGCCAGGCCGTATCGGCGCGGGCGAGCGCAGCATCGATCTCAGCCGCAGTCGCGGCTTCGAACGTGCGCAGTGTTTCTCCGGTCGCCGGATTGATGGAGGCAATCATCAATCAACATTGTAATAGCGTCGTGGCGCGCAGTCCTGCCGAGATTCGTCGCGACGCCCAGGAAAATCACCGTCGGCAGGAACGCCGGCGCGCGCCCGGGGCGTGCCCGGTCCTACGGCGAGGTGAGGGAGTGATTTACTTACCGCTGGCTTAAGCCGCCATCCACGGCGAGCAGTTGGCCGGTGACGAAGCTGGAGGCCTTCAGGAAATAGAGCACCGCCGAGGCGACCTCATCGGGCGTTCCGCCGCGGCCGGCGGGGGTGGCGGCGATCATGCGGCGGCCGCGCTCGTCAATGTCGTCGAAGGGGATTACGCCGGGGGCGACCGTGTTGACGGTGATGCGCGGCGCCCAGGCCTTGGCCAGCGCGCGGGTGAGCATAATCACGCCGGCCTTGGAAGCGCAATAATGAGCGTGCTCCGCCCACGGCCGTATGCCGCCGAGAGAACTCAGATTCACGATGCGTCCGCCGCCGGTCTGTTGCATGATGCGCGCCGCCGCCTGGCAGCAAAAAAACACGGCCTTCAAATTGACGGAGTGAATGAAGTCCCAATCGGCTTCGGAGATCTCGAGCGGATCGAAACGGGTGAAGCGGCCGGCGTTGTTGACCAGGCCATCGAGGCGCCCGCACAGCCGCGCGGCTTCGGCGAACAGGCCTTCGATTTCGGCCACCGATTCGAGGTTGGCTTGCAGCACCGGCGCACCGCCGCACTCCGCCGCCGTCTGGCGGGCATCCGCCTCCGAGGTTTGGTAGTGGATCACCACCCGCGCGCCTTCGCGCGCCAGCCGCAGCGCGATGGCTCGGCCGATGCGTTTGGCGGCGCCGGTCACCACCACCACCTTGTCTCGCAGATCCAGCTCGGGGTTGTCTGTCAAGGTCATTTTATTAGTGCCTGTCATGAGATAACCAGTTCAGTCGGCAACCGCTCCCTCACGGTCGCGGCCCTGAAACAGTATACGCGCGTTTGGCGCTGGCGCGGTCAAGCGAGTTACGGCTGTTATAATCGAGCTTCGATTCATCACCCCAAAGGAGAGCTGTTGTGCGAAACAAGATCACGGTTGTGGGCGCCGGCAATGTAGGCGCCAATTGCGCGTTGCGCATCGCGGAAAAGGATCTCGCCGATGTCGTCCTGGTGGACGTGGTAGAAGGCGTCCCTCAGGGCAAGGGTCTGGACCTGTTGGAGTCCGGGCCGGTGCAGGGCTACGACGTCACGATCACGGGCTCCAACGACTATGCGCCGACCGCCGATTCCGACATCGTCATCATCACCGCCGGCTTCCCGCGCAAACCGGGCATGAGCCGCGACGACTTGCTGATGGCCAATTACGAAATCGTGCGCAGCGCCACCGCCGAGGCCGTCAAGTTCTCGCCGAATTCGATCCTCATCCTGGTGACCAATCCGCTGGACGCCATGGCGCAGGCGGCCCTCTGGGTCTCGAAGTTCAACAAGGAGCGCGTGGTCGGCATGGCCGGCGTGCTCGATAGCGCCCGCTTCCGCACCTTCATCGCGCAGGAGTTGGGAGTGTCGGTGGATAACGTGACCGCCGTGGTGCTGGGCGGCCACGGCGACACCATGGTTCCCGTGGTGCGGCTGAGCAACGTCTCCGGCATTCCGCTCACGGAGTTGATGGACCAGCCCACCATCGACCGCATTGTGGACCGCACGCGCAACGGCGGTGCCGAGATCGTCAAGCACCTGAAGACCGGCAGCGCCTACTATGCGCCATCGGCGGCCGCGGTGGAAATGGCCGAGTCCATTCTCAGGGATAAGAAGAAGGTATTGCCCTGCGCCGCGTACCTGGAAGGCGAGTACGGGATCAACGGACTTTTCGTCGGCGTGCCGTGCAAGCTGGGCGCGCGCGGCATCGAGAAGATCTACGAG
>DASWZP010000229.1:0-5627 GCA_036404395.1 Bryobacteraceae bacterium | reverse complement strand
GGCATGCCTATCGCGCGGCCCGGATCTCGTTCAAGAGATTGGGGTGCCGGTCGAGCACTATGAGGAGTTTCACCAGCGCCAGCGGCGGCTTGGTCTTGCCGTTCTCGTAGCGCGAAAACGCATTGGGGCCGCCGCCAAAGATCGCGGCCGCTTGCCGCTGGTCGAGCGCGAGTTTCTTGCGGACGCGTGCGATGAGGGCCGGATCGACAAGCGAGGCGTTCACCCTCTTATGGAACTCCAGCATCGCCGCGCTGACGCGCGACGACTCCGCCGCGGCGAGGACGCCTTCCCCGCAGGCGGGGCAGAAATCGCCGCGAACGGCTGGAATCATGGTCGTTTCGCCCTTGTAAGTGTACGGGACATCGTGCGTGCCGCGCACGAGCTTCGCCTTCCCGCAGGCTGGACATTTCATGACATGGCTCCTTCCTTGATGACTCCGTCGCTCATAACTGCTTGAACGACACGATCAGCACGTCGTTTATGACCGTGAGCTTCACATACACCGCGCCGGCCAGCGTCTTCGGCCGGTAGACGTCCTGCCAGACACGGTGATCGGCGTGCGTCGTCATGCTCTTGTAGAAGTCCTTCGGTGTGAGCGCCGCGATGACGCCGACAACGCCCGCGAAATCGAACCCCAGGGCCGCGCCGCCAGCGAGCGCCGATAAAGTGGCGCGAACCTTACCCGCCGCGACCATGGCCCTAACGACCGCCAGCGCACAGTGTGGCGTTCGTTTCTCCATGGAACTACGTTAACCTAGTTGGTTAAATTTGGCAAGTTGATAGGCAGACCCGAGGGGGAAAGGCGCATTTTCATGGGCAGGAAGAGGCACTGACGCTCACAAGAAGATGCGCCTGCAGCAACTCATTGCACAGTTTCATTCACCGCCCCGCAAATTCCCGCAAGCCGCTGCAGTACACGACCATGTGCCACACTGAGATCGGGAAGCCGCCGGCTTAAGCAGTCTACTGTCGCCGTCCAGCGGCCGGGTCGAGAATCCATTCGCGTAGACCCCGGCGCCAATCCGCCGGGACGCCGCACAGCCGCGCGAGTGGATCATAATAGGGTTTCCAGCGGTTGCGAGCACGGCCCCTTTTCATTGACAGGAGATCTCACGGTGACACCAGACGAAGTCCGGCGGCGCGTGGAGGAAGTTGGCATCATTCCGGCCATTCGCGTTTCGTCCTCCGAGGATGCTTTGTTTGCCGCGGAGTCGGTCTCGAACGGCGGCATCCCGATCGTCGAGGTGACCATGACGGTGCCCGGCGCGCTCGAGGTGGTCGCCGAACTGGCGCGCCAGCATCCGCACATGGTCGTCGGTGCGGGGACCGTGCTCGATCTCGAAACCGCGCGCCGTTGTCTGGACGCGGGCGCTCGCTTTCTGACCAGCCCCGGCCTGGACCTGAGCGTGGTGGAATTCGGCCGCGCCGAGCAAGTTGCGGTGTGGCCGGGCGTGCTCACGCCTTCCGAGGTGATGGCCGCGCGCAAGGCCGGCTGCGAGATGGTCAAGGTGTTCCCGTGCGCGCAGGTCGGCGGGCCAAAGTATATCCACGCCCTGGCGCGCCCGTTTCCGGACATCGGATTCATCGCATCCGGCGGCGTCAAGCAGACCACGGCTCTCGAATTCATCCTCTCCGGCGCGGCGGCGCTGGGCATTGGCAGCGAGCTGATTCCGCCGGAGTGCATCGAGCATCGCCATCCGGACCGCATTCGCGAGCTGGCGCGCCGCTTTCTGGGCATGGTGCGTGCCGCGCGCCAGCAACTGGCGGAAGCCGAGGACTGAGGAGATGGCGGGAGGTATCGAATCCAATTGCCAGAAACCGCTTCCTCACGGTCGCGGCTCCGATGCGTTCGGATCTGCCGAGATCATCGCGGAGCTGGAGGCGCATGCCAATCCGGCCAATGTCGCCGGCATGGCGCGCTACGGCATCGCGACCGAACGCGCGCTGGGAGTGCCGATACCGGTGCTGCGCGGGCTGGCCAAGCGCGCCGGAATGGATCACCGGCTGGCCGGCACATTGTGGGCCTCCGGGATTCACGAGGCGCGCATCCTGGCCACCATGGTCGAGGATCCGGCGCGCATGACCTCGGCGCAGATGGACCGCTGGGCGCGCGGCTTCGATTCCTGGGACGTGTGCGACCAGGCTTGCCAGAACCTGTTCCGCTCGACGCCATTTGCCTGCGCCAAGGCCGTCCAATGGTCGGGCGCTGCGCCAGAATTCGTACGCCGCGCCGGTTTTGCGCTGATGGCGGGACTGGCGGCGCAGCGCAGGGAAATGAAGGACGCTCAATTCGAAGCCTTCCTGAAGATCGTCGCCGGCGCCGCCACCGACGACCGCAACATGGTGAAAAAGGCCGTCAACTGGGCGCTGCGGCAGATCGGCAAACGCAACGCGCGCCTGCTCCAGAAAGCCATCGCCACAGCCGAAAAGATCGAGCGCCTGGATTCCCGCTCCGCCCGCTGGATCGCCAAAGACGCGCTGCGCGAACTGCGGAGCCGGGCGGCGAAGGCGAGCCGGTAGGGCACAACGTCCTTGTTATCCGAGCAAGCAGTTCCTTCGGGTCCTGGCAAGCTCCACAGGAATCCGAGGTGGTGGCGGGAGTGGGGGTCGAACCCACACAGTCCTTGCGGACTACCGGATTTTAAGTCCGGTGCGGCTGCCAATTACGCCATCCCGCCGCTACGCCCGTTAGTCTAGCAAGGTCCGGGGCATCAGTGCCCGGTGGTGCGGTCGCGTTCCCGGGGCGCTGGATCTTCGGCGAAGTTGATGGCCGCCTCGGCGCTGAACTTGTGATGGTCCCGATATTCTATTTCCTCGCGGGATTCGGATTGTCCGATTCGAACGTAGGCGGTCGAGCGCACGGGAAGAAGATGGCGGCTTCCGCCGACGTCGACGTCTGCGTATTCCAGCACGTGCCCCGCCGCATTGAGGCCCCCGGGATCGGTGAGATCGGTGGCATAGAGGATCAGGCGCATCACCGCCCCGGATTGTGGAGCGACGGCTACAAATCCTCGATGCCCCGTCTTGACGTACTCCTGACGCGGCGTGCCATTCGATTGGGCGGCCGCGCGGCAGCAGACCGAATAACGGGAAAACTCCGACGCAACCTCATAAGCAAACACGGCCGCGCGGGTTCCATTGACCATCTGCCAATGGTCCCATGCGAACTTTGCCGCGCGGCTGGGATCGCAGATCTCCTCCAGCATGCCCCCGAATTCGCCGACGGACACTGGCGGTAAGGACTTGCGCTTTTCCTTGCCGGCGGTTTTGCCGTAATGTTCGCGGCCTGCAACATACGCCGCCTCGGTCGTGTATGCGCCGGTCTCGTTCCACTGATTCTCCAGAGTGATTCTGGTTGCCTCGTTCCGCCAAGAGGAAAAAAAAGTGTCGATGTCTCTCCAGTTGTGATATTGCCGCACCGTCTTGGTGGCAATGAAATCCGGGAACCGGGCGAGATACTCCGAGACGTAGCGCCGCATCCTGGCGATGATCTCGTCTTGCTCGGGACCGGAAAGCGCCGGCGTGGTGGAGAGTGCATCCTGAGCCGGAACTGGAAGCCCGGCGGATTGCTGGCGAAGCGCTTCGATGGCGCGGGCAGTCTCGGGACCGGCTCCCATGCTCACGAGCAGTGCGGACATTTCAGGTGTCAGGCGCTCTGTCAGCCGAACCGACTTCAAGGATGCGGCGATGCGCTTGTCGTTCCGATCCACTGCAAGAGCGGACGTGACCGTTCCGACAAGCTGGCTGACATCCAGGTGCGTCTCCGCGAACAAGGGGAAGGCGACGCACGCGCAGATGACGCACCAGGCGTGCTTCATAAGACGACTCTACACGTAGTTATATCCCGTTTCACGCAGTTGCGCGAGGGCGCTGCGGAAAGAACGCGCCCGCCAGCGGGCGTTGGCAAGCTAAAGAGCTTGCTGAAAAACACCAAAAGCATCATGGCCACAGATAAACACAGATGAACACAGATTGAAAAGAATTGGTTTATCCGTGTTCATCTGTGTTCATCCGTGGCCCAAAAAATGTTTTTCGGGACTTTTTCAGCAGCCTCTGAAGCATGCCCCACCTTCACAACGCGGCGGCCACACTGGCGGCGATCTCGGCGCCGATGGCGAGCGATGCGGTGGCGGCGGGGCTGGGGGCGTTCAACACGTGGAGCGCGTCGGGGCGCGCGATCAACTGGAAGTCCTGCACCAGTTCGCCCTCCGGTGTGATGGCCTGGGCGCGTACGCCGGAGCCGCCGGTGGCGAGATCGGCGGGTTGAATCTCCGGCACCAGGCGTTGCAGAGCCTGGCAGAACAGCTCGCGGCTGAAGGAGCGGCGCAGCTCGTACCAGGCCATCGAAGGGTAGCGCCGCAGAAAGCGCCAGAAGCCGCCATAGCTGAGGGCATCGAACAGATCGGCGGGGCGAAAGTCCGTTTTGCGGTAACCTTCGCGCGCGAGCGCCAGCACGGCGTTGGGGCCGGCCTCGACGCCGCCGTGAATCAGGCGCGTGAAATGGACGCCGAGGAACGGGAAGGCCGGATCGGGCACGGGGTAGATGAGATTGCGCACCAGGTGCTGGCGTTCGGGGCGGATTTTGTAATACTCGCCGCGGAACGGCAGGATGCGCACGCTGCGCCGCTCGCCGGCCAGTTGGGAGACGCGGTCCGAGTGCAGGCCGGCGCAATTGACGATGAAGCTGGCCGCGAATTCGCCGGCGGGAGTTTCGGCAATCCATTCGCCCGATCGGCGCCGCAGGCGCAGCACGCGGGCACCCACGACGACGCGCGCGCCGCGTTCCTCCAGGCGTTTCACCAGCGCCGCGCACACCGCCGCGTAATCGACGATGCCCTCTTGCGGCACGCGGAGAGCCGCGACCCCGCCAACGTGCGGCTCGATCTCCCGCATCGGCTCGCGGTCGAGCCAGCGCAATCCTTCCAGACCGTTGGCGGCGCCGCGTTGTTCGAGGTCGCGCAGCCGCGGCACTTCACTATCGTCGGCGGCCACCACCAGCTTGCCGCAGATTTCGTGCGCCACCCCGTTGTCGCGACAGAACTCCACCATTTGCCGGATGCCGGTGACCGCCAGACGCGCCTTCACCGAGCCGGGTTTGTAATACAACCCGCAATGCAGTACGCCGCTGTTGTGGCCGGTCTGGTGTTGTCCCACCTGGCTTTCCTTTTCGAGCACGGTGATGGACGCGCTGGAAAACCGTTCGCCCAGGCGATACGCAGTGGCCAGTCCAACGATGCCACCGCCGATGATGAGAAACCGCTCGTTGCTCATGATTCCCATTGTGCCGCGGCGCTCCGGCTTCGTGCCAACAGGGAGAGCGTGCGGCCATCGCGGAGGCGCTGTGGGCCGCTGCGCAAGCTTGCGGGGAGGGAGCGTGTGGCCCAAAAATCCGCTGGTGTGACTTCGGTTTGCGCCGCTGCGCAGCCGGCTCGCGGTGTTGCCGGTTGCGGCAAGCGATCAGAAGCTCCAGGCGTGCTCGGCGCAGTTGGCGGCGGGTTCCGGCGTAAGCCCGGGATTCCACGGGTTGGCGGCGGCCGGCTCCGGCTTAGGCGCGGGCCGGACTCCTTCCCAGCCTTCGGCCAAAGTGGCGAGCAGGCTGAGCACCTCGGCCAGCGGTTCGTCGCGCT
>DASWZP010000228.1:0-11867 GCA_036404395.1 Bryobacteraceae bacterium | reverse complement strand
TGCGATTACATCACGGAAAAATGGGGCTGGGAAACGGTGCTCGCCATGCTGCGCGATTTCGGCGCGAGCGACGATACAACTACGGTGATCCGCAAAGAACTGAAGATGGAGCCGGCCGATTTCGATCGCCAGTTTGTCGCCGCCTTGGAGGGCGAGACGAAACGGACGGCAGAGAATTTCGACCGCTGGAAAGAGGCTGTCAAGCGCATCGACGCTGCATCAGCGGGCCGGAATTATGACGACGTGATCCGGCTGGGCAGCGAGGCGCGCGATCTCTACCCGGACTACGTTGAGCATCACAGCATTTACGAAGCACTGGCAAAGGCGTATCTGGCGAAAGGCGACAAAGCCGCTGCAGTCGATCAATTGGAGGGGTACGTCCACGCCGGCGGGCGCGATCCGGACACCATCATGCTGCTGGCGAAAGAACTCGCCGCCGCCGGGAATCGGAAAGAAGCCGCAGCGGTTCTCGAGCGTCTGAACTACATCTATCCGATGCGCAGCGAGCAGCACCAACTCCTGGGCGAACTCTGGCTGGAACAGGACAACTCGGGCGGCGCCATACGCGAGTTTCAAGCGCGGCTGGCGGCCAAGCCCATCGATATGGCCGGCGCTCACTATGATCTGGCCCGCGCTTTCAACCTGAATCATCAACCGGAGGCGGCCAGGAACGAGCTGATCGACGCGATGGAAATCGCTCCCGGATTCCGGCCGGCGCAGAAGCTGCTGTTGCAGTTGAGCGGCGCGGAGCAGGACGAGCCAGCCGCGACAAAGAAATAGGATTGGAAAAGACATGTCGACACCCGCAACTTCACAGATGGAACCCGAGGTTTTGAAGACGCGCATCGCACGCTTCCGCAAGGTGCAAGCGGACATCGTGACCGAGGTGCGCCGCGTGATCGTGGGCCAGCAGGAAGTTCTGGAGCAGGTGATGATCGCGCTCTTCGTGGGCGGCCATTGCTTGATCACCGGTCTACCCGGCACCGCCAAAACGCTGCTGGTGCGCACCATGGCGCAGACGCTTGGCCTGGTTTTCAAGCGCATTCAGTTCACGCCGGACCTGATGCCCAGCGACATCACCGGCACCGACATCATCGAAGAAGAGCCAGGTACCGGACGCCGCACCTGGACTTTCGTGCCCGGTCCGATTTTTTCGAACATTCTGCTGGCCGATGAAATCAACCGCACGCCGCCGAAAACGCAAAGCGCCCTGCTCGAAGCCATGCAGGAGCGCGCCTGCACGGTGCGCGGCAACAGCTACGCCCTGCCGAATCCGTTTTTCGTGCTGGCCACGCAGAACCCGATCGAGCTGGAGGGCACCTACCCGTTGCCGGAAGCGCAGCTCGACCGTTTCCTGTTCAACACCGTTCTCGATTACCTCGACGCCGCCGAGGAACTGCAGGTGGTGGACCTGACCACCGTCACCACCATCCCGCAAGCCGATCCGGTGACCAACGCCGCAGAGATCCTCGATTTCCAGCAACTGGTGCGGATGGTGCCGATCGGCGAGAGCGTGGCGCGCTATGCGGTGGATATGGTGCGCGCTAGCCGTAACCGGGACGAATCGGCACCCGATTTCGTCCAAAAGTATGTGAATTACGGCGCCAGCGTCCGCGCCGCGCAGTTCCTGGTGCTGGCCGCCAAAGCCCGCGCGTTGATGAAGGGACGCTACCACGTGACCTATGAAGACATCCGCGCGCTCTATATTCCGGTGCTGCGCCATCGCATCCTGCTCAACTTCCATGCCGAATCCGACCGCCTGAAGCAGGACGACATTTTGAAGCGCCTGCTCGACTGGAAAGGAGCGCCGCGAGAGTAAAATGCTGCAGCGTTTTCTCGATCCGGCTACGCTCAACTCGATTTCCGGTTTGGACCTGATCGCCAAGACCGTGGTCGATGGTTTCGTCGCCGGGTTGCACCGGTCGCCCGATTTCGGCTTCTCGCAGGAGTTCGCCGAATACCGCGCCTACGCGCAGGGCGACGACTTGCGCCACGTGGACTGGAACGTCTTCGCGCGCACCGGCCGCTGCTATCTCAAGCGCTACCGGGGCGAGACCAACACGCAACTGCTGGTGCTGCTCGATACCTCGGCCTCGATGGGCTACGGATCGCACGCCGTCAACAAGCTCGATTACGCGCGCTTCCTGGCCGCCTCGCTGTGCTACCTGGCCAATGTGCAGCGCGACGCGGCAGGCCTGATCGTGTTCGATCAGGACGTGACCAACTACGTGGCGCCCTCCACGCGGCAGGGACAGTTGTTCCGCTTGCTGCACGCTATCGAGCGGGCGCAAACCGGTACACGCACCGATTTCACCAAGCCGTTCGTTCACTTCCAGAATTTCCTGCACCGCCGCGGGATCGTGGTGGTGGTTTCGGATTTTTACGAAGATCCAGCCGTCATCGTCAAAACGGTCGAGCCGCTGCGCTTCCGCGGCAATGAGGTGATCCTGTTTCATCTGCTGGACCCGCAGGAGATCGCGCCCAAATTCCGCGAGCCAGTGCTGCTGGTGGACATGGAAAACTCCGGTGCGGCGCTGGAAGTTTCGCCCGAATACGCGCGCCACGAATACCGGGCCAAGATCGACGCGCACATTGAGGCGCTGCGCTCCCAGGCGCGCGGCGCGGGCATGGACTACTTCCTGGTGGATACCGGCCGGCCGCTCGATGAAGGCCTGCGCGAGTATTTGAGCGTGCGCCGGGGGATGCTGTAAATGGGCTTCCTCGCTCCCTGGTTCCTGGCCGGGCTTGCCGCTGTGGGCCTGCCCGTGTGGCTGCATCTGTTGCGCAAGCACAAAGCCACGCCGGTGCCCTTCAGCTCGCTGATGTTTTTCGAGCGGCGAACGCAAAGCTCCATCAAGCACCGCCGGCTGCGCCACCTGATTTTGTTCGCGCTGCGCGCGCTGCTGTTCGCGCTGCTGGCGGTGGCCTTCGCGCACCCCTATCTGCATCGCACGCTGCTGCCGGCGTCACGCTCGGGCGAGGTCACCATCTTCGCCATCGACAACTCGCTGAGCATGCGCGCCGCCGGCCTTCTCGACCAGGCGAAGACGCTGGCGAAGAGCGAAGTCGCGAACCTGCGCCCCGGCGAGCGGGCGCAGGTGCTGGCCTTCGCTTCGCGGGTCGAGGCGATGAGCGAGGTGACTGGCGATCCCGCCGCGCTCGATGCCGCGATGGATGCACTCTCGCCCTCCGACGGCCGCACCTCGTTCGCCGAGCTCTCCCGCTCGCTTGGCTCCATCGCGCAATCGCTCCACCTGCCCCTGCGCGTGCTCCTCTATTCGGACATGCAGCAGACCGGCATGCCCGCCAACTTCAACGACCTGCGCTTGAATGGCGACATTCGCCTGGAGCCTCATCCGCTGGGTTCGAAACAGACGCCTAATTTCACCGTTGAGAACGTGGTCGCGCCGCGCCGCGTTTATAGCGGCACGAAGACGCGCGTGCTGGCCACCGTCGCCGGTTTCGGCACCGACAAGGCTGAGCGCAACGTTTCGCTTGTGCTGAACGGCCGCGTCATCGAATCGAAACCTGTCGCGATTCCCGAAAGCGGCCGCGCCGCGGTTGAGTTCAACTCTCTCGAAGTGCCTTATGGCCGCAATCGAGGCGCCGTGAAGATCGACTCAGCCGATGCCCTGCCCGACGACGACACATTCTACTTTTCCGTCGAACGCGCCGACCCGCGCCACGCACTCTTCGTCCACGACCCGGGCAACACGCGCGACCTGCTCTACTTCAAGACCGCGCTCGAAGCCTCCGGCCAGTCGGCATTCGCCATCGACGCGGCCGCCGCGGATCAAACCTCGAACGTCGCGCCCACGCAGTATGCGTTCGTCGTGATTTCGGATGTGGGCTCGCTGCCGGAATCCTTCGAGCAGAGCCTGCGCGCCTACGTGCGTGAGGGCGGCGCTGTTTTGATCGCGCTTGGCCGCTCCTCAATGGGCCGCGTAAGAGTTCCGGTCGCCGGCCTTGCCATTCAAGGCGCCCGCTACGCCGGCCGCGAAGGAGACCTGTTCCAAAGCGCGGCTGCTCTGGATCCATCGCATCCGTCCATTCAGCAGAACAACCGCTGGGACGACGTGAAGTTCTACCAGGCGATCCGCATCGATCCCGTCGGCGCGCGCACCGTAGCGCGCCTCACCGACGAAACTCCTTTGCTGGTGGATGAACAGTTGGGCGCGGGCCACATCCTGGTTTTCGCGTCCACCCTGGACAACGTCGCCAACGATTTTCCGGTGCACGCCTCGTTCGTACCCTTCATCGGGCAAACCGCCAACTACCTGGGGCGCCTGGACGCGGGACCGTCCGCCGTCACCGTGGGCAGCTTCGAGGAGCTGCGCGACGCCGGTGAAAAAGCCGCGGCGGTGGATGTGCTCGATCCCAAGGGCGAGCGCGTGTTCTCGCTGGCCGAAGCGGCCACCGCGCAAAACATCCAATTCACCATGGACGGCTTTTACGACATTCGCCGCCCCAACGGCCGCAATGAGCTAGTCGCGGTGAACGCGGACCGCCGCGAATCCGACCTGACTCCCGCCGCGCCGGAAACCCTCCGCTTGTGGCAGAATACAGCCAGTGGTACAGAGGTGAGCGGGCAGGCAGGCGGCGAGCGAAGTCGCCTGTCGCTGTGGTGGTATGTGATGCTGGCCGTGCTCGGGTGCGCGCTCGCCGAATCCTGGCTGGGGAATCGTCATCTTTCCGTGGATAAGGAGGCGCCATGAATCCCTTGGACCTTCTCGCGCGCTATTTGAGCGCCATGGAGCGGCGCGTGCGCCTGCTGGCGCTGTCGCGCGGCAGCGCGGTTACGGCCCTCGCGGCGCTGGTTCTCACCGTCGCTGCGGTAGAGTGGGCCAATGCTTTCGCGTTCTCGAATAGTGCGGTTTTGGTCGCGCGCCTCGCGCTGTTTCTCGGTCTGGCTGGCGCCATCGCCGTGGCGCTGATCGTCCCGTTGGTGCGCTTCAATCGCCGCCACGCCGCACGCGCCGCCGAACAGAAGCATCCTGAATTTGAACAGCGCCTGCTCACCTTGAGCGAAAGCGCCGGCGCTGCCGATGCCAACCCGTTCCTTGAGTTGCTGGCAGCCGACACGCTCGAAGTGGCTGAGCGCGCCCAGCCTGCCACGGTCGCCAAGACCACCTGGATTGCCGGCTTCGTTTCGGCCGCTGCGGCTTCCGCGTTGCTTCTCATCTGGCTGGGCGTGGCGGGGCCCGGCTTTCTCGGCTATGGCACCGCGCTGCTTTGGGCCGGCCCGTCCAAAGGCGAATTAAGGCCCTTCTATTCGATCGCCGTGGAACCGGGCAACCGCACCATTCGCAAACGGGCGGACGTGGGTGTCCAGGCCAACTTGCTCGGCTTCACCGCGCCGAAGGTCCGTTTCTTCGCGAAATACTCGAGCGCGCCGCAATGGGAACAGGCCGAAATGCGCACCGAGCCGGGCGGCTCCGCGTACCAGTTTTCGATCGCCGGCGTGCCGGAATCGCTCGATTATTATGTGGAAGCCGGCGGCGTGCGCTCCGCTGTCTACCATCTCAACGTGGTCGACCTGCCGTCCGTCAAGAGCATCACCGTCACTTATCACTACCCCGCCTGGACCGGCATGAAGGATTTTGTGGAAGACCCGGGCGGCGATCTGCGCGCGGTGGAAGGCACCATCGCCGAAGTGGAACTCCACATGGACCGGCCGCTCTTGAACGGCGCGCTGCTCCTCGACGATGGCGAAAAGGTAATGCTGCGCGACGGCGGCGCGAACACGCTGATCGCCAGCGTGCCCATCCAGAAGGACGGCATGTATCATATCGCCGCCATCGAAAGCGGGGAAGACGTGCGGCTCAGCGAGGATTATTTCATCGAGGCGCAGAAAGATAATCCGCCGCAAATCACCATCACCCGGCCGGGCCGCGATTTCAAGGCCAGCCCGATCGAGGAAGTCACCGTGGCAGTGAGCGCGAGCGACGATTTCGGACTGCGCGGCGTCGACCTGCATTATTCGGTGAACGGCGGCCCGGAGAAGACCTTGAGCATGCTCGATGCCAGGGGCGCCAAAACCGTCAGCGGGTCCACCGTGATCGCGCTCGAGGATTTCAAAGTGGAACCCGGCGACATCGTGAGCCTGTATGCATCCGCGCGGGACGCCCGCCAGACGACCGGCACCGACATGTTCTTCATCGAAGCCCAGCCCTTCGAGAGAAACTACACACAGTCGCAGTCGATCGGCGGCGGCATTCCCGGTGAGCAGGGCGACCAGAACCAGCTCTCCGAGCGGCAGAAAGAGATCATCACCGCTACCTGGAACCAGATCAAGGGCAACGGCGCCAAGACATCCGACGCGGAGAACGCGGCGTTCCTGGCCGCGACGGAATCCAAGCTGCGCGACCAGGCGAATTCGATGGCCGATCGGATGAAAGCCCGCCAGATGGAGGAATCCGGCGAGTCGTTTAAGAGCTTCGTTGCCGACATGGAGCAGGCCGCCGGCGCTATGGGCCCCGCCGCCGGGAAACTGCGGATCGCCAAATGGCAGGACGCGCTGGCGCCGGAACAGAAAGCGCTGCAGTACCTGCTGCGCGCCGAAGCCCTGTTCCGCGACATCCAGGTGGCCTTCGGCCAATCCGGCGGCGGGGGTGGAATCAGCGGGGCTACGCGCGACATGCAAGGCATCTTCGACCTGGAACTCGACACCGAGAAAAACCAGTATGAAGGCGTGCGGCAATCTCAATCGGCCGATGCGCACCAGCGCCAGATGACGGAGGCCCTGCAGAAGCTGGAGCAACTCGCCAAACGCCAGCAGGAATTGGCCGAGCAACAACGCCGCGGCGCGCCAACCCCGCAACAGCGCTGGGAGCAGGAAATGCTGCGCCGCGAGGCTGAACAGCTCCAGCAGCAGATGCAGCAGCTCGCTCAGAACGCGCCGCTGAGCCGCGACCCTCAGCAGGGGCAACAGAGCCAATCCGGGCAGGCGGGTTCGTCTGCGCAAGCGGGTTCAACCGGCCAGCAGGCGCAACCGAATCAAGGGCAGACTGCGCAGGGACAAGCCAACCAGCGCTTGCGCAACGCCGACGCCCAGCAACTGCGGCAGACCCTCGACCGCCTCCAGCAGGCGCTTCAGGACATGCGCCAGGCGGCATCCTCGCAGCAGGCCGGCACTGCGCAGGGCGAAGCCGAAGCCAGCCGCGCGGCCGACCGCCTGCGCGAAGCCCAGCAGATGATGGCCGGATTGCGCGACGCCCAATCCGCCGGCCAGGTGGGTGACATGGCGCGCCAGGCCGACGACTTGGCTCGCCGTCAGCAGGAATTCGAAGGCCAGATGCGGCGCGCGTTCGCTCCGCAAGGCGCGGGTTTGGACCGCGGCCAGGCCGAACAGATGGCGCAGCAGAAGGAAAGCGAGTTGGCCGATCTCAAGCGCCTGGAACAGCAAATGCAGAATGCCACGCGCGATCTGATGAGCACCCAGCGCCAGGCCGCCGCCAAGCTGCGCGAGGCGCTCAGTGAAGTCGAGCTACAGGAAGTGGCGCGCGAAATGGAGCGCAACGCGGGGTGGATCCGCCGCGGCCAGGGTGAAACCGCCGCCCTGTCCGAATCGCAAGCCACCGCCGGATTGAATCAGCTCCGCGACCAATTGCACCAGGTCGAGCAGGCGCTCGGCAAAGGCAACCAGGCCGGGTCAGGCCAAGACGATAAAGACGTGGCGCAGGCGCTCAGCCAGGTCGAGCAGCTCCGCCGCCAGATGGAGCAACTCGAATCCCAACTCGGCAACCGCAGCCAGCAACAACCGGGCGGCCAGCAGAGAGGACAGCAGGGAGCGCAAGGCCTGCCGGGGCAGCCGGGAGGTTCACCGCAAGGCGCACCCGGCACACCGAGCGGCAGCCAATCGCAGTGGCGGCAAGGCGGCGGAATGGAGGCCCCCGTGCGTCCGGAGGATCTCGATGGCAGCTATCGCGGCACTCTCGAGAGTCTGGGCCGTCTCGAGCGGCAGCTCCGCGATGACCCCGCGACCGCGCGCGACATCCGGAGCCTGATTCACGACCTGCGCAATTTCGACCCGCGCCATTTTGCCGACGATCCGCTGCTGAGCCAACGCATTCAGGCCGCGCTCGCCGGCGCCGAGCAGGTGGAAATGGAACTCCGCCGCATGGTGGACGCGATCGGCGGCAGCGGCAGCGTGCGCAGTCCCACCGGCGAGCGTGTGCCACAAGGCTATCAGGACGCTGTCGCGGACTACTTCCGAAAACTGAGCAAGGGCAAGTAAGAGCGGCACCTAGACGCCGCCGCCGGCGGCAAGGCGAGACCGCCGGGGCTACCGGCGGTTTCACGACAATGCCCGCTGCCCCGGATTGCGCCGACTCACTACAATAAATGCATGTCGAAGCTCATGATTTCTTTTCTTGCGTTGGCGGCATTGGCGTGCGCCGAAGTTCATTCGCTGACGCTACGCCAGACCATCGAACTCGCGGTTCGGCAGAATCCGGAAGTGGCGCTGGTGCGGTTGGATGAGCAGAAAGCGCGCGCCGCGATTCGCGCCGCTCGCGACCCATTCCTGCCGCGCGTGACGGCCGGCAGCGGCTTAGCATACACCAGCGGCTTCCCGATGAGTATCGAGGGCTCGGCGCCCAGCGTTATGCAGGCCGTCGCGCAGCAGTTCGTCTTCAATCGGCCGCAGAGCCTGGAGGTGGCCCGTGCCAAAGAGAACGCCCGCGGCGCCGCCATCGGCGTCATAAGTAAACGCGACGAGGTGGTCTATCGCGCCGCCGCTCTCTATTTGGATGCCGAACGCGCCGCGCGCATTGGGGCGCTGGCACGCACCGCCATCGAACGCCAGCAGGCCGTGCTCGATTCCGTGCGTGCCCAGGTCGCCGAAGGCCGCGCCCTTCCCATCGTTCAGAAACAGGCCGAGCTGGCGCTGGCTCGCGACCGCCAGGCCGCCGAGAGTGTGGACGATGAGCAGGCCGCCGCCGAAACCGATCTGGCAATCGCGCTTGGCTTCGCCGCCGAAGACCGCGTGCGCGCGGTGGCCCAGGACCGGCCGGCTCCGCCCCTGCCGGCTTCCGAGCAGCAGGCCGCCGAGGCCGCCCTCGCTTCCAACAGCGAGTTGCGCCAGCTGGAATCGCAGATCGCCGCCAAGCAGCTCGAGCTGCGCGGCGCCTCGGCCGCCCGTCTCCCCCGCGCCGATCTGGTGGCGCAATACGCCTTGCTGGCCAAGTTCAACAATTACACGGAATACTTCAACCACTTCCAGCGCAACAACGGCGAAATCGGCGTGTCGTTTCAAGTGCCGCTTTTTGTGCCGGGCGTGCGATCGGCCACCGCGCAAGGCGAGGCTGATCTGAGTCGCTTGAAAATCGAGCTGGCCAACGCGCGCAACCGCATCGTTTCCGATCTGGCCGATTCGCTGCGCTCCGCCAGGCGCGCGCAAACCGCCGCCGACGTGGCGCGGCTCGACCTCGAAGTTGCCCGCGAGCAGCTTTCCGTCGGCCTGGCGCAGTTTCAGGAGGGCCGCCAGACCATGCGCCAGGTGGATGAGGCGCGCCTCGCGGAGAACGACAAGTGGATCGCCTTCTACGACGCTCAATATGCGCTCGAAAAGGCGCGCTGGAACGTGCTTCGCCTCAACGGGGGCCTGCTCGACTCGGCCGCCAAGCTGCCGTAACGCCGCTATCGGATCACGAACAGATCCAGATCCTGCGCCAGACTGGCCCCTGCCTCCGCCTTCACCACCCGCGTTTCCGCCCGGTCCATCTCGGCTTCCTCGGGCATCTGGTATTCGAAGGTTGCCATTACGCGATAGTCGCCGGGCGCCAGTCCGCGGAATTGATATTGACCGCGCACGTCGGTGCGCGCAGTCCGCACCTCGCCGAGGCGCTTGTGCTGTTCCGCATCCCACGGCTCCAGGAAGACCATTGCGCCTGCCACCGCGTTCTGGCTCTCCGTCACAGTGCCGTGCAGCGAGCCGGGATCGGAAGCCAGCCCGAACACCGCCCGCTCGTAGCCGCCACCCACGATGATCTCATTCCATAAGTCTGCCCGCTTTCGCTCGAACCGCTCACTGGCTGGGCCGTAGAAGCTCGAGACGTAGTGATCGGTCATCGGCGTCATCATCAATTCCCAGTGCCCTGGCCCGAGAAATGAGCGATTGCCGCTGAGACTGGCGCTGACAGACAGCGTCTGCACGGTTCCCACGCCAGCCAGGTCCTTGCGCCGCGCCAGCACCTTCATGGTGCCGGCCTTCTCCGGCTTGCGGCCGTCGTCGCGAACGAAAATCGACGTGTCTGCAACCGGCGAAAGCGCCAGCCGGACGTCGGTGCGGTCGCGGTCCAGCGCGAATTGCGAGTACGCGCCCAGCATGCCGCTCCGCGGTTCGGTTTCGGCGAACAGCTCATACTGTCCCGGCGCCAGGTTACTAAAATGAAACTCCGACGACGTCACGGTGGTTTCGCGGCCCACATCGGAAACCAGCGTCACCGTCACCGTCTGGCTGGGCGTGGCGACGACCGACCCGGACAAGCTGAGCAGCGCTCCCGGCAGCAGCCGCACGTTGGCATCGTCGGTCAACTCATCGAGCCTTGCCTCCACCGCCTGCGCCTCTTCGACGGTTGCCGATTGTTTCGAAAATGTCGGCGCATAGCCGCCGTCTTCGAGTTGTTTGGCCGCGGAGCGCACCAGGTAGCGGCCGGGCGGCAGGCCCGAGATGCGGTACATGCCGCGGTCGTCGGCGGTAGCGTGGCCAACCAACTGGGGCGGCCGGGCATCGCGGTAGGCCACCACCCTGGTCTCCGGGATACCGACGTCGTTTTCATCCAGCACTGTGCCCGCCACCGCCCCGAAGCGTTTCATGCGTATCTCCAGGAACGCGGGGATGCTCTCTTCGAGCACAACCGGCTGGCCTGCCGAGTGAAACTCCTTTTGCCCGTATTCGACCGTCGCGAAGCCTTCCCGTGCCGCGCTCACCAGATACTCGCCCGCCGGCAAGGCGGTGAACTCGAAGCTGCCGCTCAGGTTGGAGCGAACAGTGAGCGTGGGACCAGGAGAGCCGGGCACCGGCGCTAACGTCACACGCGTGCGCTGGAGCGGTCTCCCGGTCATGTTCTCCAGCACCGCACCGCGAATCGACGCGGCCTGTAATGCGCTCGCCGCCAGCGCCAGCAGCAGGAGTCTTCGCATAGCGTTTACCAACTGACGCATCGCGAGACCGCAGCGTGCATGTCGAATTCCTGGGTGGCCGGGTTTTCCCGTCATTGCGTTGAAATAATCAGCGCTGCGGTACACTCTTTCTTCGAGCTTGAGATGCAGCTAACCGGACAATCCATCATCGGCACGCGCCGCGCCACCGGTTCGGCCGGCGCATTTTTCGCTTCGAACGCGCACACGGGTGAGCGGCTGGAGCCGGCTTTTTACCCGGCGGATGATCGCGATCTGGATGAAGCGGCCGCGCTGGCCTCCGCCGCTTTTGCCGGCTATCGCGCTCTGGCGCGCCGCAGCCGCGCCGAATTTCTGCGGGAGATCGCGGCGCAGTTGACGGCGCTGGGCGATGCGCTTATCGAACGCGTGATGCTCGAAACAGCGCTCGCGGAAGCCCGCGTCCGCGGCGAGCTCGACCGCACCGCCAACCAACTCCGCTTCTTTGCAGGCATCGTCGAAGAGGGTTCCTGGGTGGATGCGCGCATCGATACCGCCGACCCCAAACGCAAGCCGGCGCCCAAGCCCGATCTGCGTTCCATGCTGCGCCCGTTGGGTCCGGTAGCGGTGTTTTGCGCCAGTAATTTTCCGCTGGCGTTCTCGGTGGCGGGCGGCGACACGGCGTCGGCGCTGGCCGCCGGCAGCCCGGTGGTGGTGAACGCCCACTTCTCTCACCCCGGCACGGCCGAGATGTGCGGCGCCGCCAT
>DASWZP010000227.1:0-5137 GCA_036404395.1 Bryobacteraceae bacterium | reverse complement strand
AGCTCCTGCGCGCGGAGCAGCCGCTCCGGCACCTTGACGCCATGGGGGCATTCCACCGTGCAGGAAACGCAATCGCCGCAGCTCGCCGCGATGTGCGCGGGGGCGAGCGAAAGGAAGTGCTCGCGGCCGAGCGCGAACTGGCCGTAGCCTTCCGCGTAGGTGACGAAACGCAGCATGTCTTCGACCGGCAGACCCTGGCGGCACCGGCCCTGGCAGGCGCCGCACATGCGGCAGTAGAGCGGGCTGATGTGCTCGAGCTGCGCGGCCAGCCGTTTTTCGTCGTCCTTACCGAACGGCGCGGACATGGCCTTGATATTCTCTTCGAGCTGGTCGATGTCGGTCATGCTGGGGACGGTCGTGTGAACGCTTGGGTTGCGGGTGACCCACTTGAGCGCCGACAGCATGGCGCCGTCCTGCTTCAGCGTTTTGTAGTTGCGATCGTCCGGGCTCATGCGGCGGAAGCCGCCCGCCATCACCTTCATGGCCACGGTGCCCTTGCCCGCCTTGGCCGCCTGTTCCAACACCGCGCTGACGACCGGCTCCAGGGTGAAGTTGTAGGCGGAAAGAATCACGTCGATCTTGGGATGCGCGGCAAGGAAGGGGATGAGCTGGGCCTGGCCTTTGTGCGTGCTGACGCCGGCGAAGCGGATCTTGCCGGCCTGTTTGGCGGTTTGCTGCGCGTCGATCAGCTCGTCGGTGATGTCTTCGGGCTTGTCCTTGGCATGCAGATACCAGATGTCGAGATAATCGGTGCCGAGTTCCTTGAGGCTGGTATCCAGGCTGGCGAGCGCGTCGGCGCGGTTGTGGCCGGGGGTCTTGCTGGAGAGCACGATGTTCTTGCGCCTGTTCTTGAGCGCCGCGCCGACCATGCGCTCATTGTTGCCGTTCTGATAAACGCGGGCGGTGTCGAAGTAGGTGATGCCCATGTCGGCGGCACGCTCGATGACGCTGCCGTCGGAGGTGATCATGCAGCCGAAGCCGACCGTGGTCACCTTGAGCCCGGTCTTCCCGAGGATGCGGTACTCGATGGCCGGTGTGGCAGACACGGCGGCGTGGGGCGGCGCCGGCGGCGGGTCGGAGGACCGGGCGGCTGATGCGGCGGCGGGCAAAGCCAGCCCGGCGGCGGCGAGAAAACTGCGGCGCGAAGCGTTTCGATTCATGGGCGACTCCTAATCCATACGACTAGATGCTAATATCCTATTGTATTTCAGAGTGGAGGTCTACCCCCGTGCTTTTTACCCGCCGTACCATGCTGCAACTCACCGCTTTTTCGCCGGCCCTGCGTCCGCTGCTGGGGCAGGCGCCACCGCAGCCGCGGTCTACGGTTGCCGTGGTGCAGGGCAACGACCGCCGCAAGAACATCGCCGCCGCGCTCGAGGCAATCGACGACCAGATCGGCCCGGCGCTGCGGGCGAAGAAGTACGTGGTGATCAAGCCCAATTTCGTTTCGACGACCAATCCGCTGGCCGCCACGAACGCTGGCGCGGTCCACGGCATCCTGGATTACCTGGAGCCGCGTTTCAAAGGGCGGGTGGTGGTGGCGGAGGCTTCGGCGGGCGATACCATGCAGGCATTCGAGGAGTTCCGCTTCGGGAAGATTGCGAGCGAGCACAAGCCGCTGCGCGTGGATCTGGTGGACCTGAACCGCGAAGCCAGGTACGTCACCGTTCCGCTGATCGATTACGACCTGCACGCCAAGCCGGCGCGGCTGGGCGCGCGGCTGATGGACCCGGACGCTTTCGTCATCTGCGCGGCCGTGATGAAAACGCACAACACCGTGATAGCCACGCTGTCGGTGAAGAACATGACGCTGGGCGCGCCGCTGCACAGCGCGCCGGGCGTAACGCCGGAATGGAACGACAAGCGCGTGACGCACAATGGCCTGCGCCAGACGCATTACAACATTTTCCTCACCGCGCAGGCGATGAAGCCGTTCTGGGGCGCCACGGTGATCGATGGCTACGAAGGCATGGAAGGCAATGGCCCGTCCTCCGGCACGCCGATCGCTTCGCGCGTGGCGATCGCGTCGCGCGATTATATCGCCGCGGACCGGGTGGGAATCGAAGTCATGGGCATCAATCCGAAGTGGCTCGGCTACCTGAATTTCTGCGGCGATTTCGGCATCGGCCAATACGACCTGAGCAAAATCGATATTCGCGGCGCCAAGCTGGAAGCCGTGCGCAGGAAATTCCGCCTGCACCCCGACATCGAGCGCGAGCTGGAGTGGATGGGCCCGATGGAAGAATTGCCAAGGGTGGTGGGGTAAGAAAACGACGGCGATCCTCTAATTCTCCGTCGGCATCTTCTCGACATGATCCACGACCAGAACTTCCAGCGGCGATTTGCGCAACTCCAGCTTCAAGCCGTAGCGCCGAAGTGAATCGTAGATGGACACGCCCGACTGGCTTATGTCATCCTCCTCCATCGAGCGCCCCTGGCGCATGGTTTGTCCCGAAAACACGAGGTCGAAGTCGTAATGGCCCTGAATCCCGGTCATATCGATTACAGGATGCTGGACGAACCGCGAAATCAACTCCGCCAGGGTTGCGAGAGTCGCCGATGGCGCCGTCAGATGGATTCCGGATGACTCATCCATTGCCACGGAAGTGCCCGTGTTGGCCGGAACATCCACTGGTTTCAGAGCCGGAGCGCCTTTGACGGCGACCAGCTCATAAATCGCTGTTGCCTTGGTGTCACGGTGCACCGCGAGCTTCAACCGCTCCGCCAACATGGCTTGGAGCATTCCCGGAATCTGACTCTCCGACGAACCGGTGGGTAGTTTGGCGATTATGTCAAAGCGCGTGCTTCCAATCCAATCCGGACCCTGGATCTCAAATTCCTTCACGTCATATGCAACCCGGATGCAATCCTTCAGCGAGACGTTGCTATATCGCAGCATCCCAGCGTCGGTGCTCATCCAGACGCGTACGTTGCCGTCCGGCGCCGGGGTTGAGGGCCTGATCGACGCCACCTCAAACCCGACCTTCGCGGATGGCTGCTGGCCAAGCACGCAACCCGGCGCCAGGAATGCGCAGATGATCCATGGTTTCATGCGACCAGAGTACGCCAAATGACGGGTTTGGTCCAGGCGGGGCGCTGCGGGGGTAGGACAGACGATCGGTTTTGGTCGTCTGTCAAATGTGCCGCGCTTTGGGAGGCGTGACATGGGAGGCGTGACAGGCCACGAAAGGCGATGGCCTGTCCTACTGCGCGGCGGCTTCCCTTCCCAGTGCGAACGCTTGCAGGTTGATGTCGATCAGCTTCGGCGCCAGGTTGTCGCGCAGGGATTGAGTCCACAACTCCTCCGAAAAATCGAGGCTGCGGCTGAGCGCTCCTAGCAGCGCCACGTTGAGCGCCTTGGAGCTGCGGAGGGTGCGCCCGGCCAGCGTGCCCGGCTCGATGAGCACGCCGCCCGGGGCGAGCATGGCGCGATTGACTTCGATCTGCGTGGCGTCCAAGACCAGCAGGAAATCCGCCTCGCCCGCGGAAACCATGGGGCTGAATACGCGCTCGCCAAAGCGGACGTCGCTAGCCACCGACCCGCCGCGCTGGCTCATGCCGTGCACCTCGCTCTTCTTCACATCGAGACCGGCCAGAAACGCCACGCCGGCGATGATATCGGAAGCCTTCAGCACGCCCTGGCCACCCAGGCCCGCCACCACGATGTTGGTAACTTGAGTTTGCACTTGCATTCGAAATCACCTGTGACAGATTGCCCGGTGCCGCGCGACGCCGGGCCGGGCATGCCCGGCCCCTACGGGGGCGTGGCGGGTTGGCAGGTCGGGGACCTGCCCTACACACCTAGCGTGGCTGGTCATTGGCTTTCTCGTATCTCCGTATGGCGCCGGCGGCGAGCAGACAATCGCGGCGCGCGATGATCAATTCCAGCTCGCCGGAATCCAGGCAGGTTTTGATGAGCGCCTCGAAGGCTTCCGGCGCGAGCGTGGGATCGGTCACGTGCACGCGGCGGATGCCCATGGCGCGTGCCACGTCTTCGAAAACATACTTGCCGGTGTGCTGGTGATCCAGCGTGCGGCCGGTGCCCGGATGTTCCTGCATGCCGGTCATGGCGGTGGTGCCGTTATCGAGGATCAACACCACGTGGCCGGTGGGCGGAGGGTTGTAGACCATCTCGACCATGCCGGTGATGCCGCTATGCACGAAGGTGCTGTCGCCGATCACGCTGACCACGCGGCGCGCCTGCTCGGGCGGCAGCACGTGCCGCATGCCGAGCCCGACGCCGAGCGCGGCGCCCATGCAGACCAGCGTGTCCATGGCCTCAAACGGCGGCAGCACGCCCAGCGAATAGCACCCGATATCGCCGGCCACGATGCAATCCAGGTTGCGCAGCGCGGTGAACACGGCGCGGTGCGGGCAACTGGGACACAGCTCGGGAGGCTTGCCGGCGGGCGGCTGGGGCTCGGGCGATTGGTCGCGCGCCGCCATCCGCCGCACGCGGGCGACGTTGAGCTCGCCGAAGCGGAAAGCTTCCGGCGCGGCTTCGATACTGATGCCGGCGGCGCGCGCCGCATCGGCCAGGTACGGGTCACCCTCCTCGACCACCAGGCAGCGGCCGACGCGCGCGGCGAATTCGCGCATACGCTCGATCGGCAACGGATGCGTCATGCCGGGCTTGCAGACGCTCGCCTGCGGCAGCGCCTCGCGCACGTGTTGGTAACAGATGCCGGTGGCGATGGCGCCCAGCGCGGCGTCGCCTTCTATCAGCACCGTGGGGCCTTCGGCTTCGTTCCAACGGGCGATTTCGGCGAGCTTCCGCCGCAGCCGCCGGTGCGCCGGCCGGGCGTAAGCGGGAATCATCACGCGCGCGGCGATGTTGCGCTCGAACGCGGGCGCACGCGACGGCGGAGCTGGGTAGCCGGGCGTGACGACCACGCTTTTCGAATGACACGCGCGGGTGGTGATGCGCAGTAGCACCGGAAGGCCCCAGCGCTCGGAGACCTCGATGGAGCGAAGGGTGAAATCGTAAGCTTCCTGGGAATCGGCGGGCTCGAACATGGGCACGCCGGCGGCCACCGCATAGCGGCGATTATCTTGCTCGTTCTGACTGGACGCCATGCCCGGATCGTCGGCCGAGACGATCACCAGCGCGCCCTTGACGCCGGTGTAGGCCGCGGTG
>DASWZP010000226.1:0-4660 GCA_036404395.1 Bryobacteraceae bacterium | reverse complement strand
CCACGTCGATCTCCACCTTCAGCCGGCTGCCCAACCGCGACTGCTCCACCTCCAGATAAGCCCGCACGATTTGCATTTCCTGTGCCAGCGGCACGAAAGTCTTTTCCGATTGCAGGAAGTAGCGGAAAATCTCGGCCAGGTTGAGCACCATGCGGCGGGCGCGCGCGGCTTCGCGCGGTATGGTGCCGTACACGGCGTTGAGGGCGTTGAACAGAAAATGCGGATTGATTTGCGATTGCAAGGCGCGCAACTCGCCTTGCGAAACCAGCCGCTCCATTTCCCGGCGGTGCAGCGATTCCACCTTTTCGGAGATTTCGATCGCGGCGCGCGCCAACAATCGCAAGTCTTCGCTCAGGTAGCGCCGTCCGCCCTCGCGGCGGCCGAGCAGGATCAACTTGGAACTGCCCGCGCCGAGCCGCACCGGGACCACCGTTTCCGCCCAGTCCCACCGTCGCAGCGATGATGCGTCAACCATGGCGCTCGCCGGCGCTGGGGCGTGCAGGTTTTCCACGCTGGCGATCTCCGGCCCGCCCACGATCGCGTGTTGGGGCGTTCGCACGGCATCGGCCATGGCGGAGGCGGACCACTCGAGCAGCGGATCTTCCGCGGTGAACGGCGGGGCATCCTTGATGCGGGCGGCCAGCCCGGCCACGCGGCTCTGCCGGAAAACCACCCCCGTCAGCCACGCCTGCACCAGGTTGCGCAGCCAGGCGAAGAACACCAGAATCAGGCAGACGCTGACCAGCAGTGCGGCTTCGTGCAGCGGATCGGCAATCCGCTCCACCAGCAACAGGCGGAAAGCGGCGGCGATCACCAGCAGCGTCAGAATGCCGGCCAGCAGCGCGTTGGCCAGGAAACGGATGAAGGCATCCAGCAGCACGAAGCGATAATCTTGCAGCAGGACGAACAAGGCCAGCGGAATGCCCGCGTGATGCACCACCAGTTCGCTAGCCCAAGCCTGGCTGCCGTGGCCCACGCCAAAATGGACGAATGACATGGCAAACAAAGCCAGGCACATGGCGGCCAGGATTCGGATTCCGCCCGGCCGCCGGCTGTAGGCCGCGCTGGCGACCGCCAGGCCGGTAAGCAACAGGAAGCCGATGGTGGTCACCAGCAGCGCGGCCTCATGCCAGAGAGCGGCGTTGCCTCGTATCTCGACGAAATGCATGGCCGACGCGATCGCCCCGAGCGCATAGCCGGCGATCACCAGGCCGCGGCTTCGGCCGCCCAGCGAGATATGCAGTAACACCGCCGGCAGCAGGGTGAGGGTGGAAAAGCTCGAAGCCACCAGGACACCTTCGACCGCGGCGGGCAGGCCCGGCCAGGTCAGCACCACCAGCGATCCCAAGTTCCACAGCAGCGACAGCGCCGCCGCCAGGGCCGGCAGGTAGCGCCCGCGCGAACCGGACCACCCGCGGCCGCTGTATAGCAGGACCAGAAAAATCGCGAAGATCAACGCACCGGCCGCGTGACCCAGAATGTTGATGAGAAGAGGTTGGTCCAATCCAGGCATGGCGCGCAGTCTTGCACCTTCATCCTAGATCAATCGTGTCCACCTAAGTCGTGGCGCAGGCTGTCAAGCCTGAAGAGCCGGGAGTCGTCTCGGCTTTTCCTAACCGCAGGCAGTCATAAGCTGCCGGCCGCGTGCGCCGGCGGTGCGGAACTCATGGCTGGCGATGCAGACGAAGATCCAACCGGGTGCGCGCCATGCGGGTTTGGCCTTAACGGTCCACTGCAACGCCGTGACTCCGCCCAGCGCAACCGGCCAGGCAATCGCGAGATCCAACTCGGCCACCCGGGACGGGAGTTCTTCTTGCGTGCGAAGCCGCAACGCGCGACTGCTGATTTCGATGGTTTCTCCAACGCCCGTTTGCACCAGACGGTCGTTCGCAAAGGCCTGGTATTGAAACGCGAGCTTGATGGGATACCACCTGCCCACGGAAATGTTCGGGGAGACCCGGGAGCGAACACTCTGGCTGGCGGTGGGCCAATCGCTTTTCTCGCTGAAGCTCATGGTGGATAGTGAGCGCCGGGTGCGGATCGTTACAGTAGCCATGCCGTGGGCGATGGTTGGGGTTCGGCGTAGTTGTCTACTATACTGAACAGGATACAGGCGGAACAGGTTGGAATTTCACATTTTTGACGCAGCTTACGTGGACCGCTTGACGCGAGGCGATCCGGATACCGAACTGCATTTCAGCAGCTACTTCGGCCGGTTGCTCACTTCCAAGCTGAGGGTGCGCAGAATCGCGCCGCAAATGGCCGAGGATGTGCGCCAGGAGACCTTTCTGCGCGTGCTGCGGACCCTGCGCCAGGGACAAGGTGTAACGCAGCCGGAGGCTTTCGGCGCGTTCGTCAGCGCGGTGTGCAACAACGTACTGCTGGAGACCATGGCCAAGGAGTCGAAGCACCCGCCGATTCCGGAGAACGCGCCAGAACCGGCCGATGAGCGGGTGGACCTGGACGCATCGCTGATCACCGAACAGCGCAAGCGCGCGGTGGCGCGGATTCTGGATGCGCTCCCCGCCAAGGACCGCGAGGTGCTGCGCATGGTGTTCCTCGAGGAAGCCGACCGCCAGGAAGTCTCGCGGCGCTTGGGCGTGAGCGCCGAATATCTGCGGGTTTTGCTGCACCGCGCCAAGACCAAGTTCGAAGAAGAGTTCACGCGCACGCGCGGCGACTTCCTCCGCACGCTGGCTTTCTTTGCCTTCGCCGCGGCGTAGAAGCGCGTGAAAACGTCATTCCCAGCCACAGATGAACACAGATAAACACAGATCAAATCAAGGCATGTCTATATCTGTGTTCATCCGTGTTCATCTGTGGCTAATGTTTTTGGCCCTTCCGCTCGGCAAGCGCAAACGCGGCTTACCGGACCCCCTGTGGTAATCTGGGAATTCCCGACGATGGCGCAGACCAGGACTCTCCCACGCATATGTATCGCGCTGGGCCTGCCGGACGTTCCGAGCTTGCTCGCCCACGCCCGTCACGAAGCCGAGTCGGGCGAGACGTTCCTGGAGTTTCGTCTCGACTTCCTCGACCATCCCGCCGAGGGCGCCACCGCCATCCGCGGCTTTCTCGAAAAATTCCCCGATACCCTGATCCTGGCCACCTGCCGGCGCCACCAGAATCATGGAAAGTTCAACGGCAGCATCGAGGATCAGATGGCGGTGCTCGATGAGGCCGTGCGTTGCGGCGCGCAGGCGGTGGATGTCGAAATCGAAAGCGCCGAGGCCGCGCAGGAACGCCTGCACCAGTTTCGCGGCCGCGCCCAGGTCATCGTCTCGTACCACAACTTCGAGGCCACGCCGGCTCTGGATACCGTGGTGGCGCGCATGATGCGGGTGACGGCGGACGGATACAAGATCGTCACCACCGCGCGCAAACCCTCCGACAACGTGCGTGTGCTGGCGGCGGCCCGCGCGCTTCCCAAACACAAAATGGTGGTGCTGGCGATGGGCGAGCTGGGCTTTCCCACGCGCGTGCTGTCGCCGGTATTTGGCGGCGCCTTCACCTATGCCTCGCCGCTGGTGGCCGAAGGCACCGCGGCGGGCCAGGTCAGCGGGCACCATCTGCGCCATCTTTACCGCGTGGAAAAGCTGGCCAAGGCGACCAAGGTTTATGGCGTCATCGCCGATCCGGTGCGCCATTCCATCTCGCCCTCGGTGCTCAACCGCGCGTTTCAGGCTCGGCGCACCGACGCCGTGTACCTTCCGTTCCTGGTCACTCCCGCGCACCTGCGCGATTTCTTCACCATGGCGGAGCGTCTGCCGCTGGCCGGCTTCAGCGTCACCATTCCGCACAAACAGAAAGTGATTCGCTACCTGGACGCCGTGGAACCGCTGGCCAAGCGGATCGGCGCCGTCAACACGGTGTGGCGCAAGGCCGGGCGCTGGCGCGGCGCCAACACCGACGTGCTGGGCATCACCACCCCGCTGGCGCGTCTGCTGCGGCTGCCGAAATCCTCGGTGCTGATTGTGGGCAACGGCGGTGCCGCGCGCGGAGCCGCGTTTGCGCTCTCCGACGCCGGCGCCAAAATCACCCTCACCGGCCGCAACCCCGACCGCGTGCGCGCCCTGGCCAAGGTCTGCGCCGCCGACGCGCTGGCCAAGGAACAACTCGAAGGCCGCCATTTCGACGCCGTGGTGCACGCCACGCCGCTCGGCATGTTCCCGCACGTGGACGAGTGTTTCTTCGACGGCTCGATTCCGGCGGACGTCGTGTTCGACATGGTCTACAATCCGCACGAAACGCTCCTGCTGCGGCGCGCCAGAGAACAGGGCAAGACCGCCATTCCCGGCCTCGACATGTTCATCGAACAAGCCGTGGGCCAGTTTGAGATCTGGACCGGAGAGACCGCGCCGCGTTCCGTCATGCAAAAAGCGGCCATGGAGGCGCTGGAGCATCAATCCGGCGGAGCAGGAAAATGAAACTCACCAGGCGGCAACTGGCAACCGCGCTGGCGCCGGCGGTGGCGCTGGCCGGAACCACGGCCCAGCCTTCGGCCGCGCCACCGGACGAAGAGCTGCGCGCGGCGCGCGATCGCGTCAAAACCAACGGCGAAGCTCTGGCCGGCCAGGCGGTGCCCATGCCGGCCGAGCCGGCTTTTCAGTTTAAGGTCTGAGCCATGGCCGCCCCCGGCAACGACGTTTTCTTCGCCACC
>DASWZP010000225.1:0-2689 GCA_036404395.1 Bryobacteraceae bacterium | reverse complement strand
GCCTCCTGCAGCCACTCGCGCACGATCAGGAAGGTGGCCACCGTTTCCGCCGTGCCGCCCGATTTGGCGATTACCACCACCAGCGTCTTCTGCGGGTCCATGGAGGCGAGCGCGGCGGCCGTGAAGTCCGGGTCTACGTTGTCGAGGATCACCAGCCGCGGGTGCCCGGTCGAGAAAGCGCCCTGAATGGGATGCGGCCCGCGAATGCCGCAATCGAGCGCCCAGGCTCCCAGCGCGCTGCCGCCAATCCCCACCACGCACACCGTGTCGTAGCTGCCGCGCACTTCCGCGGCAAAGCGGCCGATCGCCCGAATGACCTTGGATTGAAACGGCAGGTGTGGGAAACCGTACAGCCCGGCTTCGCTCTGCTTGCGGAACCCGGCGAGCGCTTTCTGCGCTTTGGATTGCGCGCGCTCCACCTCGGCGCGCGTTACGCCGTGGGCCTTGCCCACCATGTCGGCCAGCAGGTTCGTCTCGTCAAAGTGGATGTTCATGAGTGGCGCTCCGGAATCGGAATGGGTGCGTGAATTCGATTGTAGCGTAGCCGGGAGAAAGTGGGGCGAGCCATCCGGCCACGGAAGAACCTTGGGCCACGAATGCACACCAATGAACGCAAATAGGGATTTCAATCGGGTTTATACGGGTTTCTTCGCGGCCAGCACGTTGCCGTCCCCCGCCCGAGAAGGCACAGGCACAGCCCCGCCTGGCGGGGAGCTGTGCTCTGCCCTGCCCCACTCAAGGGGACTCAAACGGTAGCGATGTCCGACAACTGCGCGTCCAGATCCGCCAAAGCCTTTTCCAAGACAACCCGATAACGCGGGTTCTGTGCCGATTCGAGTTCCCGCACGATGCGCGTGCGCGACAAAAGAATCGTTTCCTTTTTGCGGATGAGTTCCAGCCGATCCGGAGAGAGTGTTTTGTGCTTGGTGGCGCGGTGCCTATGGTTCTCAGCAGCGTCGATCTGCGCCGCGACCGACTTGCTTTCCCAACCTCGGGCCATACTTCTATCTTACGCGCACCGAGGCCCAAGATGCTACTCCGCAGCAGTGCCGAATTAGAACGCCAATCGTTGCAGCGTGTTTTCCGCTCGCCGGCGCAGTCTGATATGCTCACCCGTATGCCGCGAAAACTCCTTCTGGCCCTTTTGGCGCTGCTGATTTCGATTCCGCTGATTCTCGCGCAGCCGCCGGAACGGGTCGACCTGAACGCGATCCACAGGATCAAAAGCGAGGAATACGAACGCTCCAAGGTGATGGACATCCTCTACAACCTGACGGACCGCTACGGCCCGCGCCTGACCAATTCGCCGCAATTCCGCGCCGCCGGCGATTGGGCCGTGAGGCAGCTTCAGGACTGGGGATTGAGCCAGGCCCATCTGGAAAAGTGGGGCCCGTTCGGCAATGGCTGGGAGAACGACTATTTCGCGGCCAGCATGGTGGAACCCACCTACCAGGCCCTGATTGCGATGCCGGTGGCGTGGACCATGGGCACCAACGGCCCGTTGACGGGTGAAGCGATGCTGGCGCCAATGTCGGCGCCGGCCGACCTGGACAAGTTCCACGGCAAGCTGGAAGGAAAGATCGTGCTGGTTTCCGCGCCGCGCGAGCTGGCGTTCCCCACCACTCCGCTGGCCCACCGCTACACCGCCGACGAGCTCAACGAGATGGTGCTCGACCCGATCCCCACCGGCGGACGCGGTGGACGCGGCGCCCCTCCCGCTCAGCCCGGCCAGCCGAACATGACATACGCGGAGCGGCGCGCCTTCCGCGAGCGCCAGCAGACATTCTGGAGGGATGAAAAGCCGGCGCTGGTGGTGCAGATCTCCAGCATGGGCGACAGCGGAACGCTGGTCGGCGGCGGCGCCAACCGCGAGCACACCGACAATCCTCCGCAGGTCATTCTGGCTGCGGAACACTACAATCGCATCGCCCGCCTGCTGCAGCACGACGTTCCGGTCAAGCTCTCCTTCGACATCAAGAACCGCTTCATGACCGACAACCCGGATTCGTTTAATGTGATCGCCGAAATCCCCGGCGGCGCCAAGGCCGACGAGCTGGTGATGGTCGGCGGCCACTTCGATTCCTGGCACTACGGCACTGGCGCCACCGATAACGGAGCCGGCGCGGCGCTGGCGATGGAGGTGATGCGCATTCTGAAATCGGCCAACCTCAAGATGGACCGCACCGTCCGCATGGCGTTGTGGGGCGGCGAGGAGGAAGGACTGCTCGGTTCGGCGGCGTATGTGAAAGCGCACTTCGCCGATCCCGCCGAGATGAAGCCCACCGCCGAGCACGCAAAGGTAAGCGGCTACTTCAATATCGATAACGGCACCGGCCGCATACGCGGCATCTACCTGCAAGGCAACGAAATGGCGCGGCCGATTTTCGAGAGCTGGTTCGCCGCGCTCAAGGACCTGACGCCGGGCGCCGTCACCATCCGCAACACCGGCGGCACCGATCATCAATCCTTCGACGGCGTCGGCCTGCCGGGTTTCCAGTTCATTCAGGACCCGATGGATTACGAAACGCGCACGCACCATACCAACATGGACGTCTACGACCGCATCCAGCAGGAGGACATGCAACAGATGGCCGTCATAGAAGCCGCGTTCGTTTACAACGCCGCCACGCGCGCCGAGAAACTGCCGCGCAAGGACTTGCCGGCCCCGCACGCCGGCCGCGCCATGTAG
>DASWZP010000224.1:0-20630 GCA_036404395.1 Bryobacteraceae bacterium | reverse complement strand
CCCGGCGTTTGTCGAACGCCACTGGGCGGACCTGCCGAACCTGGCGCGGCTGCGCCAACGCGGCAGTTACTCGCACCTCGAAACAACCTATCCTCCCCAGAGTCCGGTGGCATGGTCGACATTTATTACGGGGCTCGATCCGGGGGAACATGGCATCTTCGATTTCGTGCATCGCGACCCGGTGACGCTGGAGCCTTATCTCTCGACCGATAAGACTATCGGCCCGCGTTTCACGCTGCACCTCGGGCCATGGGAATTGCCGCTTTCGCGCTCGAGGGTGGTTTCATTGCGTAAGGGGCGCGCCTTCTGGGAGTATCTGTCGGACCGCGGTATTCCGGTAAACATCGTGCGCATTCCCGCGAACTATCCGCCATCCGAGGCGGGCCGGGAACTCGCCGGCATGGGAACCCCCGATCTGCGCGGCACTGAGGGCACCTTCAGTTACTACACCGACGATCCCGCCGAGATCTCACATGAGGTAGCGGGAGGTCTTATCCGAAAGGTCGAAGTTAACGATGGTCACGGGGAACTGCGAGTGGAAGGTCCGCCCAACACTCTGCGAAGGGATCACGCTTACGCGACGGTGCAACTGAGCGTGGACGTCGATCCGGACCGCCCTTATGCCCGGCTGCAAACCGGCGATCAGATGGCGATCGTGCGACAGGGCGAATGGTCCGGGTGGCTGCCTGCCGATTTTCCGCTGCTACCCCACATCGCCTCGGCCAGAGGCATGTTTCGCATCTATGCGAAGCAACTACACCCACGATTCGAACTGTACGTGTCGCCGGTCAACGTCGATCCGGACAAACCAGCGCTGCCAATCTCAACTCCCGGCTCATATGCGCGCGAGGTGGCTGTCAGCATGGGAAGGTGGTCTACGCTGGGCATTCCGGAAGATACTTCGGCGCTGCGTCAGGGCGTGTTCGACTTACCCGAGTTTCTGTCGCAGAGCCGTCTCGTCCTTGACGATGAGCGGCGGCTTCTGAACGATTCGCTGCGGCGATTCACTGGCGGACTGCTGTTCTTTTATTTTTCGTCGGTCGATCAGAATTCCCACGTGCTGTGGGGCAAACACGATGCGGAGTTACTGGATGTGTATCGCGCGGTGGATCAATCCATCGGCGAAGTCATGCGCCGCCAGCCCGCCGCCGAGCTGATGGTGATGTCCGACCACGGCTTCGCCGCGTTCAACCGCGCCGTCAACCTGAATACCTGGCTGGTTTCGCGCGGGCTTCGAAGCAAAGCGTACGCGCTCGGGCTTAACGGTCTCTACCTCCTGGACAAGCGCGTCGGGCAGGAGGTGCGGCAGCAACTGCTCGACCTTCGCGATCCCGCGAACGGGAACCGGATGATCGCGAGCGTCACCGAGACCAACCCATCGCCGGCGAACCGCAGCATCGCGCCGGATCTGATTGTCGGCTACAGCGCCGGTTACCGCGCGTCCTGGCAAACTGCGCTCGGAGAAGCGCCGGAGGGCTTGGTTTCAGACAATGACGATGCCTGGATCGCGGACCATTGCATCGATCCGCGGGAAGTTCCGGCCGTGCTCTTCAGCACACGAACGATTCGGGCGAGTGCGCCGAGATTGAAGGATCTGCCCGTCTCGTTGCTGGAACTATACGGCGTCGCCCGCCCGGCACAGATGACTGGGCGCTCGGTTTTCTGACAGGATATTGTTTGCTGGGCAAGCTAAAGCATGCCCTACCACTTATGCTTTCCAAGACCACCGTCAAGTTGAACAAGACCATTTGCGATCGGGCGCGGCGCGCGGCTGAGGCGGCCGGCTACAGCTCGCTCGAAGAGTTTATCGAGCATGCCGTCGAGAAAGAGCTGCCCGATCACGAACAGCCTGCGTCGAAAGAGGAACTTGCCCGCAAGCTGAAAGGACTGGGTTATCTCAAATGAGAGCCCTGGCCACGCTGGCGCCTTTGAGCGTGCTGTGCGGGATCGTGACGGCGTTCGTGTTCCGGCGGTTTGCGTCCAGCGGCACGCGGCGAACCGTAAACCGGATTCTGGCGCACGTGATGGAGCTGCGCCTGTTTCTCGACGAGCCCCGGCTGGTATGGAATGCCCAACGCGATCTGCTGCGCGAGAACCTGCGGCTGTTCGGGCAGATTGCTCTTCCGAGCCTGATCGCCGCGCCGGTGCTTGGTCTCATCATGTGGCAGGCCGATGCGGTTTATGGGCGGGCTCCGCTGCGCGCGGGCGAGGCCGTGGTGGTGACGGCGCACGTCAAGAGCGGGGATCTCGCCAGCGTGCAGATGGAAGCCCCGGCGGACGTTGCGATCGAGACTCCGGGCGCGCGGATTCCCCGTTTGCGCGAAGTGAGCTGGCGCATCCGCCCGCTGCGGCCGTTCAGCGGCCACTTGCGAGTAAACACCGATGGCGAAAGGATCGATATTCCATGGCCCCGCGCCAGCGTGCTGGGGTGTTCCTGGATGGTCTGGTTCTTCGGGATCTCCTCAATTTCCTGCGCATCGATTCACAGATCCCGTTGGCTGGCGCGACAGGACTAAGACAAAGGCTCGCCGGTTTGTGCCAGGCTCGCCGCTGTGTGAGAAGCGCCAATAGGTCCGACCCGCCGCCCGCCTCCCTCGTCCCTTATCCTGAAAAGGGAGACGCCCGATTGAGAACGATTGCGTTGGCGGAGCTGCTGCTGTGCTGGATTGCCTGGTGGTATCCGTTTCTGTTTCGCGCGCCGCATTTTCAGAAGCGGCCTTCGATCACCGTACCGTGGCCCACGCGCATCGGGCTTCTGCTGGTAACCAGCGCGTTTGCCGTGTCCTTCATATTCCATCTGCCCATTTGGCATCCGGCCAGCGCCTTGCGCACGGTGCTGGGTATGGCGATCGCGATTCCCGCGGTGGTGATGGCGTGGCAAGCGGTGGCGCACCTGGGCAAGCAATTCCGCTTGCATGCGGGTCTCTATGACGACCACGAACTGGTGCGAACGGGGCCGTACTCGATCGTGCGCCATCCGATCTATTCCTCGCTGCTTGCGATGCTGGCGGCGAATTGTCTGCTGCTGACGCGATGGCCGTGGGCTCTGCTGGCGCTCGCGATTTACATTGCCGGCACGGAGATCCGCGTGCGCTCCGAAGATGGGCTGCTGGCCTCGCGCTTCCCGGAGGAATTCGCCGCCTACCGCCGCCAGGTGCCGGCGTATCTGCCGTTCGTGCGATAGTGTTTTTATGAAGCGGTGCACTCCCGGGATCCTGATGTTGCTGTTGTTGGCGGCGGCTGCACGAGCGCAAGAGAAGCCGGCACCGGACCTCACCAGCCAATACCGCGAGACTGCCGACAAGCTGATCGACGCCGCACTAGCGGATCGGGAGGGCTACGAACGGCTGGCGTATCTTTGTTACCGGATCGGCAACCGGCTCAGCGGATCGCCGGCTCTCGAGCGCGCCATCGCCTGGGGCGCGGAACAAATGAAAGCCGCCGGGCTGAGCAACGTCCGCATTATCCCGGTGAAGGTGCCGCATTGGGTGCGCGGAGAGGAGTCCGCGCGGATGGTGGCGCCGCTCGATAAGCCGCTGCACATGCTGGGCCTCGGAATGAGCGTGGGCACGCCGCCCGAAGGCATCACGGCGGAAGTGTTGGCGGTTTCCGATTTCAGCGAACTGGACAAGCTGGGCGCGGACAAAGTGCGGGGCAGGATCGTTCTTTACAACGAGCCGTACCAAGGCTACTGGCCGACCGTGAACTATCGCCGCACCGGTGCGTCGCGCGCAGCGGCGCTGGGCGCGGTGGCGGTGCTGGTGCGCTCGGTGACGCCGTTGGCGATGCAAATTCCGCACACCGGCGAGATGCGCTATGACAACGCGCAGCCGCGCATTCCCGCCGCCGCGGTTTCACCCGAGGACGCCATGATGATGGCAGCCCTCACCGCCGGCGGCGTCACGGTGAAAGTCCATCTGCGGATGAGCGCTCACCTGGAACCGGATGCCGACAGCGGCGACGTAATCGGAGAGATCCCCGGCAGGGAGCGTCCCGAGGAGGTGGTGGTGATCGGGGGCCACATCGATTCCTGGGACGTCGGCCAGGGCGCCCAGGACGATGGTGCTTCCATCATCGCCTGCCTGCAGGCGGTGGCGCTGATGAAGAAGCTCGGCCTCCAGCCGCGCCGCACGATTCGCGTGGCGTTTTGGGTGAACGAGGAGAACGGAGGGCGTGGCGGCGAAGCCTATCGCGCCTGGATCGGCGATCGGATCAGGAACCAGGTGGCGGCGATTGAGATGGATGGCGGCGCCGAAACGCCGGTGGGGTTTGGAGCCGCTGTGGATAAGCCTTCGACCGACTTGTTGCGCCAGGCCGGCCGCCTGCTGGAGCGCGTGGGCGCCGGCGATATCGGCGGCGGTGGCGGCGGCGCCGATATCGAGCCGTTGATGCGGGATGGCGTCCCCGGTCTGGCCGAACGCACCGTCGGCACACACTACTTCGACTGGCACCACACCGAAGCCGACACCTTCGACAAGGTCAACCTGGACGACTTCCGCAAGAATATGGCCGCCATGGCGGTGATGGGCTACGTGCTGGCCGACATGCCGGGCCGCCTGACGTCGAGCGGCGGGACCGCGCAGTAGACGGACCATCGACTTTGGTGGTCTGTCATTTTCGCGAAGGCTCGACGAATTGACAGACGACACAAACCGATCGTCTGTCCTACCTCTTCTTACTTGGGGTGCGTTTCCGCTGCCAGCTTGGCCTGGGCTTCGTCCAGCTTGCGGTTGACGCTGGCCATTTCCTCCGGGTCGGCTTCCTGCCGAGTGCCCTTCTGGAACTCGCGCAGCGAGTCCTGCCATTGCGCGATGGCCTCTTTGGTCTTGCCCAGCTTCAGGTACACATCGCCCAGGTGGTCGTGGACCGTCGGGTCCGGCATACGCTCCAGGGCGCGCTCCAGCAACCCGCGAGCGTCGTCCAGTTTGCCCTGGCGAAAATAAACCCAGCCCAGGCTGTCGAGGTAAGCGCCGTTCTCGGGCTCCAGATCCACCGCCCGCTTAATCAGATCGTAGGCCTCCTCCAGCCGCACGTTCCGGTCCGCGAGCATATAGCCGAGATAATTCAGCGCGCCCGCGTCCTTGGGGTTCAGCTCCAGCGCCTTGCGGAAAGCGGCCTCGCTCTGATCGTATTTCTTTTGCCGCTCGAGGCCGGCGCCGCGCATGAAAAACACCCGCTCCTTCTCGCCGTCGGTCGCGGCAAGCTGGTCGGCGCGGTCGAGCGCCTTCATCATGTCGTTCCAGCGCTTGCCCTGCTCATAAACTTCGGCCAGCTCCAGTTCCAGTTCGCGATCGGCGCCGCGGTTATCGGCGAACTTCTTGAGGCCGGTCTGGGCTTCGCGCTCCGCCGCAGCCAAGTCGCTTGCGGCAAGATAGGTTTCCACAATCTCCATCGCCGCCTCCACCTGTCCGTCATCGTCGGTTTTGATCGTGGCGTACTGGCGGAAGGCGTCGATGGCGGCCGGGTACTGCTTGGCGTCCCGATACAGGATGGCTAAATGTCTAACCAGGCCGGCGCGGACCTTGGTGTCCGCGGCGGTGTAATTACGGCGCGGCAGTGCATCCAAAAGGGATTTCATGGCCGCGATGGCCTCGTCGGTCTTACCCTCCGCTTCCAGCAGGAAGATCTTCTCCTCGCGCACGCCGATGTTGTCGGCGTCCAGCAGTTGGGCCGCGGCGAGCGCCTTCTCGGCAGCCGCAAAGTCGTGTTTCGATCGATAGATGATCGCTACCCGCAGCCGGTAAAAAGGCTCGCGTGGGTTGTCGGTAGCGAGCTGCTGGTAAGTTTTCAGCGCCTCATCGAGTTGGCCGGCGAAAAGCAGGTCCTCCGCCAGTCCCTTCCGGAGGCCTTCGTCGTCCGGATCCAGCGCCACCGCGCGCTGGAGCGCATCGGCGGCCGACTTGTAGTCGTTCATGCCCTCGTACTGACTGGCGAGGACGCCGAGCGTGCGCTCGTTCGGGGTCTTGTCGGCAAGCGTCTTCAGCTTCTCCAGGGCCTTGGCGGAGTCGCCCAGATCGGAATAGACCGCTGCCAGACCCATCAACGCATCCTCATTGTCCGGTTCCGCCTGAAGGGCGCTGTTGAACGCCTTTTCCGCCGCCACCGAATCGCTGGAGGCCCGGTAAAGCTTGCCCAGATACGACCAGCTTTCGGCGTCCTTGGGATCCTGCTCGGTGACTTTCCGATATTGTTCGATCGCCTTGTGCAGATAGTTCTCGTCCATCTTGGCGTTGGGCGGGTCGCCGGTCGCCAGATGAATGTAGATCTGCGCCAGCGTGCGCCGCGCGTCCAGGTTGTTGGGGTCCAGCTTGAGCAGGCTTTCGGCCTGATCCACCGCGTCGGCCAGGCGGTTGGTCTTGATGTAGAGATCCGTCAGTTCTTCCAGAATCAGCCCGGCTTTGGGGTCGAGCTTGATGGCTTCCTGGTAGTAGTGGATGGCCTTGGTGACATCCTCCCGGCTGCCCTCCACCGCAAACAACTCGGCGTATAGCCGGCCCATGGCAAAATTGTAGTAGGCCCCCGCTTTATCGTCGGAAGCCGGGGTGGGCGGCGCGGCTGGCGCGCTCTGAGCGAAACTGGCGCAAGCCAGCGAACCGGCCAGGAAGAGCACATTCACGGAGCGGATCATGGGGTCCTTACTTGATTCCGGCCATTGGCATACCCAGGGCCGAAGATCACCTTTTTATTGTATAACGGGGTTGCGCCGCAATGCCCGCACTCGCCGGCCGGCCGCGCCGGCACTCGATTCCCGCCGCGGGTCCGCTTCGAAGCGATGCTCTCCAAATTCACTGTGATGCCGCGCACCGGCGACCGGCCAGAGCCGTCCGGCCCCTCCCTGCTACAAGAAGACGCTCGCGAGCGCCCGATGGTTGCGCTGGTGGGACCCACCGGCTCGGGGAAAAGCGAGCTGGCGCTCCAGTTGGCCGAAGCGTTCCAGGGCGAAGTGGTGAACTGCGATTCGCTCCAGGTGTATCGCCATTTCGATATCGGCACCGCCAAACTGGGCATCGACGAGCGGCGGGGAATCCCGCATCACCTGATCGACATTCTGGAACCGGACGCCCTGTTCACGGCGGGCGAGTTCGCGCGCGCGGCACGGGACGCGGCCGCCCGCATTTCCGCTCGCGGCCGATTGCCGATCGTATGCGGCGGCACGGGCTTCTATCTGCGGGCGCTGCTGGACGGGCTGTTTGCCGGGCCGGAGCGGGACCAGGCGCTGCGCGACCGGCTGGGCGCTCGCGAGAAGCGCCGGGCGGGTTCGCTCCACCGCGTGCTGCGGCGCCTCGACCGCGCGGCCTCGGCGAAGATCCATCCCAACGACGTGCCGAAAGTGATGCGCGCGCTCGAAGTCTGCCTGCTGACGCGGCGCCCGGTGACGGAACTGTTCGAACGGGGACGCACCGCCTTGACCGGCTACCGCGTCCTCAAATTGGGCCTGCTGCCGGATCGCGACGCGCTATACCAGCGTTTGGATGCGCGCTGCGCCCGCATGTTCGAGGCCGGCCTGGTGGAGGAGGCGCGGCGCATCCTGGAGCTGGGTTTCCCCGAGACCATCAAGCCGTTCGAGTCCCACGGCTATAAACAGGCGGTGCAACTGATCCGCGGCGAATTGAATCCACGCGAAGCGCTGTTCTACGCGCAGCGCAAGACGCGCAATTACGCCAAACGCCAGATCACATGGTGGCGCAAGGAACCGGGCCTGGTGTGGCTGCGCGGCTTCGGCGAAGAGGCGGGGATTGTAGAGGAAGCCGCGGCGAAGGTGCGGACGTGGCTGGGGTAGCGCCCGAACGGTTCGATCTGCGGCCGGTTTGTCGCGCGGCCGCAAGGGCTGTTGGCAACCTTCACTAACCGGATCTTACTCAACACGTATCTTTGCGGCGGCCTCTGGCGGCCAGCTAAAGCCTGCCGAAGTTTCCTCCAAGACTGGCTTCCCCAGCTTCCAGACGTAAAGGTGCTTCACCGGAATTCTTCTTTCCCAGCGTCCCGGAAGTTCCCACAGTAGACTCGCGCCGTCCCAACCAGCTTTGTAACCCTCCACGAACGGCAGGACGACCGGCGATCCGTCATAGGGATGCCCCTTCTTCTCCGGGTCCTGCGCGAATATGGCCCCTGTCAGGTCCCATTCGGCGCCGAAGATGACGATGCCTTTGTAGTAGGTCGGCCCAATATACGCGACCGCCGAATCCTTTGTGAGGCGGCCGATCTGCTCTACCGGCGCCACACTGAGGATCTCGCGTTCCCGCTGCCAGACCTGGGCCCACTCCGCAACACGGTCGCGCTGCCCCAAGGCCGTAACAACGATGACCGCAGTAGCCGCGAGGACACCGACGGCCTTCCAATACCGCGCCGTGCCAGCGATCCAACAGGAACATAGGGCAAAAAAGACTGCGGCTAACGACAACGAACCAGGGAAGAGCGTACGGGAGCCAATCCCGACCGAAGTAAAGCCGTATCCGGCAAGCGAGTAAGTGACGTCCGAAACGAGCAGCACCACACCCGCGACGGTGACAATGCCCAACAGATGTCCCAAATACCCCCCCGGAGCCTTCCGGCCGAGCGCGGCCGCCAAGAGTGCCAACAGCGATCCAATCGCGAAAACGGCGACAAGAACGGCCCACACATTACTGTACTCGCCCAAGCTGATCATCAGAGTCTTCGGCAGCACGTACAGGTTGGACAGGAACTGAATCACCCAGCGCGGATTGAACTGTTTCTTAGTGCCCGTACCGATGGTGAAGCTGTACCGGTTATAGGCAATCAGCATGGTTTGCGCGAGCGAGGAAAGCGCAAGCAACCAGACGATCTGGCGTGCGTTCCGCGCCAGTCCCCGGCGATAAATCGCGTAAAAGACAATCACGGGAAAGATGGCGAAATAGAAGGCTTCGTAAGTTAATCCGGATGCAAGTAGAGTTATCGTGAATTGCGCCGCCAACTTAGGCGTGAGTTGTTGCTGCCTGAGCAACAGCCGTGCCGCTTCCGTGAAAAGGATCTGCGCCACAAGCGATTGGGCCACAATGGGCCAGGCGGTCACGCCGAGCATCCAGGGAACCGACATCCAAAAACTCGTCGCCAGGTCGGCTGCAAAAGTGCGATAGAAGGGGAAGACACTCAAAATGAGGTTCAGCCAGGAGCGCAGCGAGAGGGCACAGAGGAGAACAAGAAGGATCGAGAAGGACTGGAACCCCAATGCGGAGGTCCCGCAAACGGAGCTGACAAGAAAGGCGATGGCACCGCCTAAGGGGCGGGAGCTGTAGGTAGTGTCGGGCCCGAGAAACCAGCGAAGCCGCGCTGAAGAGAACGCCGCGGTGGCGTGGGCCGGTGCGGCGAAGGCCGACCAGTCGTCGTGGTAAAAGCCGAGCTGAAACGGCCTGGGGAGATACAAGATCATCCAGCACAATACGACCACAATCGGGAGAGTTTGGGTCAGACGGGATAACCGTTTGAATGAACCATCACTCCGCGTTTGTTCAGGTGCGGGGTTGCGCAGAGAACGGGAGGCAGGATTCGGCCGGGGAAATGCGCCGTCACTTTTACGTCGAGAACGGTAGGCAGGATTGGGCCTGGGCATCGCGATGGAGAGTGCGAGTATACCATCCTTTGCCGGCTGTAGGTTGCGGAAGGAGCTTCGCTGCTACACTGAAACCGATGCTTCGCTTGCTGGGGCTGGCGATACTTACTTGCGCCTCGCTGCGCGCCGAAACGGTGGTGGTGTTGCGGTTCTTTAACCACGCCAATTCTGCCGGCCTGGATTGGATCGCCGAGAGCATCGCGGAAACCGTGCAGGATGCGCTTTACTCCGAAGGGCTGCTGGTGCTGGGGCGGGAAGCCAGAACGGGGACGAAGACGTCCTGGCGGCCCTGGTGGTCACTGCCTCCGGCTGCCCATCAAAAAGGAGCGATCGGCTTCGCCGAAGCTCTCTTCGCGGGCAGCGTCGTTGCCGCAATCCGCGCGGCAAGAATGCACAGAATCACCAAGTTCACAAGTGTGTAGCGGTCATATACGAATGGAGTCGACAGAGCCACCAGATAAGAGTACACAATGAGGAATAACGTCATGCCGATGTTAACGGGGTCCTGAGCCAGCTCCCGGAGGATTCCTCTTCTAGAGCCTAATATTATGCACAGTCCGAGGATCCCCAGCGCCGCCGCACGCACGACCAGCTCGCCCGCGCCAACACTGAATTCATTTAGGGCAAAACTTAGCGGCATCTCCTTATCCGCCACCTGAAAACCGTTTCTCTTGTATTCCTCCAAAAGCGTAAGCTCGTAGGGAGAGAAAGAACCTAACTTATCGTAGTGAGCAGACCATAGGTCCTGTCTGTACCGTAAGATATACGATACGTGACCGAAATAGTATGCCCCGATCAGCGATCTAGCGAAATGTTCGGCTGCGAGCTTGGTATGGAGCAGCGGGTTGTGCACGAATTCCGCCATGAGCAGACTGCGCTTCATTGGCCGCGCATCTGCGTCTGTGCAACCCAAGCCTCTGGCCTGCTCTTGTGTCAAGGGACCGTAGAGTGCATCCGTAAACGGCACTGTGATGGGATCGAAGTATAAGTCTTTCCTAGGGATTGCATGCTGGATTCCTCCGCACATTATCCGCAGCTCCTTGTCGGGGAAGGTCTCCTCCAGCGGATACCCATGGGAATACGGTCGGGCAAAGATCACCATGTACCCGCGGTCGACAAACACGTTGCTGAATAGCACGATGCAGATCGGCAGTGAAATTATCCCCGCAAGAGTGCAATATGCTAGAGCCCTGAAATTAATGATCTTCTTAGTGAACAGGAAGACGACAAGGCCTACTGGCAGCACACAGATGAAGATGAGCTTAATAAGAGCAAGTACTAACCCGAGCGCGGAACAAAGCGTCCAGCGCCTTTTAGCGAGGCAGATCAGAAACACCAATGTCAAGGACATCAGGAGTCCGTCGGGATATATCTGTCTTTCAAGAAACGTGACGGCCGGAATCAAAGCTGCAGCGATAGGAAGGAGACAGTAAATACTGTTTAGCGCCAGGACTCTCAAAGCGAAGTAAAAAGACGCAAGAAACAGGGTCGCCTGTGTGAAGTAGGTTAGGAAGCCCTGGTGCCCCCACGTGACCGACAGAAACCACGGATAAAGTAATCCCCGGCGATAATCGTAGGAAGCAACAGTGAATACTCCCTTCTTCATGTTGGACGCAATGGTCAGATACTCGTAGGAGTCGCCCTGAAAATCGCCGTGAGCGGAGGTAATTACGAAGACGTAATACACGACGCAGACACCCATAGCGAAAGCGATAATCTCTCTTGTGCCGCGCGCCGTTTTTCCACCCGCACCCGCCGCACCTACGGCAGCTTGCGGCAGGGCGTCACGCTTATGTTCTCCCGCCTGGCCGCGCCAAGTCTTCTCACGTGGACTTGCCGCGCCGGGCATCTTTTTGCCGTGGTTCGGACGTTTCATTTGAGACTCGGGGGTCATGAATAGTATACATCGAGCCTATTTATCGCTCCGCGCCGGATGTTGCGCATCCTCCGCGGGCGTGGGTGCATGGGCGCCGGCTTGCTACACTGAAACCGATGCTTCGGATGTTGTGTCTGGCGATAATCCTGTGCGCCTCGTTGCGTGCCGAAACGGTGGTGGTGTTGCGGTTCTTTAACCACGCCAATTCGGCCGGCCTGGATTGGATCGGCGAGAGCATCGCCGAGACCGTGCAGGATGCGCTTGCCTCCGAAGGGCTGCTGGTGCTGAGCCGCGAAGCCAGGACGGAAGCCTACCGCCGGCTGTCCCTGCGGCCGGGCGCCGAACTGACCCACGCCTCGATCATCAAAGTGGGCGACGCGCTGGACGCGGGCCGCGTGATCTACGGATACTACGAACTGCTGCCGGCCGCTGGCGGCGCGGCATCCAAGGGATCGCTGCGCGTCACCGCGCGCGTGCTCTATCTGAAAGAAACCCGCCAGGGCCCGTTGTTCAGCGAACTGGGAGCGATCGAGGAACTCGAGGAGATTGAAGCGCGGCTGGGCTGGCAGACGCTGCGGCAACTGGACCCGCGCAGCACCGCATCGCAGGAGGATTTTCTCAGGGTGCGCCCGCCCGTGCGCATCGATGCAGTGGAGAATTACGTGCGCGGTCTGCTGGCCACCGACCCCGAGCAGCGCCAGCACCTGTTTATGCAAGCCGCCCGGCTGGACGAACATTATTCGCCGCCGTGTTTCCAGTTGGGCAAGAGCTACTGGGAGAAGCGGGAATACAAGGTGGCGGCCGGATGGCTGGTGCGCGTCGGCCCCTTCGACCGGCGCTATCTGGAAGCGCAGTTCTTCTTAGGGTTGTGCCGCTATCACTTCGAAGACTACGCCGGCGCCGAGAATTCCTTCAAGCTGGTGGCGGGGACGATGCCGCTCAACGAGGTATTCAACAATCTGGGCGCCGCCGAGGCGAGGCTCAGCCATTACCAGGAGGCCATTGCGAGCTTCCAGAAAGCGCTGGAGGGCGACAGCGCCGATCCCGACTATCATTTCAACCTCGGCTACACCGAGTGGCGCGCGGGCCAATATCCGGCCGCCGCGGAGAGCTTCAGCGCTGCGCTGGATCGCGCTCCCGAAGATCGGGAAGCCACGCTGCTGCTCGACCGTTCGCTCAAGGGCGAAGGCGCGCGCCCCGGGGAGCCGCGCCTCGAGGACCGGGTGCGCGTGAAGACCAACTACGACGAAGAGGCCTATCGTCAACTGCAGGCCGAGCTGAAGAAATAGGATCGCTCCCTCCGGCCGCGGCTCCGATACGGAATACTGGGGCACGATGCCCCAAATGCGTGTCGTGGCAACACAGTCTGAACCGCCTCGGCTCAGCTAAATCCAATTGTTTCAACGGGATTAAAGTGGCATGACGGATGCAATGATAGGGTCGTGACTCGCAGATTGTTCGTCGTCGCGGCGTGGTTGGGTGTGGCACAGCTTCAGTCGGCCACCCTGCAACAGCTTTCGATGACCGACTTGATCGCGAAGTCCACGGCCATTGTGCGGGGGACTATCCAAGCGTCTTACGCCGCCTTTTCCGGCCCGGTGATCTTCACTCATTACAGCGTACAGGTGACGGAGAAGTGGAAGGGCTCGGCCGGCGCCACGGTGGATGTGGCCGTGCCCGGTGGCGTGGTAAGCGGCATACGGCAGACATATCCGGGAGCGCCGCAGTTCCAGCCGGGCGATCAATATGTGCTGTTCCTGTGGACCGGCAAGTCCGGCATGACGCAGATTATGGGGTTTTCGCAGGGTGCGTTCGAGGTCGCGCAGGACGGCTCTTCCGATCCCAGCCTGACGAGGAACCCGAGTCATGAGCTGATGCTCGACCCGGCCACCCACCGGCAGGTGACCGATCGGCTCTTGACCATGCGGCTGAGCGAGCTGCGCGCGCAGGTGGCGAGCGCTTTAGGAGCGGAGAAATAGTGCGGCGGCGGGCGACAACGCGGGCGATGGTGGCGGCGGCGCTGCTGGCGATGAGCGCTCCGGTCGAAGCCTACTACCACTACACCTACTACTTCAGCCGCAGCGCGCCGTTCACTCCCATCCGCGGGCGGTTCAACCTGGCGGCGCTTACGAATAACACGCTCAACGTTTTCGTCAGCGATGCCGGCCCAGTCAACTATGCCGCCAACGACACCTTCGGCTCGGTGCTGGGCGAAGTGAAGCAAGCCGTGTCGGCGTGGAACACCGTGCCCAACTCAAACTTGCGGCTGAATTTCGCGGGCCTGGAGAGCGCCACTCAGGGCACGCAAAACACGCCCGCCATCGATGTGGTCTTCGCCGAAATGCCGCCCGGATTGCTGGGGTATGCTTCGCCGAACCTGCCGGTGATTCCGATGTTTCAGACCGGCTCCGACGGGCAGCCGCTGGTGGCGATCACGCGCTCCGTGCTGGCGCTGACCAACGATACCACCGCCGGCGCGGGCCCCAGCGAGCTGCCGGACTTTTTCACGACCGCGGTTCATGAGTTGGGGCACGCGCTCGGCTTGCAGCATACCTGGACCGGCGCGGCCATGTCGCAGGGAGTGATTCGCAACACGACGCGCACGCGGCCCATCGATGCCGATGACATGGCTGCGTTCTCCTTGCTCTATGGCGCCGCCAACTGGACCGCGAATTACGGCTCCATTTCCGGCCAGGTGACCTTTGCCGGCGGCAACACGGGCGTCAACCTGGCTTCGGTGGTGGCCCTGCCGGTCAGCGGACCGGCGGTGAGCGCGCTCACCGATCCCGCCGGCTTCTACAGCATCAGCGGCCTTCCTCCGGGTGACTACATGGTCTTCGTCCATCCGCTGCCGCCCGATGCCGTGCCGACTCATTCGCAAGAAGGTCTCCAGTTGCCATACGACGCCAACGGATTCCCGTTCGAGCCCAGCCCGGATTTTCAAACCGTCTTTTATCCCGGCACGACAGATGCGACAGCCGCCACAACTTTCCCGGTCGCCGCGGGCGCCAGCTTCGTTGCCAATTTCAATGTAAGAGCGGAAGCCGCGGTGCCGATGTACGATGTCGTCACGCACGGCTTCCTGGATCCGTCGACTCGCGATTACACGGTCAATTTGCAGCAGGAATACGACTGGATGTCGCCGGCGTTCATCAACGGAACCCAAAAGCAGTCGGTGGTGGAAACGCTTTATTCGCCGCTGGTGATTCCGCAAACGGTTTCGATACTGGGATTCGCTCCTGCCCCGGTCTGCACAGCCGACTCTCCCTGTTTCGACGTAGTCACCCCATGGTCGGCGCTGTTAGCCTATTTCGACGCTCCGGCTAATGCCGGCACGGGATTGCGGCACCTGGTGTTTAACCTGAGTGACGGCGACATGTACGTGCTGCCCGCCGGAGTGAGTCTGGTGGAGAAGCAACCGCCTTACGTGGATTCGGTTTCGAGCAACACGGATGGCACGGTCACGGTCACTGGCACCGGTTTTGGGCCAGACAGCACGGTGTATTTCGACAGCCTGCCGGCCTTGAACCCGGTGAGCGCGTGCCAGAGCGGAACATCCGGCGATTGCCCGATTACGGTGACGCCACCCTCCGGCTCGAGCGGGCAGACCGCCGACGTCACGGTCTTTAACGCCGACGACCAGAACTCGACGTTGCTGCAGCAATGGCCGAACATCCCGACGTACAGCTACCCGGCTATCGGCGCACCGCAGTTGCAGACCGTCAATCCGGCATCGCTGCCGGCCGGCAGCGAAGCCATGGTGGACATCACCACGTCCAACACCAATTTTGTGAACGGGGCGGTGACGGTAGGCTTCGGCACATCCGATATTACGGTGACCGGCGTTTGGGTGATCAGCCCGACCGAGTTGTGGGTCAACGTCATGGTCGCACCCGGCGCGGCGCTGGGCTCTTCGGAGATCAGCGTGATCTCCGGGTTCCAGGTGATGTCGCAGCCGTTCGGCTTCCGGATTGTGCCAGCCAATCCGGCCGCGCCGGCGATTCTGGCGGTGGTGAACGGCGTGTACGGCCAGACCACGATTTATCCCAATTCGGTCGCGACCATCTGGGGCGCCAACCTGGCCAACCCGCAGATCACCATCAGCCCCATCGCGCGTGCCAACTCGCCGGCGGCCATCGGCGGCGAGGCGCAGATCGCCTACTCGTCGTTCGATCAGGTCAACGTCCCAATACCCCCCAGCACGCCGATCGGGCCGGTGATTTTGAGCCTGACCACGAGCGGCGGCACGGTCAGCGTGGTGGTGCCGATCGGATACGGACCGCCGGCGATCCTCGGTATCACGGAGCCCTCCGGCGCCACCGTCAATTCGACAAACGCGGCCACTTCGGGCGACCTGTTGACGATCGCCATCAGCGGTCTGGATCCCACGGTGACGCTCGCATCGGGCCGCCTGCAAGTGGTGGTCGCGGGCGTGTCCATGCCGGTTCAGCAGATTAGCGCCGGCCAGATCCAGTGCATTCTGAACCAGTCCTTCCACGGCGCACAGGTACCGGTGACGATCGTGTTGGACGGGGCACCCAGCGCGCCGTTCACCATTCTGGCCAACTAAAATCACTGACCGCGAGATTCGGTGTGATTGCACGACGGCTCCCCATGTCGCAGCTCCGAAAGCTAACGGAGCCGGGCCCGGAGGGCACCCCGTAAGGGAGCAGTGGACACGGTTATTGCTTAGCGACGCCCAGCGACGCTACGTAGATCTGGAATGGCGCCCAATAGTACGGCCGGGCGAAGCGATCCGAGCCGAGCAGCGCGAGCTTGGCCTGCCGCATCGCCGTAACCGGGTCCGCGCCCGCAGCCATCCGGCGATAGAACTCGTTCATCAACTGCTCGGTGGAGCTATCGCTCACATCCCACAAACCGGCGGCCACGGCGCGCGCGCCAGCCCGCAGAAAAGCCCAGGCAAAACCCACCAGTCCTTCGCCCGCATACGTCCGCGTGCCGGCGCTGCTGCAGGCCGAGATGGTGACCAGACCGGCATGGATGGGAATCCCAATCACATCGCGCGCGTACAATTTGCCGTGCGAAAGAATCACCGCCGATTCGAGCGGCCTCTGCGAATTGGCTTCCGCGTGGGCGGCAAAGTGGATCAGCGAAAAGCGCTGCGGGTCCGACTGGCTGTACACCGCCGGGGATGCCTGCGCACCCAGGTAAGCCTGCTGCACGCGGCCCGGGAAACTCGATTGAATCTCGCGGATCTCACGCTCCGCGTTGGCGAGCGGCTGGTAGTGGCTGCCCGCATAGTCGGGCGCGCCGATCAGCAGCAGCGAAACGCTCTTCCCTGCCCCCGCCTGTGGCGGCAACGCCAGGATATCGATCGAAGGCGCGACCGCCATCTCCACGTCTTCAATCCAGTAATGCGGCCGCGGCGCGGGTGCCACCAGCGTCTCCAGGTTCAACCGGTGTAAAGCGCCATCGGGAATCACGATCAGCCGTTCTCCTTTGCGGAGGTGAGGCGCAACCGGCGCCACCAGGATCCGCCAAAGTTCGGAGCCGGCGGCGCTGGCGGCGATCGGATCGCGCACGGAGTGCTCGACCGTGTCGCGATAGTTCGTCACCAGCTTCTCGATCGCGCCCGAGCCCGGCAGTTCGAACCGCTCGACGCCGCCGCTGGTGATCAGCCAGGCGAAAGAACGCTCGGGCGCGAGCCAGAACGAGAGGATGCTCGCGTGCGCGCCGCGCGCCACGCGCTCAAACTCGGCCAAGCCGCGCGGCGGGGCAGCCGCGGCGTCTTGTTCCAGCCGCTCTGCCAGCACCCGCGCGCGGCTCGATTCCACCACCCGCAAGGCGCCCGCATCGTCTTTCTGCCGGCACAAAACGTCCACGTGGGCGCGATAGAATGGCATCAGTTGCGAGAGCAGCGTCATGCGATGGTTCGGGTCGAACAGGTCGCTGCGGGTTGCCTCGATAATCCGCAACGCCTGTCCGTAGCACCGGTCGGCCTCCGGAAAACGCTTCGCATCGGCGGCAAGATCGCCCAGCAAGGCCCACGCCGCCCAGCGGATATTCGGCGGCGTATCGTTGGCGCGCAGCAGATCCTGGGCGATTCGGGCGGCCGCTTGGAAATCGCCGCGGCCCCGGGCGATTCGAGCGCGATTCCGCTCCAGGAACGGGAACGTGTCGTGCGCATCGAGCGCGCGCGCAAGCTCCGTGGCGTGCCGGTTCCATTCCGCCGCCTGATCCCATTGGCCAGCCCTCATGAACGTCGTCGCGAGATTCCCGGCGTGGCGGGCGGCTTCGTTCCGGCGATCGATCGCCAGCGCAATATCGTACGCCTTCCGGTAGTTGGTAATTGCGTTCGGGAAATCTTCCTCGCCATCGTATGCCAATCCCAACTCGCCGAGGGCGGTCATCAGATTTGCCCGCGCGCCAATTGCTTCGAAGATGACGACGGCCTTCCGCTGATGATCGAAGGCGTTATCGAAGTCGCCCAGGATGGCGTGCACAGAACCCAGGTTGTTGTGCGCCTGGCCAGCCACGCGGCGCGCGCCTAGCTTTTCCGCGGCGGCAAGGGCGCTCTGGCCGGCATCGATCGACTCCTCGTACCGCCCCAGCCTCTTCAGCGCATACGACAGATTGTTCAGCGCCTGCGCCTGCCAGTAGAGGCGCCCTTGTTTGGCAGCCCGGTTCGCGGCGGCGCCAAACGACTGCTGCGCCACCTGCGGCTGACCTGCTTTCATCGCAGCCATACCTTCGGTCAAGTCCAACCGGATGCGCTGGTCGGGATCGCGGACCGCGGCACGCGCCCGGGCCAGAATCCCGGGGATCTTCGCAGCTTCGCCGCCGGACTGAATATCGGCTGTGGCCAGATCGATCAGGCGCCGCACTTCGAGCTGCCCCAGCTCCGGGTTGGCGGGGATGGGGGCCAGAAGGAGATCGCGAGCCCGATTCCAATTGGATTGCGCGTTCAGCACTTCGGCATCGAGTAGCTTGAGACTCAAGACCCAGTATGAATTGGGCTCTTTTTGCGCACGAGTGGCGTATGAGGAAGCGTCCCGGCCGGCCGCATCCAGGTCACCGGCAACGTATTCGGTCCAGGCCCGCGCATACACTTGCTGCGCGGTCTCGATCCGGGAACAGGAAAAGGACGCAATCAGAAGGCCGCACATGGCGGCCGCGACGAACTTAGTTCCCCATGGTGCCGTTCGACTGGCCGGAGCCAATCGTGCCGGAACCGCCCGCGTCCGAACCCATCGCCAGACGCACCAGTGCGATGCGGCGGTCGTTCGATTTGACGTGGACCTCACCGAGAATGATTTTACCGAAACCCTTCCAGTGAATGGTGTAACCGTCCACGGAGATCGACTGCTGGTCGCGCTCCGGTCCGGAAAGATGGATCTCGCGCACCAGCGAGAACTTGTGCTGGAGGCAGCGTCTGCCGGGGATCTCGGGCGCCGTATCCAGCGCGAAGCGCCAGCCATACTTCTTCCGGTAGTCGTCCGTCTGCTTGCGATAGAACTCGCCGAGCTGCGCCGCCGTTCCGCAGGAAAGCAGCGGTTCTTCGTCGAACACCACCACGGCCTTAACGTTGCCGAGATGGAGGCCTTCGATGCGGCTGCCCGTGGTGGTGACCACCGGCGTGGCGCTCTCCGACTCGGCGTCGAGGGTGGAGAGGAAGTGCAGGCGGACGGTGCCGATATGCAGTTTTTCTACCACCTGGAGAGCCTCGAGATCGGCCTCGACTTCGGTTTCAAAGCGGTTGCCGTGGTCCCGGCCGGACACCGCGGTCTTGATCTTGCGAACCGAAAGCAGGGTTCGCTTGCGCGGCTGGTCGACGCTGAAAGCATAATGCGTCACACGAGACCGGGAAAGGCCGCCGGTCGGCGCCAGTACGCTCGCGCCCAGCGTGGGCACCGCGTGGTTGAGGTTGTGCGCCTCGTCGAGACTATGAAACTGCGCCGCGACGCCAAGTGCGTGTCCGGAGAATATGTAGCGTTTGCTCATCTGCTAGTGTGTCCTCGGCTGAATGTCGAATTCTCCGCGCGCCAGTTGCGGGCCGGACTCGCCGGCGCGCACGACGACGGAGTAATGGCCCGGGCCCGGCTTGCCCGGGAAAAAGACGGCCAGCGGCTCGCCGGGAGCCGGCGCCTCGAGAGGACCCGCGTTCAACACCTTGCCCGCCGCACCGGCAAGTTCGACCCAGAGGCGCGCAGTTCCCGGCTGCGGCGCCACGGCTATCTCAAAGTGGAGCGGGCTGCCCTCTTCCAGTGCGCGCGGCGCCGAACGCGTGGCGTCGTCCAACGGCACGGCGGCATTGATCTCCTGCGGCGCGCGCATGGCTGGAATCGTAACCTTGGCCTGGTAGCCGGCCACCACGGCGAATAGGATGGCGGCAAAAGTGGGCACCGCGGTCTGTAGCCGCAGCCACGCCAGCCAGCCCGCCCGCTCCGGTTCCGGCTTGCGTGCGAGCCTGTCCTCGAAAACGGCCCTGGCGTTGGCGGCGAAGGCCGATGCCGTCCAGACATCGTTCATGCAGGGCCTGCAATCCGCAAAATGAGCTTCGAATTCGTCCCGTTCGGACTGGGATAAGTCTCCCGCCGCGTACCGCTCGGGAGCCCCTAGGTTGACAGCCGCGTTGTGATCCATAATCTGGCTTCCACTAGGATAGTGAAAACAGTGACTGCGCCGTTACATCGCCGGCTGGCACCACCAGCCCGGCGCAGCCGGAGCCAATTTCAGACGCCAGCCAAGTGCCTGTAAACATTGGCGCAGAGCCAGGCACCAGAGAATCTCCAGCCAGCCGACGGCATAATTCAACGAGAGCGGTACCGGAATGCCTGCCCACCACGATTGGGGGGATGCCGTACCCGCGTTGATTCATTCCTTCTATTCATAGCAGAATTGGCGCCACCGGCGAAACCGCCGGGCCCGGCAGATCGGCAACCCTATGAATGCCGGCTTGCGTTGTGCTACAAGAGTGCTGTCAAGCGGGTGAAGCTTACCGGCGCGCTCGCTCAAGTTCGTCGAAAGCGGAGGGTATATGGCTTACATCAAGACAACGATGCTTTTGATCGCGGGACAAGCCCTGTGGGTTTCCGGCTTGTTCGCCGCCCAACCGACCATTGCGGACGCGAGGAAGTTTCTGGAAGATGCCGAGCAGCGCCTGCTCGTCCTCGCCAACGAGGCGCAGCAGGCCAGTTGGGTGCAAGAGAATTTCATCACGTCGGA
>DASWZP010000223.1:0-26145 GCA_036404395.1 Bryobacteraceae bacterium | reverse complement strand
CGCGGTGCCCTCGGCGGTTTCAATCGCCAGTGCCTGGATGGCGTGCGACTTAAGGAACTTGCCCGCCTGTTTCCACTCTTCGGTGCGTTCGCGGACGCCCTCGCCCGCCGTCACCACGAACAGCGCCAGGTGATCGCGGCGCCCCTCTTCGGCCTCCAGAATATAGTCGCTGAGACACAGTCCGTCGGTCCGCCGCTGCCGCCCGAAATGGAACGTGTGCACGGGCGTCTGGTTCCCCTGCGTAAACAGGTGGATCGAGTTGCCGTCGCGCTCGGCCTCGAAGAACTGCCACACCGCTTTCACTTTCATGAAGCCGGCCACTTCCTGCTTCAGCCCTTCCACCTGATGGAACAGCTCCAGGGCCTTGGCGTCGCGCTCCATCAGCGCCTGTTCGAAATTGCCCTTGTAGCCCAGGTGGCGCCCATACAGCATGTATGGGTTGATGTAGCTCCACACCTCGGTCAGGTGCGGCACGTCGCGGACCCTGCGCTCCAGATACGGCGCCGGCGGGATGGGAATATCGGTCCGCACCTTCGCGCTGCGCCGGTCCGTGGCCGGCGGCGCCTTGTCCTCGACCGGCGCGGCCGCCGGCGCCACCGCCCCGCGATGCGCGGCCAGGACGCCCGCGCGCGCCGCCGGGTCCATCAACCCGTTCATCAGGCTGAGCCCGGTCATGGCGTCCTTGGCATAGCACACACCGTTGCCATACGCCGGCTGAATCTTGGTTCGGGTGAATTTGTCCGATAGCGCCGCGCCGCCCACCAGCAGTGGGACGGTGATGCCGGCGGATTCCAGATCGCCCGCCGTAATCACCATCTGTTGCGTGCTTTTCACTAGCAGTCCGGAGAGGCCGATGGCATCCGGCCGGTGCTCGTGGCAAGCCTGAATCAACTGGTCGGGGGGCACCTTGATGCCGAGATTGATCACCTGGTATCCGTTGTTGGAGAGGATGATCTCCACCAGGTTCTTGCCAATGTCGTGGACGTCGCCCTTCACGGTGGCCAGGATCACCTTGCCGCGCGATTGCGATTCGCCGCCTTTCATGAACTGCTCCAGATGGGCCACCGCGGCCTTCATGGCCTCGGCGGATTGCAGCACCTCCGCCACAATCAGCTCATTGTTGTTGAACAGCCGGCCGACTTCGGTCATGCCCGCCATCAGCGGCCCGTTGACGATGTCGAGCGGATCGGCGCCTTCCGCGCGCTTGCGGTCCAGATCGGCAATCAAGCCGTCCTTGCTGCCTTCGATGATGTAGTTGGCCAGGCGGGTATCGAGCGGCAGGTCCACGCGGTTCTTCTCGCGCTTTTCGGTCTGGCGGAAGTGCTCGGCGATGGCCGCGATGTGGAACTGGTTGAGCGACGCCTTTTCCTCCGCGCTCTGCTGCCGCCAATCCTCCGGCGCCGCGCGCAGCAATCCGTCTTCGGCATCCACCGCCGGCGCGTTGAACAGCAGGTTCTCCGCCAGCCGCCGCTCCTCCTCCGGAATCGAGGCGAAGCGCTCCAGTTTCTCCGCGTTGACGATCGCGAGATCCAGCCCCGCCTTGGTGCAGTAATAGAGGAAGACCGAATTCACCACTTCGCGCGCCGCCGGAGGAAGGCCGAACGAAACATTGGAAATGCCGAGAATCGTCTTCGCGTACCGCAGGTTCTCCTTGACCAGCCGGATGCCTTCGATGGTCTCCACGGCGCCGCCGATGTAATTGACGTCGCCGGTGGCGCAGGGGAACACCAGCGGATCGAAGATGATGTCCTCCGGCGCCACGCCATACTGTTTGGTCAGCAGCTTGTAGGAGCGCTCCGCCACGGCCAGTTTCCGCTCGCGCGTGAAGGCCTGCGCCTGCTCCTTGTCTTCGTCGATGGCGCCCACCACCAGCGCCGCGCCATAGCGGCGGGCCAGCGGGCAGACCCGGTGGAACTTCTCTTCGCCGTCCTCCAGGTTGATCGAGTTGATAATACTCTTGCCCTGGCAAAAGGAAAGCGCCAGTTCCACAGCTTCCGGATCGGTGGTGTCGATCATGATCGGCGCTTTGATTTTCTGCACCAGCTTCTCGTAGAACGGCGGGATATCCCGAAATTCGTCGCGGTCCGCGCTCTGCAGGCAGACATCCACGATCTGCGCCCCGTTCTTCACCTGGCGGCGCGCGATTTCGCTGGCCTCTTCCCACTTCTCTTCCGCCACCAGGGACTTGAATTGGCGCGAGCCGATCACGTTGGTCCGCTCGCCCACGATCAGCGGCCGGTTGCTTTCGTCGGCTTCCACCAGCTCGACGCCGGAATAATACGCGCGGTGCGCCGCCTCGGGCAGGCGCCGCGGCCGCTTTCCCTTGGTCATCTCGACGATGGCGCGGATGTGCTCCGGCGTGGTGCCGCAGCAGCCTCCCAGGATGTTCACCCATCCTAAATCGACGAACTTTTCGAGCTGCGCCGCCAGCGATTGCGGGGTCTCCAGGAACTTCCCTTCCGCGTCCGGCAGTCCCGCGTTCGGATAGCAGGAAACCGGAAACCGGCTGATCGCCGAAAGCGTGCGGATGTGATCGGTCATCAGGTCCGGCCCGGTGGCGCAGTTCATCCCCACCGCCAGCAGATTGTGGTTGGCGATGGAGGCGTAGAGCGCGTCGATCGTCTGGCCGCCCAGCATGGTCCCGGTTCGTTCGATGGTTACCGACGCGACCGCCGGAATATCCAGGCCGAGATCGCGCCGCAGTTGCGCGATGGCCAGCAGCGCGGCTTTGAGGCTGCCGGTATCGAAAGCCGTTTCCACCAGCAGAAAATCCACGCCGCCTTCCACCAGCGCCCTGGCCTGTTTGTAGTAAGCCGCTTGCAGAACGGGAAAGGTAACCGAGCCCGTGATGTTGATGTCTTTGTTGGTCGGCCCCATCGAGCCGGCCACAAACCGCGGTTTGTCGACTGAGAATTCGTCGGCCACCGCGCGCGCAATCTGCGCCGCGCGGAAATTCAGCTCATGCACCCGGTGCTTCAGGTGGTTGTCGGCCAGCGCAATCCCTGTGCCGCCGAAGCTATTGGTTTCCACCGCGTCGGCGCCCGCATCGAAGTAATAGCGATGAATGTTCTCGATGACGTCCGGCCGCGTGTCGACGAGGATCTCCGGACAATTCTCATGCCCGTCGTAATCGGCGTCGATCGATAGCGGGACCTGGTGGATCATGGTCCCCATGGCCCCGTCGATCACCAGGACACGGTCGTCCAGAATCTGCCGGAGCGCACGATGGCGCTCTTCCGGTGAGGTCATTCCTATTCAGTCTAGCAAGCGCGGCGGCGCCTGGGCCAAACAAAAGCAGGCTTTAGGTATGACCCAATAACGCGCATAACATCGGTGAAGTAAGCGTTATTAGAGCAAAAGTAAGCGTTATCAAAATCGCGCGCACGCCTAGAGCGCTTCGACCTTGTGGCCCAGACTCCAGCCCTTGCGAAAGGTTGGACGCAGGTATTGATTGGCCTGCGAGTTGTTGGTGATGCGCATTTTCACCGGGTCGTACTCGATTTTGCCTTCCACCCGCAGCGCCACCACTCCCAGCAGCATCCACTCCACGAACGGCGCAGCCACGTTGAAGTTGGAGCAGGCCGTTTCCCCGCCCTTGCAGGCGCGGATCCAATCGCGGTAGTGGCCTGGAGAGCGGGTCAGCAGCTCCGGCGGGAACTTGTAATCGCGCATTTTCTCCACCGGGATCAGCCGCGCATCTTCGGCGTACGTGCCGCACGTGATGATGCCTTTGTCGCCGATGAAGGCGCTGCCGTTGGGCGGTTCCGGCACCGCCTCGGGATCTTTGAGCAGGGCTTGATAGCGCTCCCAATTGAAGACGGGGCCGACGAATCCTGTGGGCTCGACCTTTGGCCGCGGCGGTGGTGCGCCGCCTTGACCTTGCGCCGGCGGCCGGTGGTACGGCCGGGCCGGGAGATCACCCAGCAACTCGCCCTTGGGCACTCCCGGAATCTCCGGCGTCCGGGTGCAGCCGTCATGCCAGAAGAGCTTGACCGGCGGCATACTGCCGCGCGCCGGAAAATCGCAGCGGATGACCGACCGCTTGGGGAACATGAAATCGCTGACGCCTTCCTTGCTGATGCACTCGACCGAGGATGGAATCCCCAGCTTGAGCGCCATGTTGGAAGCGCCCAGAATGTGGCACGCCATGTCGCCCACCGCGCCGCAGCCGAAATCGTAAAAGCCCCGCCAGTTGAACGGTTGATAGAAGTAGCCGCCAAACATGTTGGGATATCCCTTGCCGCCGGTCGTGAAGGGGCGGGAATTGGCGATGCCCAGCCAGAGGTCCCAATCGAGCGTGCCGGGCACCGGGTCGGGCGGCGGAATCTCGGTGAGGCCCTGCGGCCAGATCGGCCGATTGGTCCAGGCATGCACTTCGGTTACGTTGCCGATTTCCCCGGACCAGATCATCTCGGCAACCTGCCGTGTGCCCTCGTTCGAGTAACCCTGGTTGCCCATCTGCGTGGCGACCCCGTATTTGTTGGCCGTTTCGAGCATCAGGCGCGCTTCCCAAACCGTGCGCACCAGCGGTTTCTGCACATAGACATGCTTGCCACGCTCCATCGCCCAGACGGCGGCCGTCGAGTGCATGAAATCCGGGATCGTCACGATCACCGCGTCAATGCCCTTTTCCTGGTCGAGCATCTTGCGGAAGTCCTTGTACTTGGGAACCTTCTCGTACTCCTTGAACTTAGCCGCGGCCTGCCGGTCGTCCACGTCGCAGAGCGCCACGATGTTTTCCTGGCTGCAACCGTCGATGTCATTGGAGGCCTTGCCGCCGGCGCCGATCGAAGCGATGTTCAGCTTCTCATTGGGCGACTTGTAGCCCAGCTTGCGGAGCGAGGCTGTGCTCCCGAACCCTCCCAGCGGGACCGCACCCGCCAGGAGCGACCCGAAAAAGAAATGCCGCCGGCCGATTTTTTGCGCCATCGAAAGCCCTCTCGTACCCCGCTATGCTACCGCGAAGCACTCCGCCCGACAAGCGAGGCAGGTAGGACAGGCCATCGCCTTTCGTGGCCTGTCATGCTCCGCCACCGACGCCCTGACAGACGACAAAACCCGATCGTCTGTCCTGCCTCACCCTTGGTAACCTAAGCAAATGGACTGGCAACTGGATGCGGCCGAGGTGCGCGTGCTGGGCGCCCTGCTCGAAAAGGAAATCGCCACGCCCGAGTATTACCCGCTCTCCCTCAACGCGCTGCTCAACGCCTGCAACCAGAAGACCAATCGTGAGCCGGTGGTGGCCTACGACGAGTCCACCGTCGAAGGCGCGCTCGAAGGCTTGCGCCACAAGAGCCTGGCTACCCGGCTCACCGGCCGCGATATCCGCGTGCCCAAGCACGCCCAGCGTTTCACCGAGCAGTTCAACCTCGGCCGCCGCGAAGCCGCGCTGATATGCCTGCTGCTGCTGCGCGGCCCGCAAACCGTGGGTGAGTTGCGCGGCCGCTCCGATCGCCTCTACCAGTTCGACGACCTGGAAGCGGTCGAGACCACGCTCCATCACCTGTCGGAGCTGGGCATGGTAGTCCGCCTGACCCGCTATGCCGGATCGCGCGAGGCGCGCTGGGCGCATCTGCTGGCGGGCCAGCCCGACGCGGGCGCCGAAGAGGGGCAAGTCGCATCCGTTCCCGCGGCGCAACTGCCGGTTGCGGACCGCATCGCCGCGCTCGAGCGGGAATTGGCCGCTCTGCGCCTGGAATTCGACGAGTTCCGCCAGCGGTTCGAATAAGACGTACCGGTGCGTCCATTCTTGCCGAAACCCCCGGTCACCGCCCGAGCTTTTTTTTGTTGCCTTGGAAGAGACGGACAATAGAGGGCCCTTACTGAAGCTGAAACTCGCGCACTAAGACGTGCTCCGCGGTGTCCTGCTTCACGGCAAACCGGAAGGGCGTCGCACTGTGCGGACGCAGTTTTTCGACCTGAGTTCTCACCGCGCCCAAACGGGACCAGCGTTGGTCGGTGAGATCGAAAACCATCCCGGCGGACGCGATCACGTGGTCGGTGTTGTTCTTCACCAGCCCCACTACCTGGGTTGGCGAACCGTGCACCACGTGAACATCCTGCACGTCGAGTTCGTGATGGGCCGGTAGCTGAATATTCGGATTGAAGTTGGGCAGAATGCGCGCGTATTTCTCCGCCGTGGTCAGTTCTCTTGGTTTGGACGTATCCTTCGTCTTGAACACGCCGCTCCAGGCGAGAAACAGCACGCCTACCAGCAGCCCGATCGGCACCACCACCACCGCCGCGGTGCGAAATCGCTGTCCGATGGTGCGATTGCTCAGGTAAAGCGGGTCCGTGCTCGCCGGCCCGGTCAGATAGGTTTCGAAGCGTTGCCGGAGGGCGCTCTTCGGCTTGGCCGGTTCGCCGCCAGGCCGTTGCGGCTTCATGCCCGCATACGCCAGCGACTCGAACAGCTCCCGGAGCTTTCCCATGACTAGAATTGTACGCCTCCGGGTGTCCGCTGGTCCTGGTCCGACGCCGACTCAGGACCCGTCAAGGGAGCGGTCGGCACAGTTATCACATAACGAAGCCTAACCCGTTCGCGGCAAACTGCGGCCGGCCAGCAGCGTCTCCAGCGTCCGCAGACTCTCCTGGCGGCCCATCACAATCAGGAAGTCGCCTCCGCGAATGGCCGTGTCGGCCGGCGGATTGAACAACATCTGGCCGTCGCGCTTGCGGATGGCCATCACAATCACGCCCAGGTCGCGGCCCAGTTGCATGTCGCGGATGGTCTTGGAAACCATTTCGCTGTCGATGGCGACCGAGACCTGCTCGATGGTGATGTCCTGTCCGATAGCCTGCGTCGTGAAGTCCAGAAACTGCACCACATGGGGCCGTAGCAGAGCTTGCGCCAGGCGGTGCCCGGTGAGCGCGTAGGGGGCGAACACCGAGTTGGCTCCGGCCCGCCGCATCTTCTCTTCGGCGCCTTCCTCGGCCGCCCGCACGGCCACGTAAAGGCCCGGATTCAAACCCTTGGCCGAGAGCAGCACGAACAGATTGTCGGCGTCGGTGGCGAGCGCCGCCACCAGGCCGCGCGCGTGCTCGATGCCGGCCTGGCGCAGCGTATCGTCGTGCGTGGCGTCGGCCGCCAGCGCCAACATGCCTTCCAGCATGGCGCGCTCGGTGCGCTCCGGATTCTGGTCCACCACCACGAAGGGCACTCCGGCGTGCAGCAGTTCGGCCGCCGCGCCACGCCCCACCCGTCCGAATCCGCAGACGATGAAATGATTTTTGAGCTTGTCGATCATGCGTTTGTTCCGCCGCTGGTGAAGACGATCGCCCAGTTCGACCTCGATGATCGTCTGGGTCATGGCGCCAATGGCAATTAGAATCGTCGTGACGCCGAACATGATGAGAAACGAATTGAAAATGCGGCCCGCCCGGGAAAGCGGATGGATCTCGCCGTAGCCCACCGTGGTCATCGTGGTGAGCGTCATGTAGAAGGCATCGAAGGGCGGGTAGTGGTCGATGACGGTGAAGCCGACCGTGCCGATCGCCAGTGTCCCGGCGATGGCAAGGATGGTGATCAGGAATCGCCGGACTAACCGGTTCATGCGCATCCGAGACCCAAGTATAGCGAGCGGCGCGGTGCAGGTGAATCGCAGCGGCGCTTGATCGACTGCGGTCTGGTACACTTTGGAGAGCGCAATCCAATCGGGGCCGGTAGCTCAGGTGGTAGAGCATGTGCCTTTTAAGCACAGGGTCGCGGGTTCGAGTCCCGCCCGGCTCACCAGAATTCTAATCGGTTCTACGCCATCAACCGCGGCAAACCCCGAGGACCAAACCATTAGCTTGACATCGGAACCGCTTCGGTAGATACTCCTATCAAGCGTCTATGGGAAAAGAACAGCCGCGGCCCGAAGGAACCCTGGTCCAGGGGACGCTGGACATGCTCATTCTGAAGACGCTCAGCCGCGGACCCATGCATGGGTACGGGATCTCGCAGTGGATCCAGCAGATCTCCGACGAAGTGCTGCGCGTGGAAGAAGGATCGCTCTACCCGGCGCTGCACCGGCTGGAACTGGACGGCTTGATCGATTCCGAGTGGGGGCAATCGGAGAACAATCGGCGCGCGAAATATTACAAGCTGACCGCGGAGGGCCGCAAGCAACTCTCGCGGGAATCGAGCGAGTGGCGGCGGCTGGCGGAAGCCATCGCGCGCGTGATGGAGACGGCGTGAGATGAACCGATTTCGCAAGAAACTCAATGCACTGTGGCGGCGCCGGCAACTGGACCGCGACCTCGAAGACGAGTTGCGGTTTCACCTGGAGATGGCGGCCGAGGAGTCCGGCGGCGGCGCGCGGCGGCGCTTTGGGAACCTGACCGGAATCCAGGAGCGGTGTCGCGACCTGTGGACCTTCGCCAGAATCGAGACGTGGTGGCAAGATGTCCGGTATGCGGCGCGGACATTCGGCCGGAACCCGGGATTCACCGCGGTTGCGGTAGTCGCGCTGGCGCTGGGCATCGGCGCCGATACGGCGATGTTCACGATCCTTAGCGGGGCCATCTCCTGGAACGCGGGGCTGGACCACGCCGAGCGGGTCATCATCGTCAATTCAACCGACCCCGCGCGCTTCCAGAACTTCGGGGCATCGTACCCGGACTTCCGCGATCTGCAGGCGCGCGTGAAGTCGCTATCGGGGCTGGCCGCGTATCAGTTCGTGCCAGTCAACGTGAGCGACCATAGCGGGCTTCCGGAGCGTTATTACTGCGTGCGCATGTCGGCGAACGGCAACCGAGTGGGGCGCCAGAAACCGCTGCTGGGCCGCGATTTCACGTCCGCGGACGAGCGGCCGGGCGCGGCCCCGGTGGTGCTGCTGGGGCACCACGTCTGGCAGCAGCGGTACGGCGGCGACCCAGGCATGGTGGGCCGGACGATTCGGGTGGACGACGTGCCGGCGGAAGTGGTGGGCGTGATGCCGCCGGGGAAGCGATTCCCGGAAGAAACGGACTTGTGGATGCCGCTGGTTCCCACCGCCGCGATGGAGAAACGCAGCGACCGCAGCCTGATGGTTTACGGCCGCCTGGCCGATGGGGTGAAGCTCGGCGCGGCGCGGACGGAACTGGTCACGTTGATGCGGCAACTGGCGAGCCAGTATCCGGAAACCAACCGCGGACTCACGGCGGAGGTGTTGCCGATCGCGATGATCACCGGCGTGTACGCCATGCGGCCGCTGTTCGCGGTGTTGTTCGGCGCGGTGGGATTCGTGCTGCTGATTGCGTGCGCGGATGTGGCCAACATGCTGCTGGCGCGCGCGGCGGGGCGGGCGCGCGAGATTTCGATTAGAGTCGCGATCGGCGCCGGGCGGGCGCGCATCATGCGGCAATTGCTGATCGAAAGTACGCTGCTCTCGCTGGCGGGCGGCGGGTTGGGCTGGCTGGTGGCGATCGGCGGGCTGCGCTGGTTCGATGCGGGCACCGGCGACGTGGTGAAACCGGTATGGTTGCATCTGAAGCTGGACGCGACGGCTTTCCTTTACCTGGCGGCGATTTCCATCGCCACCGGAGTGCTGTTCGGAATGGCGCCGGCATTGCGGCTGGCGAAGGTGGACATTCACGGGTCGCTGAAGGATGGCGGGTACGGCATGGCGGGCGGGCGCCGCAGCCTTCGCCTGGCCGGGACGCTGGTGGCTTTCGAAATGGCGCTGTGCGTGATGCTGCTGGCGGGCGCGGGCCTGATGATTCGCAGCACCGCCAACCTGTATGCGACGCCGCTCGGCGTCAACACGGCGAATGTGCTCACCATGCGCATCAACCTTCCGGAGGCAAAGTACGCACACGAGGAGGAGCTGGTGCGGTTCCATGAGACGCTTGCCAAGCGCCTCGATGCGCTGCCGGGGGTAGAAGCGGCGGCGGTGGTTTCGAACCTGCCGCTCGGCCGCTGGATCGAGTTCCCCTACCAGATGGAAGGCGACGCTCCGGCGGGCGACCGGCTGCCGCGGCTGGACGCGATTGTGGCAAGCGCCGGCTACTTCCGCGTGGGGCAGGTGCGGGCGCGCCGGGGACGCCTGTTCACGGATGAAGAAAGCACCGCGGAAGCGCCGCTGACTGTGGTGAACGAAAACTTCGCGGCCAAGATGTGGCCGGGAAAAGATCCGCTGGGCAAGCGGCTGCGCCTGGTCCGCGACGGCGTCCCGCAACCGTGGTTGACCGTGGTGGGCGTGGTGCCGGACATTTTGCAGGACTTCCGCCATCCGCTGGAGCATTCGCCATTGATCTATCTGCCATACGCGGAGGCGCCACAGCGGGTGGCGTACCTGGTGGCGCGCACGGGAGTTCCGCCATCGACCTTGGCGCAGGCGTTTCGCACCGAAGTGCAGAGGGTGGACGAAGCGCTGCCGGTGTATGAAGTGCGTTCGCTGGAGGACCGGATTGCGGAGAACCGCCTGACCACGAGCCTGTTCGGCGCCATCTGCACGGTGTTTGCGGTGGTGGCCCTGGTGCTGGCGTCGATCGGGTTGTATTCGGTGACGGCGCACTCGGTCAGCCAGCGGACGCAGGAGTTCGGAATCCGCCTGGCGATGGGGGGAACCAGCGGCGACATCGTGCGGCTGGTGTTCCGGCAAGGTTTGCGGCCGCTGGCGTACGGGCTCATGATTGGCCTGCCGCTGGCGTTCGGCGTGACGCGGCTGTTGCGAGCGGTGCTGGCTGGCGTGTCGCCTGGCGATCCGGTGACATTTCTGGCGGCAGGCGCCGTGCTGACGTTGGCCGGGGTGGCGGGGTGCGCGATTCCGGCTCGGCGAGCGGTGCGGGTTGACCCGGCAGTGGTGTTGCGGTGTGAGTGACAGCATTCTCTCTGGTGCGTCTTTCATTGGCCTCGCGGATGCCAGGTAGGACAGACGATCGGTTTTTGTCGTCTGTCGCGCCTCGGCAGGAGACGCGCCGCTTGACAGACGACAAAACTTGACAGACCACAAAAACCGATCGTCTGTCCTACCTGGCCCGCGCCACGATGCTCGGTCGCGGCTCGGTTGGTGCCTCCAGGCGAAAATGGCCCACGTGTGACCGCATTTCCCGCGCCCGTCCGGGCAAAATGCCACCCAACAAAGTCGGCGCCAGCGGTCAACAAATTGCAACCGCCCGGCGTCTAAGTGTTAACGTCGAATTTTAGGCGGGAGGCCAGTGTCAAATTCGTCGGCGGGAGTGGTTGCCGCGCTGCTGGTGGCGATCCTGGCGGGCGCCGGATGCGGAGGCCGCCAAGCGCCGGCAAATGCCGCACCGGAAGCGAGCCAACCAGCGGCCGCCGAGTCCCCTGTCCGGCCGCGTGGCGTACGCACGATCGGCACCATTGCCGCCCAGCGAATCACACCGGTTCAAGTCCCTCGCATCAGCAGCCAGGGCGGCATGATGACGCTGGTCAAACTGGTTCCCAATGGCAGCGTGGTTCACATCGGAGATCTGGTGGCGGAGTTCGACAGCACCGCACAAATCAAGTCGCAACGCGACGCGCAAGCCAAGTTCGACGATCTGTCCCACCAGGTGGAACAGAAGATGGCCGAGGACCGCAGCAATGCCGCCAAGCGGACGTCCGACCTGGCGCAGGCCACGGCGGACCTGGAAAAAGCCAAGCTGGAAATCCGCAAGGGGCCGGTGTTGAGCGACCTCGAGCAGCTCAAGAATGCCGAAAAGCTGCGCGACGCCGAAGAGCACGTCAAGAGCCTGCTGCGGTCCAGCCAGTTTCACGACGACGCCGAACGCGCCGAAGTCGGTGTATTGGTCCTGCAACGCGACCGGCAGAAGCTTACCCTGGCGCAGTTGCAGAAAGACCTGGAAAAGTTGACCGTGAAAGCGCCGATCGACGGCATGGTATCGCTCGACAACGTCTGGAAGAATAATTCCATGGGCCACGCGCAGGAGGGCGATCAAACCTACGCGGGGAATCCGCTGTTGCACATTTTCGATCCCGCCAGCATGGTGCTGCGGCTTGCGGTGAACGAAGCCGATGGCGCGATATTGCAGCCAGGGTCGACCGCGGTGGTGCATCTGGATGCGTACCCTTCGCTCACCTTCACGGCCCGTTTCGATTCGGCCAGCCCGGTGGCGGCCTCGGCACTGGATAGCCCTGTCAAGACCTTCGCCGCCCGCTACCGGCTGGATTCGAAAGATCCCCACCTGCTGCCGGATCTGACCGTGGCGGCGGACATCCTGCCACCGGGAGCGGGCGCGAAATGAGGCGCGCCGGCAAGGCCCGCTATTGGATCGCGTTGTTGCTGGCGCTGGCCGCGGCGGCCGGCGCGGTGGCGTGGTCGAGGTTGCGGAAGGTGGAAGCGGCCGCGGATCTTCCCATGGCCAAGGCGCGCCGGGGCGAGTTTCTGGTGCTGGTGCGTTGCCGGGGAGAATTGGCGGCGGAGCGCTCCATCCAGCTCAGCGCGCCGGTGCGCGTGTCGGACTTGCAGATTGTCTGGCTGGCGCCGCCCAACAGCCCGGTGACCCAGGGTCAAACCGTAATCCGCTTCGATCCCAGCGCCGCCCAGCAGGCCATTCGGGAACACACGGCCGCGCTCCGCCAGGCGAAAGCGAACCTGGAACAGGCGCTGGCGCAGGCGCGCATCACGGCGGAGCAGGACAAGCTGGACATGGCGACTTCCCAATACGATCTGGAAAAGGCGCGGCTACAGGCTTCGCAGCAAGCCATCATGAGCGAGATCCAGGGCGAAGAGAGCAAGATCGATGCCCGCGTGGCGGAAGAAAAGCTGCACGCCGAGCAGGCCGCCGTGGAATTGCACCAAAAATCCGCCGAGGCCAAGATCGCATCGCTCGCCAGGCTGCGCGACCAGGAACAATCGGAGCTGGAAATCGCCAACCACCAGGTGGCGCTGATGGAGGTCAAGGCGCCGGATAACGGCGTGATCAACTATTTATCCAACTACTCGCAAGGCTGGCTCAACGCTCAGCCGTACAAAGTGGGAGACCGCGCGTTTCCCGGAGCGGTGATTGCCGAAGTGCCGGATCTTTCCACCATTCGGGTAGAGGCCAAAGTCGACGAAGTGGACCGTGGCCAGATCACGGTCGGCAATGCCGCTGTGATCAAGATCGACGCCCTGCCGGAGAAGACGTGGACCGGGAGACTGACGGGAATCTCGCCGCTCACCGAGCAGAATTTCGACTGGCCGCCCTCGCGCAATTTTAAGGCCTATATTGCGATCGACGACCCGGGTGCGCAACTGCGGCCGGGCATGAACTCGAGCGCGGACGTGATCATAGCGCGCATTCCGGATGCGGTGAGCGTGCCCGCCAAGACGCTGTTCACCGACAAAGGGCGCCCCATCGTATATGTCGGGACCGCGCACGGCTATGAGGCGCGGGTGGTCGCAGTGGAGGCCCGCAATCCGGATGAGGTCGCGGTGAAAGGCCTGGCCGCGGGCAGCATGGTGACCCTGGTGGAACCGCCGCGCAACGGAGACAAGAAATGAGCTCGACGGTCGCGCCGGCCACGCCTTCGCCGGCCGCCGGCGCTCCTCGCTCGCGGCGCGCGCGGCGGCTGTTGCGCGGCGTCTTGAAGGCGCTGCTGGTGACGGCCATCCTCGCCGCGGCCGGCGCCGGTATTGTGTGGCAGGGCCAACGCATGTACAGGGCCGTGAAACCGCCGGTGGACACGCAGGTTCCCACCACCAGGGTCCGCCGCGGAGACCTCACCCTGACCGTTTCGGCGCCCGGCGAACTGCGGGGTGGCAACTCCGAAGTGCTGAGCGCGCCGATGACCACCGGCGGCGAACTGCACATCACCACGCTGCGCAAGACCGGCGAGGTGGTGAAGGCCGGCGAGGTAGTGGTCGAGTTCGATCCGACCGATCAGGAGTACCGGCTGAAAGAAGCCGAAGCGGACCTGGCCGAGGCCAAGCTGAAAGTGGAACAGGCCCAAAAGCAGGCGCAGGCCCAGTTGGAAGAGGACACCTACTCGATCGCGAGCGCCGAACACCAAGTCCATCTGGCGGAATTCGACGTCCGCAGAAACCCGATCCTTTCCGCCATCCAGGCGCGGCAGAACGATTTGGCCTTGAAGGCCGCGCAGGACCGCTTGAGCCAGATCCGTCAGGACATCGGCAGCCGCAAGGCCACCAACCAGGCAGCGGTGGAGGTGCAGGCGGCGGGCGTGGGCAGAGCCGACGTGGAAGTGGCCATGGCCAAGAAAAACCTCGCGTCGCTGACGCTGCGGGCGCATGGCGCGGGATACGTGGCGCTGAAGCAAAATACGCAGACCAACTTCTTCATGGAAGGCATGTCGCTGCCGGATTTCCAGCCGGGAGACGCGGTGCGGGCGGGCATGGCGATCGCCGAGATTCCGGATCTGCACAACTGGGCGATCACGGCCACCATCGGCGAACTGGATCGCGGCCATCTGGCGCTCGGCCAGAAGGTGGACATAACGGTGGTGGCCCTTCCGGGACGCGCCTTCCACGGGCACGTGACAGACCTGGGCGGTACCAGCGGCTCTCCCTGGGACCGGCATTTCGAATGCAAGATGCGGCTGGACGATCCGGCTCCGGAGATGCGGCCCGGCATGAGCGTGCGTCTCGTGATCACCACCGATGTGTTGCGCGGCGTGCTTTGGATTCCGGCCCAGGCGCTGTTTGAAAGCGGCAGCCGGACCTATGTATACACGCCCTCCGGCGCGAGCTTCGCGCCGCGCGATGTGAAGCTGGTGCGGCGCAGCGAAAGCCGGGTGGTGGTGGATGGCCTGAAGGAAGGTCAGGTGGTGGCGCTTTCGAACCCGGAACAATCGCCGCAGAAGAAAGCGGCCGCAACGGCCGGGCCGTTACCGACATGAGGAAGCTCAGGGTATGGCGATGAAGGCGGCGTCCGCGGCCGAGACGGCGCGATTCCGGCGGATCCACTTTGTGCGCCGCTATTTTTCCGATTTTGCCCTGGCGGCCGGAAACCTGCTGAGTCAGAAAACCCGCACGCTGCTGACGGCGCTGGGCATTATCTTCGGCGTGGGAGCCGTGATCGGAATGCTCGCCATAGGCGCCGGCGCGCGCGACGAATCGTTGCGGTTCATCGAGCAATTGGGCGTGCGGAATCTGCTGATCGAATCGATTCCCGCCACCAGCAGCGCGGAGAAACAGCAGCGCCTGAAATCGTCGCAAGGGCTGAACGAACGCGACGTGCGTATCATTCAAGCCAACCTGGATTCGATGAACGTGTTGTCGCCGCGCAGGACGATGCATCCTTCCCGGCTGCTGCCCAAGCCGGTTGGCGAAGCTCCCTGGCTCTACGGCGTGGAATCTCCTTACGCGCAGATTCATAACTGGACGTTCGCGGAGGGATCGGCGTTTGGCGAGGCCGAGGAGCAGGCCAGCGCCGCGGTCTGCGTGCTCGGCGAAACCGCCAAGACCGGGCTGTTGGGCTATGAGCCGGCGGTGGGCCGGTATATCAAGGTTGAGGATACGTGGCTGCGCGTGGTGGGCGTGCTGCGCGGGCAGGCTTCCTCCGGGTCGCAGAATCTGGCAGCTTCGGGAAGCGATGTGAACAACCGGATTTATACTCCGCTGAACACATTTCAGTACCGCTTCTGGGACCTCACCCATTATTTGCGCGATCCGCTGGACGGGGTGGACGTGCAACTGAAAATCGGGGCCGATAGCGTGCAGGCAGCCAAAGTGGTGGCGGCGATTCTGAATTCGACCCATCGCGGAGTGCAGGACTTCACGGTGACCATCCCCGCCGAACTGCTGGCGGAGCAGCAGCGGGCGCAGGTAATCTTCACTTACGTGATGGTGGCCATCGCCGCCATTTCATTGCTGGTGGGAGGCATAGGCATCATGAACATCGTTCTGGCCACGGTGCTGGAGAGAACGCGAGAGATCGGGATCCGGCGCGCCACGGGTGCGCGCAGAAGCGATATCGTGCGGCAGTTCCTGCTGGAATCGGTGCTGATTTCGATTGCCGGCGGAGTGCTCGGGATCGCCTTCGGCTACTTCCTTTCGTGGTTCATCGCGCGCGCGGCGGATTGGAAGACCATCGTGACCAGCTCGTCGATTGTGATTGCGTTCGGAGTATCGGTGGGAGTAGGCGTGGTGTTCGGGATCTATCCGGCGCTGAAGGCGGCGCGGATCGATCCGATCGAGGCCCTGCGTTATGAGTAGAGGCGTTTGGCGCTCGCTGGCGCTCGTCGCGGCGGCCGGCGCGGCGCGCCTGGCCTGGTGCGATTCGTTTCCCCTGCTGGGAAGCTTCGAACGCCGGTTTCATCCGGACACGGTGATCGAGCGCGACGTGGAGGGTCTGGAGCAGCACATTCAGGGCGGCAAGCTGGTGCTGAACCTGAAAGCATTTCTGGCCCTGGCGCTCAAGAACTCCACTGGCATCCGCCTGACCGAACTGGACGTTTACACCGCGGCCGATGCGGTGACCAGCGCCAAAGCGCCGTTCGATCCGCAGGTGCTGTTTCAGTTCGACGCGCAGCGCTCCGTGCAGCAGGAAGCCAGCCAGACCAGCGGAGCGGAAACGCTCAGCGATTTAGGACAGACGTCGACCGCGTCTTACAGCCAGGTGTTCGGCGCCGGGCCGACCGTGACGGCCGGTTTCAACGCGACCCGCACGTCGTCCAACAGCGCATTCAACTTCTTCAACCCGAGCGTAGCCACCGGCCTGAATTTCTCGGTGACGCAGCCGCTGTTACAGAACCGCGGCAATCTGCAAATCCGCGCGCCGCTGCTGGTGGCTCGCACGCAGTTTCGCATTGTCACCGAACAGAGCCAGGCGCAAATCGCCACTACCATCGCCAATGCGGCGGGGCAGTATTGGGAAGCCATTCGGGCGCGGGAGAACATCCGCGTGCTGGAGCAGTCGCTCGACCTGGCGCAGAAGTCGTACGAGCGGGACCGTCAGGCGCTGGAACTCGGGGCCCTTTCGAAACTCGACATTCTGCAATCGCAGTCGCAAGTGGCGCAGCGCAAGCTGGATCTGATTCAGGGACGGTACGGGTATCAACAGGCGCTGGACGGCTTGCGCCAGTTGATCGGCGCGGACTTGAAGCCGGACACGCTGGGGATGGAAATTGTATTGGAAGACGATCCGCGCGAGATGCCGGTGGGGTTCCACGCGCTGCCGCTCGGCGAGGCGATCGCCAAGGCGCGCCACGACCGGCCGGAACTGAGCGCGGCCGGCCGTCGCGTGGGAGTCGATGAGTTGAACGCGAGAGTCGCCCGCGACCAGATGACGCCGCGCCTCGATCTGAGCCTGCAAGCGGGCAGCAGCGGGCTGGGCGGCAACCAACTGCCGGTGGTATTGCCGCTGGGAGGAACCACCGCTCTGGTAACCGGCGGACTGGGCGATTCGCTGAACCAGCTTTTTGGTTTCGCCTCGCCCTATTACGGCTTCAGCCTGACGCTGGGAATTCCGGTGCGCAGCAGCGCGGCGCAGGCCAGCCTGACCGACGCGCTGGTGAACCGCGTGCGCGACCGATACAGCCAGCGCCAGATCGACCAACAGGTGATTCTCGACGTGGAGACAGCCAACCGCCAGCTCGACCTGGCGCAAGCGTCCATGGAAGCGGCCAAGACGTCGCGCGATCTGTCGCAGCAAAACGTGGATGCCGAGCAGATGAAGTATCAGCTCGGCACGGTGACCGCTTTCGAGCTGCTGACGGCACAGAGCCAACTGGCCACCACGGAAAACTCGCTGGTGAACGCTTACGTGGATTATCAGAAGGCGGTGGTGGCCTACCGGCGCGCTATCTGGACGACGCTCGACGATTTGGGATTCGTGCTGGAAGCGCCGGCAGTGCGCTAAGCGCCGCGCTGGAGGGCTTCTGGGAAAGTCCGAAAGAAAACCCTTGGGCCACGGATGAACACAGATGAACACGGATAAAACAATTCCTCTTGATTTGTGTTCATCTGTGTTTATCTGTGGCTCTGACGCTTTTGGAGTTTTTGGAGCAAGCTGCTAGTGCGCACTGTGGCGGCATTTCACAGTGAGTCGCTATAGCAACGGAATTTCATCGTAACGATTGTTCCATCTCAAGAGTCTAACTTGCCAGCGTCTGACTCTGGAGTTATGGAGGCAAGATGAAAGCCCGATATGTCACAGCCACGTTGCTGTTTCTGGCTTCGGTGGCAATTATTGGTACTAACTACCGCGCGCACGCGGCAGATAGCGACACACCAACCGCCACTTACTCGCACGGTGTACTGAATGTTGAATTACCCTACATCGCACCGCGCACCGGCGCGGGAACTCTTACCATCGAAGTCTTAGATCCCGAGGATGGGGTATTGGGACGCTCGGAGCGGCGGATCACCCTCGCTAGGGGTAAGGGATCCTGGCAAGCAGATCTCAAACTCGAAAAGGAGATCGCCATCGAAGACCTGGTGTGGCATCGCGTGCGTTACCGCTTCGGCTATGCCGGCGATACTCACGCTGCGATCGAGGGCACGGACTCGATCTCCGAGATGCTGCTAAGGCCGGTGGTCCATGTGATGGCCCAGCAATCCTATCTGAGCGGGGGCGCGGCAGCGGTGCGCGTGGTCGCCACCGATTCGAAGAACGATCCCATTAAGGGGGCGAGCGCGCTGCGGATCGAGTTGGTGATGCCGGGCGCGCCGAGCCAGGTGGTATTCACGGGGCCACTCAACCAGCGCGGCACCACCGAAGCGCAGTTCCGTTTTCCGGCGGGCGTGACGGGCAGTTACTCGCTGCGTTATGTGGTGGATACGCCCATCGGCTCTACCGATTTCACGCAACCGGTGCGGCTGGAAGACAAGGTCTCGATCTTACTAACTACGGAGAAACCGATTTATCAGCCGGGCCAGACCATCCACATACGGGCGCTGGCGCTGGACCGCGCCGGTCATGAGGCGGCTGGCTCGCGCAGCATGACCTTCGAGGTGGAAGATTCGCGCGGCAATAAGGTGTTCAAAGAGGCGGTGCGGACCGATGCGTTCGGCATTGCGTCGGCGGAATTTGGGCTGGCCGATGAGGTCAATCTGGGTACGTATCATCTGCGGGCGTTGATGGATGGAAGTGAGGCCATCGTCGGTGTGCGGAACACCGCCGAGATTGCGCTCGATGTCGAGCGCTATGTGCTGCCCAAATTCAAAGTGGCGCTGGATTTCGCGGGAAAGGACGAAAAGGCGAAGCATGGCTACCGGCCGGGCGATCATGTGGCCGGAACGGTTCGCGCCAATTACTTCTTTGGCAAGGCGGTGGACGCGGGGGATGTCACGGTGAAGGCTTCGGGGATGGATGTGTCGGTGTTTGACGTGGGGTCGGTCGAGGGGAAGACCGACCCCGAAGGGGAGTATCGTTTCGACCTGACGCTGCCGCGTTACTTCGCAGGGCGGCCACTCAGCCAAGGCGCCGCGCACGTGTTGGTAGAAGCCACCGTGAAGGATTCCACCGGCCATTCCGAGACGCGTGGGGAGCCGATCACGGTGAGCGAATCGCCCCTGCTGATCACGGCGGTGCCGGAAGGCGGCACGCTGATTCCAGGCATCGAAAATCAGGTCTTCGTGCTGACGTCATACGCCGACGGCAAGCCGGCCAAGACGGAGTTGCGGGTGCGCGCCGAGGGGAACGCGGAACAGAGGGTCACCAGCGATGACGGCGGTGTGGCGCTGGTGCGGCTCGCGGCGGCGTCCACTCCGCGCACGCTGGAGATCGAGGCGAAGGACCAAGAGGGCAATGACACATCGAGTTCTGTGCCGCTCCAACTTCGCCAAGGTGCGGAGCAGATTCTGCTGCGCACGGAACGCGCCGTGTATGGCGCAGGCGACCGCATCCAGCTTCGCGTGTTTTCCACGCGGCAGCAGGGCGCCGTGTATGTGGACGCGGTGAAGGACGGGCAGACCGTGCTGACGCGCGATCTGGACATGAAGAACGGGCAAGCCGAGTTGAATCTGACGGCAACGCCCGAACTGGCCGGCACGGTGGATTTCGACGCGTACCTGTTCGGCCGTAATGCGCAGCCGGTGGCTGACCACCGGCTGGTGTTCGTGCAGCCGGCCGGCGAGCTGAAGATCGAAGCCACCGCGGACCGGGCGGTGTATAAGCCCGGCGACGATGCCCGCATCCAGTTCCGCGTAACTAACGAGCACGGCGAAGGAGTGCAGGCCGCGCTCGGGCTGCAAGTGGTGGATGAGGCCGTGTTCGCGTTGGCCGAAAAGCAGCCCGGCTTCGCCAAGGTGTTTTTCTATTTGGAGCAGGAGGTAATGAAACCGCGCTACGAGATTCACTCGATCGGCATGCCGGAGGTGGTGGAGACGGCTGGCGTGGCCCGCAGAGATCTGGCGGCGCGGGCGCTGTTCTCGGCAACCGAGATGGTGAATACTAACCGGTTCGACCGCGAATTCGGGCGGGCGGTGGCGCAGATGCGCTATGCGGAGTATGCCAGCCGGTACCGCGTGCAGTTCGAGGTGCAAGTGGAACGGGTCGCTGAGAGATTGAACCGCGCGATTGCGCAGCATGGCGAGACGGACCTGACCAAAATCGCCGCCCAGTTGGAAGCCGCCGGCGCGCCCGAACTGCGCGACTCCTGGGGCACCAACTTCGACTTCGAGAGCGTGGGGGCCTGGTACGTGGTGCGCAGCGCGGGTCCGGACAAGCGATTCGCTTCAGCGGACGATCTTGTTGCCTATCTGGGTGTGACCACCCGGCGGGCGTCGGGCCCGGTCAACCCAGCCGGCAGTGACATCAGTTTCTGGGTGGAACATGATCGGGGGCCGTACAATGGCCTTGCGCAGATCACCGGATTGCTGCGGGACCTCTCGGGCGCGGCCGTTCCGGGCGTGAGCATCGAGGCTCGCGAGATCTCGAGCGGGAAGACCCGCTCGGCCCGGTCCGATGGCGCCGGGCAATTTCAGTTCACCGGCGTTCCGCCGGGCCAATATGTAGTGCAGGTCTCGGCCGCCGAGTTCAGCATGAGCTCGCGCCGGTTCACTCTCGCCGAGCGCGATCGGGCGGCGGTGATGGCGACTCTGGACACCGGATCGGCGACGCGGGAGGTAACCGTTGTCGGCAGCTACGGACCGTTCAATGGCCGTGGGCAAATCGCCGGATCGGTAGCCGACAAATCGGGCGCGGTCATTCCCGGCGCCAAAGTGGCGCTGAAGAACGAAGGCAACCACAGCACGTTCGACGGCACCACCAATGGCTCCGGTATTTTCAGCTTCCCGGTGGTTCTCCCTGGCAGTTACTCGGTGACGGTTTCAGCTCCTGGACTTCGGTCCTACGAGATCCAGCACATCGTCGTAACGCGGGGCTCCGCGGTCGGCATTCCGACCATCACGTTGCAGGTTGCCACGAACAATGAGCAGGTCGAAATCGTGGCATCCGGCGATGTGGCGGTCCCCATCGATTCGCCGCAAGCCAGCCAGACCCTGAACCTGAACATGATCACCGATCTCGCGGTTGTGGGTCGAGACGCGGCCCAGTTGATGAAGATCATGCCTGGTATGACGATGACCTCGGACGGCGCTAACCTGCTGGACCCCGGCCAGTTGAATGCGTTGCAGGCTGCCTATGCCCCGGCTTTCGCCAAGGGTTCCGCCCCCGGCGCCACGCCGGCTCCGCGCGTCCGCTCTTACTTCCCCGAGGCCCTCTACATCAACCCCGAGATCATCACCGATCGCGACGGCCGCGCAACGATAGCGATTCCGCTAGCCGATTCGATCACCACCTGGCGCATGGCCATGGTTGCCTCCACCGCGCACGGAGCGCTGGGCAGCGGCTCCTCCAGCGTGAAGGTCTTTCAGGATTTCTTCGCCGATCTCGATTTGCCGGTCACGCTCACGCAGGGCGACCGCATCTCGATTCCGGTCGGCGTGTATAACTACTCCGGCGGCCGCGGCGACGTCTGCCTGCAGCTCAAAAAAGACGACTGGTTCTCGCTGGTCCAAGACGTGCCGGAAAAGAGCCTCGCGGTGGAGGCGGGACGCGTAGGATCGTCGCAATTCACCATCGAAGCCAACCGCATCGGCAAGTTCAAGCTGACGCTCGGGGCGCGCATGACGGGTGCCGCCAACCGCGCCGATATCGTGGTGCGCGAAATCGAAGTGATCCCCAACGGGCGCGAGCAGAGCCAGGTTTTCAATGGCCGCCTGGAGTCGGCCGTCGAGCACACGCTGAACTTCCCGGAGGCTTCGATCCCCGATGCGAGCGCGGTGCTGGTGCGCCTCTATCCCGGCCCGCTCAGCCAGGTGATCGAAGGCATGGATTCGATTCTGCGCATGCCCTTTGGCTGCTTCGAGCAGACTTCCTCGGCCACCTATCCCAACGTGCTGGCGCTCGATTACATGAAGCGCACCGGCAAGCTGACGCCGGAAGTGCACGCCAAGGCCGAAGGCTTCATCGCCAACGGCTACCAGCGCCTGCTCACTTTCGAAGTGCCCGGCGGAGGATTCTCCTGGTTCGGCCAGGCGCCCGCCAACAAAATCCTCACGGCTTATGGATTGATGGAATTCGGCGACATGGCCAAGGTTCATGACGTCGATCCGAAGCTGATTGAGCGCACCGAGCTATGGCTGGCCGCACAGCAACAGCCGGATGGGAGTTGGAAGCCCGACAGCAATTTCATCAATGAGGGCGCCACCAACCGATACAACAGCGACGCGCTGCGGATTACGGCTTACATCGCCTGGTCGCTCGAGAATACCGGTTACCAGGGGCCGGTCGTGGAGAAGGCCCGCCAGTTTGTCGAGCAGCACATGAGCGAACGGACCGACGCCTACACTCTGGCGGTATTGGCCAACTTCGCCGCCGATTATGGAAAGGCCCCCGAGTTTACCGGCCGTGCCATGCAAATGCTGCTGGACGCACGCACCGAAAAGGGCGAGCAAGCCTGGTGGACAGCGGAGGAAACCGGCATGTACGGAGCCGGCGAAAGCGCGGCCGTGGAAACCACCGGGCTGGCCGTGCAGGCCCTGCTGAAATCGGGGCAAGCCTCTACCACGGCGGCCAAGGCGCTGGCTTACCTCGCTTCGAAGAAGAGCGCCGAGGGCACCTGGGGCACCACCCAGGCGACCATCATGGCGCTGAGGGCGCTGCTGCTGGCCACCGAAAAGGGAACCTCCGATGTGCGCGGCACGGTCGAGATCGCGCTCAATGGCAAGCCCGTCGAGAAGCTCACTCTCACCCCGGAAAACAACGACCTGCTGCACCAGTTCGTATTCAAAGACGTAAACGCCAGGTCCTCTAACGACGTCGCCATCCGCTTCGACGGCAAAGGCGGGCTGGCCTATCAGGTGGTGGGGCGATATTTCGTGCCGTGGACGGAGAAGCCCGCGGCCGAGGCTCTCTCGATTGACGTGACCTACGACCGCACACGCCTGGCGCAGGACGATATCGCCGGGGCGACCGCAACGGTGAAAAACAATCTGCCCAAATCCGCCAACATGGTGATGGTGGACCTGGGAATTCCGCCCGGGTTCGATCTGCTGACCGAAGACCTGCAGACCTACCAGGAACAGAGCATTAGCCGCCAGGGCGGCCGCCTCGAAAAGTTCAACCTCACGGCCACGCAGGCGATCCTGTACTTCGATTCGATTGCCGCGGGCGATACGGTGGAGCTGAGTTTCCGCTTGCGCGCCAAGTACCCGATCCGCGCGCGGACCTTCCCCTCGCGGGCATACGAGTATTACAACCCCGAAGTGAACTCGGTGGCGCGGCCGGTCCAATTGGAAGTGGCGAAGCGGTAGCCGCGCGCGCCATCCACGTCCGCGCCGGAGTTCGGAGTTCGCCTGTCTACCTCTCTTTGCTCACGCCGCGTTAGCCCCATTTAGCCAGCAACTTGCGCGACGGCGTGTGAGTCGAGACAGTTATAATGCGAAGCAAGTGGGCCGGCCGCAGCCGGGGCCACTCGACAAAATCCGCGCCGCCGGGTTTCTCGCGGAAGGAGAGTATCATGCGCTCTTGGACCTTTTTCCTGCTCGCCGGCGCGCTGGCCGCGCAGACACCGCCCGGCGAGGTGACCACTCGCGAGGAGACGCCTACTTTTCAATCGAGCGTGAACCTGGTCCGCGTTCCCGTGGTGATTCGCGACAAGCAAGGTCACACCGTCGGCACCTTCCACAAAGAGGATTTTCAGCTCACCGACCGCGGCAAGCAGCAGTACATTTCGCAGTTCTCGATCGAGGGCAGCGCCGTCCCCAAGCCGCCGGCGCCGGCGGGCGCCGCAGCCGAGATCCCATGGGAACCGGAGGCGGCCGCCCCTGGTTCCAAGCTGGTGATACCAACCCGTTTCACCGCGTTTGTCTTCGACGACGTCCATCTCAAGATCGGGGACCTGATGAACGCCCGCATCGCGGCGTTGAAGTACATCGAACAAGGGATACGCCCGCAGGACCGCGTGGCGTTGCTCACGCTCTCCGGCAAAGTCACGCTCGAGTTCACCAACGACCCCGCGAAATTCAAAGAGACGCTGATGAAGATCATGCCCGTGGTGCCGGCCCATAAGGTCTTCCCTCCGGCCAGTTTCTACGTCGCGGACCAATGGCTGAACCGCGACAACCAGGAGGCGCTGGCGCTGGAGGGCGGCATTATCGCCGCTTGCCTGCCGGGCGCCCACATCGATCCCAAGGACATTCTCCGCGAAGTCGCCAATACAGGCGAGGGCGAAGCCATCGCCACCTTCCGCACGCTCAGCAACATCGTGCGGCTGCTCTCCGCCATGCCGGGTGATCGAACTATGATTCTGGTGTCGCCCGGCATGTATCTTCCCGACGAATTGCAGAAGGACCTCAGCGAATCCATCGACCGCGCCACCCGCGCGGGCGTGGTTATTAACACCCTCGACGCGCGCGGCGTTTACACCATCGACCCGGTCGGCGATATTCCGGGTTGCAATTCGCCCGACCCTCGGACCAGCCAGCTCATCTCCAAGTACGACAGTTGGGAGAATCTTGCCCAGGGGATGGTCCTGGAAGACCTGGCTCATTCGACCGGCGGCACGACGAACAGCGATAACGATTTGCTGGGCGGGTTCAATCGCCTGGCCACGCCGCCCGAATACGTCTATTATCTGGGCTTCTATCCCAAGGATCTCAAACCAGACGGGAAGTACCACGAGATCAAGGTGAAGCTGGCGAACCTCAAGGGGTTCTCGCTCGAAGCCCGCAGGGGTTACTGGGCGCCGTCCCATGAGGAGGACGCCGCCGCGACGGCCACACGGGAAGTTGGCGAGGCCGTTTTCTCCCGCGATGTACTGCGCGACCTGTCCATCGAGATTCACAGCGAGTTTTTCAAAACCACGGAAGAGGACGCCAAGCTCAAAGTCACCACCCACCTCGATATCCGGCAGCTTCCCTTGCGCAAGCAGGATGACCGGAACCGCGACGACGTGACGCTGGTCTGTGCGCTTTTCGATGGCAACGGCAACTACATCAAGGGAACGCAGAAGGTAGTTGAGCTTCGGCTGAAGGACGAAAATCTCGAGCGGCGGCGCGCGGCCGGCGTCACGGTGAACAGCAACTTCGATGTCAAGATCGGCCCTTACATGGTTCGCGTCGTGGTGCGCGACGCCGAAGGCCGGCAGATGGCCGCGGCCAACGGAGTAGTGGAGATCCCATGAAAACCGAACAGAGCAGGATTTCGCGATATGGGAGCCGAGTGAAGTACGCGCTTCGGAATGCCTGTTCCGACCGCTCCCTGACGGTCGCGGCTCCGAATGCGGATCGGAGCCCGGCACAGAGGGCGCCGCGTCAAGGAGCGTTCAATGGCGATTCGATTGGCTGTTCCCATACAGGCCTTAAGTACGCAGCCCTCATGCTGTTCCTGTGTTCGCCGCTCGCGGCGCAAACCGGCGGGTCCGGCGATCAGGGCACGAGCAACCTGAAGCTCAAGGCCGAAGCGCGCCTGGTGCTGGTGGATGCGGTGGTGACCGGCAAGAAAGACGAGCCCGTGCATGGCCTGACCAAAGACGATTTCCGCATCTTCGAGGATGGCAAGGAACAGCCCATCACCGCGTTTCAGAGCCGCCTCGGGCCGGCCACTTCGGGGATTTCGAAGCAACAGCGCTTTGTCATCTGGCTCGACGTGAATTCGGGCGACGACTGGAAGTCCATCCAGCAGGCGGCGGCGAAGTTCATCGCGGACAACGCCGGGCCGAACCGGGTGATGTCGGTGGTTTACTCGGACGTTTGCCACGCGCAGGTTGTCACGCCATTCACGACCGATGTCGGCGAGTTGCAGCGCGCCCTGGGAGCCGCGCCCAAC
>DASWZP010000222.1:0-35806 GCA_036404395.1 Bryobacteraceae bacterium | reverse complement strand
TCGAGCAGAATGCGGCCGGAATCCGGCGTGATGAGGCCGACGATCATGTAGAAGGTGGTGGTCTTGCCGGCGCCGTTCTGCCCCAGCAGGCCGACCACTTCGCCCTGCTGCAAATGCACCGTGACGTCGTCGACAACGCGGCGCCCCCGGTAGGCTTTGGAGATCTCCGAGGTCTCGAGTTTGCTCACGCCGCCGTTATTTTCGGTGCCGGGTGATAAAGGTCTGGACAGGCCGGTTGGAAGCCCCATCTATGACCAACCTATCATCGTTGGAGTAGTAGGTCAATTTCTCGCCCTCGGTGGAATGGCCGGCGTCGTCCGCCAGGCGGGGCTTGCCGCCAAAGAGGATCACCTTCGAGTCACCGGTGTAATATTCGCTGTGTTCGGCGGTTGCGATGCGGCGGCCGTTGACGGTGTCGGCGACAATCTTCACGCCGCCATCGGCGAAGGCTTTTTCGAGGCGCGAATCGGCGCTCGAATCGGCCAGCACGGCGTGCAATTCGCGGCTGGTGATGTGCATCCCCGGCCGCGACATGTCGACGCCGCCGGTGTACACGGCGAGCCGGTCGGCATCGGTGTAGACCAGGCGCGGCGCGCGCACCACGGTGAGCACGGGCGCGGCGGTTTTCTTTTTCTCGACGTCCTTAGGCTCTTCCCAGAGGCTGCTGACCACGTTGCGGTCGGCGATGAAGGAGCGCTTCTCACGGTCCACATCCACCGTGTCGGCGGTGATGCGGTTGGCGCCCTGCCACATCACCACGCCGCCTTCGTAGTGCATGTTGTGGCTCTTGTTGGTGGATACCATGCGGCGCGCCTGGGCTTGCAGCGGTTCGTCGGTGGCCAGGACCTGCGAGTTCTTCTTGGCATCCTGTTCCGGCATGCGGCTGGAATTGACGTTGCCCTCGGCGGTGAAATCGCCGGTGCGCTGGTCCATGCGGATGCGGTCCGCGGAAGTGGCGCCGGTCGAATCCCACATGCGCGCTCCGCCATCGAGCAGCATCACGTTCTGATCCGAATCGAGGGTGGCTTTAGAGGCGCGGGCCTGGCGGTCGCCTTCGGCGTAGGTGAAGCCGCCGGATTGCTCCATCGCGGCCAGGTGGCTGGTCTTGGGATCGAAGCGGGCGTTGATTTCGCGGCTGCCGGTGACGGACTGGGCGCGCTTGCGATTGCGTTCCTCGGCGTTGGGATCGGTAGCGGTGTGGGCATCGCTGGCGTGAAAGGTGTCGATGCGGTTGTCCTTGCCGTATGCGATCAGAAAATCCTTGCCGCGCAAAACGCGGTGGTGGGCGGCGGCCGTGTTGGGAACGAACTCCAGGCTGGAGGGGCCGTGGGTGACCACGCGGTCGATCTCCTTGCCGCCAGGGCGCATGGTCATCTCGAGGTTGTCGGCCGAGAGCACGTGGGTATCGCCGGGCTCGCTCCCGGGCGCGGGCAGCGGTTTTGAAATCACCACGCCGTGGCCGGCGGCGGCCACGCGGAGCAGGATGCTGCGGTTGTCGCGCACTTCGAAATTCAGATCCACGCGGTCCCCGGTGACGGTGGTTGCGGAAGCGGGGGCGTTCGACACCAGGCGAGCGTTGTTCACGGCGGCGATATGCTCCACCTGGCCGTGTTCGTTGCAGTCCATGAAGAGCTCGGTGGCGGAGTAGGCGATCTGGCGGTTGTCGTTATCCTCGGTGCCGCGCGCGTTGAAGGCGTGTACGTTGCGGATCTGGTGGTTCTGCAATTGGATCAGCGGCGCATCGCCTTCCACCACGGTGCCTTCGCGCGTCAACTTGCCCCAGGGCGGGAGCTCGATGGTCTGGTTGTTTTCATGGAAGACCAGGCCGCCCGATTCAATCGTCATCGGCTTCGAGTCCGGGCCTTGCGGCTGATAGTGAATCTCGACGTCCTGCTTCATGCGCAACTCGTGCACGGTGGGATCGTAGGACGCGCCGGTGGCCTTGCCGCTGCCGTTTTGAAAAGTGAACGTGGAAGGACTCTCGGTTTCGGCGCGGTAGGTTTCGGTGTTGAAAGTGACGCCGGAGGAATGGATGATCACCGGGGTGCGCTGGGGCGCGCCTTCCATCGGAAGATTCAGCGTGATCTCGACCTCGCCCTCGGAATAAAGCCGATGCTCGGATTTGTAAAACTCGGCGTTGGCCGCATTTACGAGGTCGTAGGTCTCGTCCTTCTTGCCGGGCAGGCGGAGCTTCATGCCCTTGAGGTCGACGCGCGAGGAATCCCTGACTTCGCGGAAGTCCTCGGCGGTGATGTCGGCGCGGACGTGGCCGGTTTTGGCGTCGGTTTCCACCCAGTGCCAGAGCTGGGCGCTCGAGTGCAGATCGTCGGGAAGCTCCTTGGGCTTGGCGGGCGCGTGCGCCGCGGCCGACCTTTTCTGCGCGCGATAGGTGAAAACGATGCCGCCGAGGATCGCGGCGATCGCCAGCAGCAGGAGCCAGCGTGGGCCTCGCATGGGGACACTTTTACTATAGCGTGTCCGGGCGGGCGAACGCCAAGAACAGATGGGCCACGAATGAACACGGATGAACACGAATTAAGAAAAACGAGCGCGGGAAAACACCGGCGGCAAAGACCGCCGGCGTTACCGGGTGCGGCCGGTGATACTGTGGAGGTCATGATTGAAACTGGACTGGCGGGCAAAGTGGCGGTCGTTACCGGCGCGGCGGCGGGCATCGGCAAGGCCACCGCGCGGCGCTTCGCGCAGGAAGGCTGCAAGGTGGCTTCCTGGGACGTGAAGGACGGGCAGCCGGAAGCGGGAGGCATTTTCCAGAAGGTGGATGTCTCGAGCGCGGCCTCGGTGGAGAGCGCGCTGGAGGAAACCGAGCGCGCGCTGGGGCCGGTATACGCGCTGGTCAACAATGCGGGCATTCTGCGCGACGGGCAGATCGTCAAATACAAGGAAGGCGCCATCGCCGGCGTGATGAGCGACGAACAGTTCGACGCGGTGATCGCGGTGAACCTGCGGGGCGTGTTCGTGGCCACGCGGGCCGTCGCCGGGCGCATGATCGGGACGGGCGCGGGCGGGGTGATTCTGAACGCCTCCAGTGTGGTCGGTTTGTACGGCAACTTCGGGCAGACCAATTATGTCGCCAGCAAAGCGGGCGTGATCGGGATGACGCGGGTGTGGGCGCGCGAATTCGGCAGGTTCGGGATTCGCGTCAACGCGGTGGCGCCGGGTATCATCGACACCGACATGATGAAGGCTGTCCCGGAGAAGATACGGGAAGGCTTGCGCACGCACACGCCGCTGGGCCGCATGGGACAGCCCGAGGACATCGCCAATGCGTATTTGTGGCTGGCCTCGAGTGCGGCGTCCTTCGTCACCGGCGCGGTGCTCAGCGTGGATGGCGGGATCGTGATGGGAACGTAGGCTCAGACTGCTGACTTGAGTAGTCGCCCGAAGAAGAAAAGCCGAGACGAATCTCGGCTCAGCAGCCTGGACAGGCCGCGCCACGACCTAACGCCGGGCTTTTTTTCGTGGCAGAGAGCCGATGCCCCAAAAGACGCCGAGCGCCAGCCAGAACAGGCCTAGCACGATGTGTGGCGTGCGGCGCCCGCTGGCAATGGCCCCGTAGAGGTTGAAGACGCCGTAGAGCACACAGAACACGGCATAGCCTACGCGAAACCCTCTCGAGGTCAACATGCTGGGCATGGGCTCGTACATAGGTGTGCGAGTCCAGTTTATCAAAGCCCGAGCGTTATGATCGCAGCGCCTGGTTGGGGTCGATGCCGGCGGCCAGGCGGGCGGGCAGGTAGCTGGCCAGGGCGGCGACGGCGGCCAGGAACAGGAGCGCGCCGGCGAATACCAGCGGGTCGGTGGCGCTCACCTGAACCAGCGCGGCGGCGACCACCCGGGTGACGGCGAGGGCCGCAGCCATGCCGACCGCGAGCCCGACCAAAGTGAGCGCCATGCCCTGTTTGACCACCATGACGACCACGTCGCCGGGGCGCGCGCCGAGCGCGATGCGGATGCCGATTTCGTGGCGGCGTTCGGCGACCGCGTAGGCCATCACTCCGTAAAGCCCGAGCGCCGCCAGCAGGAGCGCCACCGCGCCCAGCACGGCCAGCATGGTGGCCGCCAGTTTTTCGGTGAACAGCGCGGCGTTGATGTTCTCGGCCATCGGCATGGAGTCGAAGACGCCCGCGTCGGGATCGAGCTGGCGCACGGCGCGCCGCACCGGCTCCACTGCCTGCAGCGGATCGCCGGCGGTCCTCGTATAGAGGCGGATGCCCATGTCCTCGCGCAAGCACTGGCGAAAGGGCACATAAAAATATGGCTTCGCCGCCTCATCCAGGTCTTGGTACTTGCTGTCCTTGGCCACGCCAATCACATCGAACCACCGTCCCCACCCATTCACATGCTGGCCGATGGGATAGCGACTGCCAAAAAAGTGGCGGGCAAAGGTCTGGCTGACGATCATCACCGGCGCCGACTTTTCATCGTCGTGGTCGGTGAAATCGCGGCCTTCGACCAGCGGGATGCGCATCAGGCTGAAGTAACCCGGCGCCACCACGTTGCGGAGGATCTTCATGTTCTCACTGGGGCCGGGAACGTAGCCTTGAATCTCCAAGGGTTCCCACCATTGGCCGGAAATGGAGAGAGGCACGGTCTGAGCATATGTGACGTCGGTCACTCCCGGCTGCGCCAGGACGCGATCGCGCAATCGTTCCACAAACTGCTTGCGCTCCGCAACCGTGTACCCGTTCAGGGCCAGGTGCGACACCAGCACGTGGCTGGGATCGAAGCCGGGGCTGATCTGGCGCGCGGCCTGGAAGCTGCGGGCGAACAAACCCGCACTGATGACGACGACCAGCGCCAGGGCGACCTGGGAAACCACCAGCAGCCGCTCGATGCGGTGCGAGCTGGCGCCACCCGAACCGGCGCGGCCGCCTTCCTTCAAGGATTCGTTGAGATTGGCGCGCGCCATGTGCCAGGCGGGTGCGATGCCGGAAACGGCGCACGCCAGCAGGCACAGCAGAAAGGTGAAGACCACCACGTCGCCGCTGAGAGGAAGATCGAGCGTCACCGGAAGCCCGCTCGGTCGTACCATGCCTCCCAGCGACTGGCTGAACCACGAAGTGGCCGGGATGGCCAACAGCCCGCCCAGCATGGCCAGCACCAGGTTCTCGCTGAGCAACTGGCGCACCAGCCGGCCGCGGCCGGCGCCCACCGCCATGCGCACGCTGAACTCTCTTTGCCGCGCGGTCGAACGAGCCAGCAGCAGGTTGGCGATGTTGGCGCAGACAATCAGCAGCACCACGCCGCAAACGGCCATCAGGATCGTGAGCGGCGCCAGCAAGATACTTTGCGCGCCGAAGTGGCCTTTCCAGATGGGAAGCACGGTGGCGCCGATACCGCGATTGTGCTCCGGGTCCGCCTCCGCCATGTGGCGCGCTTGGGATTGGATTTCAGCGCGCGCTTGCTCCAGGGTGACACCCGGCCGAAGACGCGCAAACCCGATCATCTGGCGCGTTCCACGATCGGTCAGCGACCACTCCGGGAGCACTTTGAGCTGCGCGCCCATGGTAATCGGAACCCACATCTCGAACGCCAGTCCAGGCACGGAGCCGAGGAACCTGGCCGGCGCCACGCCGACGATGGTCAACTGCTGGCGGTTTACGCGGAGCAGTTGGCCGACCGCGCCGGGATCGCCGTTGAAGCGGCGCTGCCAAAGGCGTTCGCTGATGACCACCACGGGGTGGGCGCCCTGCGCGTCGCCATACTCGTCGCGCGCGAACATTCTGCCGAGGATTGGTTTGACGCCGAGCACCTCAAAATAATTGCCGGTGACGAACTCGCCCCAGATGTGCTCCGCATGCACGTCCTGGCCGACGCTGAAGGGGATCATCGTGGCGCCTGCCAGGCCGTTGATGAGCTTCAGGCGATCGCGGTAATCGCGGTAATCGGGGTAGGAGGTAGCCAAGGCATCCCCGTTCGGCGCCACGGTCTCAAAGGCGACCAAGCTGGCGGGGTCGGCCACACCCGGTACCGGATGCAGGAGGACGCCGTCGATCCAACTGAAAACCGTGGAATTGGCGGCGATGCCGGCGGCCAGCGTCAGGACCGCGATCAGAGTAAAGCCGGGGCTCCGCAGGGCCATGCGGAGACCGAAACGGAGATCCTGGATGAGTGTGCGCACGACCGAGTATGGGCAATTGTCATGCCAACGCGAAGGGCGGATTACAGAGCGGAAAATGGGTGGCAGGCTGCGGCGGCCGTCAGGAGCGTTCGGAATTGGGACTTGTCTGTGCGATCGCGAACGCGGGACTGGCGGGCCTGTTTAGGAGCACCCGAGCGAAAAGCCCAGGGCCGCGCAGACTTGTTGCATACGCTCTGCACTCAAGGCGCCGACGCGCCGTCCCAATCGCGCTTGAGCTACGGTGACGGCGTTGTGCAGATTGATCGCGCAGCGGTTCTTCATCCCGTCATCAATGTCCAGAATCACTTCGGAAGGCACGCCGCGAATAGTCGACGTGATCGGCGCGATGGTGACGGTCGCCAGATGGCCGATTGCGCTGTCGCGCGTCAGAACCAGCACCGGCCGCTGCTTGTCCGGGGGCGCGAACCGGCAGAGACGGACCTCACCCCGCCTCAGAGTGCCGGCCACGCCGCGGCATCCTCCCAGATGCGGTACTCTTCCTCACGCTGTGGCTGGGCCAGATACCCGCGCCGCTCCCGCTCTTCCAATTCCAGCTCATGCAAGTGCTTGAGGTGTCGCGCGAGAGCCTGGCGAATCAAGGCCGATCGATTCACTTTCCGGCGTTTCGCCGCCAGATCGGCGGCTCTCAGGAGCTTTGCGTCGAGCACTACCTGTATAGTCACGATTGTGGACTCTATTCCACAGTATAGTCCACATAGCGGAGCGAACACACGGGCAAACTAAAGCGTGCCCTACCGGGGCTCATCGGATAGACTATAGAACCTATGGAACTTGCCAGGATTCAGCAGGAACTACGCAACCAGGGGTTGGACGGCTGGTTGTTTTTCGATCATCACATGCGTGACCCGCTGGCGTACCGGGTGCTGGGATTCACGCCGCCACGGACACCGACGCGCCGCTGGTATTACCTGATACCGGCCGCGGGCGAGCCGCGCGGCCTGGAGCACCGCATCGAGCGCGGCATGACCGCGGGAGCGCCGGGCGAGAAGCTGCTCTATTCCGGCTGGAGCGAGCAGGTGGAATGCCTGCGCCGGATGACGGCTGGGATGAAGCGCGTGGCGATGCAGTACTCGCCGCTGTGCGCGATTCCTTATGTGGCGATGGTGGACGCGGGCACGGTGGAGCTGGTGCGCAGCCTCGGGCTGGAGGTGGCGAGCTCGGCGGAATTGATTCAGGTGTTCGAAGCGCGCTGGACCCCGGCGCAGTTGGAATCGCACCTGGAAGCCGGACGCCGGGTGGACAAAGTGCGCGCCGAAGCCTTTGCGGTGATTGCCGAGCGCACCCGCAACGGCGCGCCGCTGAGCGAAGTGGAAGTGAAAAACTTCATTCGCGACCGCTTCGCCAAAGCTGGGCTGATCACCGACCACGGCCCAATCGTGGGTGTGAACGCCAACTCGTCGGATCAGCATTATGAGCCGACCGAGGAAGTCACCGCGCCGATTCGCCCGGGCGATTGGGTGCTGCTCGACATGTGGGCCAAGCTCGATCAGCCGGAGGCGGTTTACTACGACATCACCTGGACCGGTTTTTGTGGCGACCAGCCGCCGGACGAGATGCGCAAGGTTTTTGGCGTGGTGACCGGCGCGCGCGACGCCGCGATCCAGCGCGTGCAGGAAGCGGTTGCGGCAAAGCGGGAATTGCGCGGCTTCGAAGTGGACGATGCCAGCCGCGGCGTGATTACGAAGGCCGGATACGGCGAATATTTCGTGCATCGCACCGGCCATTCGATTGGCGTGGAAGTGCACGGCAGCGGCGCCAACATGGACAACCTGGAAAACCACGACGAGCGGCGGGTGATCCCGTGGACGTGCTTCTCGATTGAACCCGGCGTGTACCTGCCGCGTTTCGGCGTGCGCTCGGAGATCGATATGTTCGTGGGCGATAGCGACGCGCGGGTAACCGGCGAGATCCAGCGGGAAGTGCAGTTGCTGTAGGGTGAAGCTGGCGCACCGACAAGCCAGTGGACAGAGACGTTATGAAAACAGGTTGGCAGGCGGAAGCGCCGGCGGAAGCGCCTGCCCCACTCACTTCTTGCGGGTCAACTCTTCGTTCGGTTTGAACTCGCCGCCGTTCAGGATTGTGGCGAGCACTTCCTTGGAACGGGTCTCGAAGGCGCCTATTTTGTCGGGCGTCAGGTTGTTGTGATTCGAATCGACCATAGGGATGGCTTCCTTGGGGCCGGAAACTTGATCGATGGCGATCCAGACGCCGACCGGCGGAACGACGATATCGATAAAGCCCATCGCGGCCAGGACGGGAGCTTTAATGCGAGAGGCGAAATTGACGGTGTCGAAATAGAGCGCCGTCTCCATGACTTTCGGATTGTCGGAGTCCCAGTTCGGGTAGCCTGCCTTGCGGCCGTGCAGATCGCCGTTGGAGTCGGCGCCGGCGGGCTCGTTGACGATCACCGCCGTTACCTTGGGATTCAGGCCGGCGGCGACGAGGCTTTGGTGGCCGCCCATGCTGGTACCCATCACGACGATGTTCTTGCCATCCCAATCCGGGCGGGTCGCGATGTAGTCGATGGCGCGCGAGTCGCGGAGATACATGTTGAGAAAGTAGGATGTTTCCCGGTCGGTGTTGCCGAGTGCCTGGTACCCGGCGGTGACCCCGGTTCCCTGGCTGGGTGGCAGGTCGTGCGAATCCACGTTGAAAGCCAGCCAGCCTTCCGCCGCGCGATCGGTAACCGTGGCGGGCTGAAGGGCGTGCACGCCGGCCCACTCGAAGATCAACAGGGCGGGGAATTTGCCTTCCTTGGCGGGCTTGGCGAGGTAGCCCTGAACGTGGGAACCGAGGCTGTCGAGCTCGACGGTGTACAGTTCCACGCCCGGGCTGCTGGTTTGGGTGGGTGTGAGAGAGGGATTGATCGGGATTAAGCTCAGAGCTTTCAGTTTGCCGTCCCAGAAGGCGTCGAAATCGGCGGGGCGCGGAACCGAGGGCTGCAACTGCGAGGGAGCAATGGCAGCGCCGAGGTGAATGGCAGGGTCCTTCGCAGCAACCGGCGCGGCAGCGTTTGAGCCCTGCGGCGCCGCCGGCGCATCGGGCTTGACCTCGACATAGAGCATGGCCGGCTCGGCCAGCGCGGTCTCGATGGTGGCGCTCCCCGACGAGAGATCGAGAGCGCCCGCCGCGATGACATCGAAATTGTTTTTCTTGATGATGTAGGTGTAATGGGAGAGCGCGGTTGCGCCCTGCGGGAGCGTCACCGTCCAACCGGCCTTTTCGCCGAGCGCATAGATTCCGTTCTGGTGAAACGGGGTGAAGATCAACTCCTGAGCCCTCGCCGGCAGCGTCGCGAGAGAGAGTGCGGAGGCAAGGGCCAAGCCGGCGGCAGACAAGCGCAGGCGGGCAGGGAAGAGAGCGCAATGTTGCATGATCATGATCGGGTGGTCGAACGTTGCTGAGCCACCAGAATATCATCTGGTTCGGGTATCGAACTGAGATCTAGTGGGCTTTAGTGGACGGGAAAGATAAGCGAGCAAGGAAAGCGAGCAAGAAAAGCGAGCAAGAAAAGCCGAGACGACTCTCGGCTCAGCAAGCTTGACAGCTTGCGCCACATTGCATGGCGGGCTTACCAGGCTGCCTCAATCAGCGACACCCCCTGTCTTGGGAGGGTGAAGTTCACGCTCAGTTTTCCATCCTGGGTTGGCACCCACTCGGGCGAACGGAGCAGTTCCAACTGGCCGGCGGCTTCGAGGCGTGCGTATTGTTCGGCGGTCGGTTGCTCGGGCGATCCCATGCGCAGCCAGGCGGTGTATGCGTTGCCGTGCTGCTCATCGATGCGATAATGCCGCACCACCACGCGGCCGGCGGCCGGGATGCCGGACACGGTCAGGTTGACCGCGGCCGGCGGCGCCGGGACATCGTCGTCGTGGTAGTTCCACACCAGCGTCGCGATCTCATGGGCGGAGCGTACGGCCAGGGCGTCGATGTGCGGCTGGCCACGCACGCCGCTCGCGATCAGCTCGTCGAGAGCGACCGCGCCCGACGATTCGACGCGGACACGCTCGCCGCCCGCCATCATTCCCAACATGCGGAAGACATTTAGCACCGGCTTGTCGATGCCGTTGGTGGCCAGCGTGCGAAAGCCGGCGAAGTAAGGCTGATGCTCGAACTCGAAGGCCCAGGTCAGCATGCCCTCGAAATTGGCGTGATGGCGATCGGTGAGCTGCAACATGGCGCCCAGCGCGGCGGCGGTATAGGTGGGATAGAGCGTGCCGTTGCGGTAGGCGTTCTGCGGATTACCGCGCGCCGAACACGCCGCGCAACCTTCCGGATCGGCCTCGCTGAGCACAATCGGCAGCTTGGCGAACGCGGGAAACTCGGCGATCACGCGCATTCCCGCGTCCACGTCCTCGATCTCGCGGGCGAGACCCATGCGCACGTGGTTGTCCACCATTTGCGGCTGGCCCTTGGCATGGTAGGTGATGAAATCGAGCGGCGTGTGTTGGGCGGCGCAGTGCGCCAGGAACTGCCGCAGATAGTCCGCCGCCTTCGGATTGTGCGGGCTGGTAGTGGCCGGACCGCCGATGCGCGCCGCCGGCAGCGCGCTTTTCACCGCGGCGGCGGCGTAGTCGTACAGCCGGTCGTATTCCTCGGCCGTGCCTTTCCAGTAGCCGATGTCGGGTTCGTTCCAAACCTCCCAATACCAGGTCTCGACCTCGCCGCGGCCGTAACGCTGGATGGAATGGAGCACCCATTGGCGCACCAACTCTCCCCAGCGGGCGTAGTCTTTCGGAGGGTAGGACCAGCCCTGACCGTCATCGGGCGTGGGCCAGTTGCGGGTGTAGGGTTGCGGATGGATCGAAAGCGCCTCCGGCATGAAGCCGATTTCGACGAAGGGCCTGGCGCCGGCTTGCATGTAGGTGTCGAAGATGCGGTCGACGATGGTCCAATCATAGACCGCGTGCCCGGCGGCATCTTCGGTGTAGGCGTTGGTCGAGCCCCATTTGAGAGCGGCGGCGCCGTCGCCGGTGCAGAGCAGGTGGTGCACGCGAATATAGACCGGTGACCGGCTCAAACGGGCGAGCTCACCCACCAGCTTGGGTCCATATTGCATGTAGGTGTAGTTCGGCTCGTCATAACCGAAATAGGAAAAGACGGGGCGGAACTCTCCAAGGCTGGCCCCGCCATCGACATGAATGGCCGCCGGCGCCTGCGCCGAAACCAGCGCTGGCATCGCGGCTGCGAGGAGGAGCGCTGCAGGCCTCATGCAACTTTAAGGGTACTAAAGAAAAACGGGCGGCTGGCGCTGGTGCGCTCGCCGCCCGTCGGCAATGCAGTGTATACCGGTCGATTAGAAACGCGAGGCCAGCGGCCTCAGCGGGGTGGGGAAGCGCACCGGCGTATCGGCCCGGTCCATCGGCTTCTCGAGAACCAGCGAGCGCAGACCGGGCATGCCGGCCGACGCGCCGCGATGGCTCTTATCGGAAATCGGAAGCTGGCCGGTGGTCAGGTTCTTCAAGCCGAACAGCGCCAGCTCGAAGCGGTCCTTCACGCCGACTTTTTGGAAAAGCCGGGAGAGGTACACCTTCACGGTGCCTTCGGAGATCATCAGCGTGGTGGCGATCTCCTTGTTCTTGAGGCCCTGCGAAAGCAGACTCACGAGTTGCCCCTCGCGCTGCGTCAACGCCACGCGGCGCGCGCAGAGGAAGCTGTCGGTGAGCGCCTTCTCAAACCAAAGCTCGCCAGCCTGGACTTTTTGCAGGCATTTGACTTGCAGGTCGGTGGCCAAGGTTTTCCGCAGGATGCCACGCACCCCCAAGCCCATCGCCTGGAAAGCCAGCTCGGTCGAAATGGAGTTCACCCAGAGCACGATCTTGGTGCTCTGCATCGCATGCTGCATTTCACTCAGCACGGCGAAGGTGATCTCCGGTGTCAAATCCATGAGAACCAGGTCCGGTACGCCCTGCGACATTTGCTCGATCAGGCCCGTCACGGTATTGCAGCTTGGCAGCAGCTCAAAGGTTTCAACCTGGCACAAGACCGATTCAAGGCCCTTGGCTAGGATGGGTTCATCACTGTATAAAAGAATCCGCGTCATAATTCTTCACCTCTTGAAACAGCCCGTGCCGTGCATTTTAGCCAGCTTCAGATTTTTCTGTATCCAGTACTGTTCATCCAGAATTGTCAGACTATTTACTTCGGTTGTCAATGGTATTCAGCAATAAATCCACATTAATATGCAACATTAACCATGTATTACGGCACAATATTTCGCGGAGTATTTCGCATAAAGCATGCATTATCAATACGAAATCAATGTTATACTGGTTGCTTATCGGAGGACATCATATAGCTTGAAGATTGCCGGATAGTGCCGTATGCTAACCCTGCCATTCGGGATATGTTGGCGAACTGCGGTGGCCAGTCGCCCGGGAAAAAACGCCGCGATGGCCACCGGCGCCAGCGGGCCAAACCACCGACTTCGCTCCTAATAACCTTCGAATACAGATGGATATAGCCCATTTACGATATTGATGGCAAGACAATTAGCGCGCTACCCTCGCGAGTGTCGAAGCAAAGCGCATGAGGAATATCAACCGGCGTGAAAGCCCGAGGATCGACATCCAACTCCGGTGCCATGTTACGTCGCCGGCGCTTTGGCTGCGCAGCATTTTGTATACGGAAAACATCAGTCGCAGCGGCCTCTTGGTAGCTTGGCAGGGTGGAGACGAGACGTTGCCGGTGCCATCGCTGGGGCAGATCTTGACGCTCGAATTGGAGTTGCCGGCGAATCACGGATTTGGGCAGAAATGCATTCACTGCCAGGGGACGGTGTTGCGGGTGATGGACTCGGGCCGCGGATATCCCTTGGTGGCGTTACGGGTCAATTACATGGATTTCCGGGCGTTTCACGACCGGATGCACGCGACGGAGGATATACAGTCTCCGGCTTGGATGGCGTGAGTTTTATGAACACGGCTGGCTCAAGAGTTGCGGTCAAGTTGCTGCCGTCGCTGGCGGACATCGCATTCTTGATGCCGATGGCGTTGTTGTTTGGGCGCATGGGCGGGCTGATTGCTTTGCTGGGCGATTGCGACACGGGCTGGCACATTCGCACCGGCGAATGGATTTTGGCGCATCATGCAGTGCCGTATCGGGACCTGTTTTCCTATTCCAAGCCGGACAGCATCTGGTATGCGTGGGAGTGGCTGGCGGATGTGGTTTTTGCGGCCCTGAACAAAATCGGCGGTCTGGCGGCGGTTTCGTTGTTCGCGGTGTTGCTGATCGCGGTGACCTTTACGCTGGTGTTCCGTCTGGCGCGTCGCAAGTCGAACGCGGTGCTGGCGATTACAGTGACGGTGCTGGCGATGGCCGGGTCGTCGATTCACTGGTTGGCGCGGCCGCACTTGTACACGCTGCTGTTTACGGTGATCTTCCTGAACGCGCTGGATCGCGTGAGGGACGGGCACACGCGCGTGGCGGGCATCCCGTGGCTGGCGCTGCTGCCGGCGCTGACGGTGTTGTGGAGCAACCTTCACGGTGGATTCCCGGTGGGCGTGTTGCTGATTGCGGTTTTCGGCGCGGCGGAGTTGTTACGGATTCTGCTGGCGGCCGGCGAGGAAGGCCGCGCGGCGGGCTTCGAGCGGGCGGGGAAGTACTTCCTGAGCGCCCTGGCGTGCTTAGCGGCGAGCCTGCTGAATCCGTACACCTACCACCTGCATGTGCATGTGTGGCAGTATCTGCGCGATCCGTACCTGGCCGAGCGCATCATGGAGTTCCTTTCGGTGAGTTTTCATCACCCGATTGCGATCTTCTTCGAGACCCTGCTGGCGGGTGGAGTGCTCGCCTCGGCGTGGTACGCACGGCGCGGCAGCTACACCGAGCCGCTGTTGTTCCTGTTGTGGGCTCACGCGGCGCTGCTGTCGGCGCGCAATATTCCGATTTTCATGATCGTGGTCGCGCCCATGGCAGCAGCCGCCGCGAACGCCGGCCTGCGCAGTCTGGCGACGGCGCCGGTGGCGGCGTGGTTGCAACATGCGGCGGTGTGGTTCAACCGCATCATGCGGGAAACCAGCGAGACCGATGCCATTGGGCGCTGGCACTTGGCCAGCTTGGCGGGCGTGGCGCTGGTGGCGGCGCTGCTGTACGCGCCCCATCCGCCGAAGGGGTTCCGGGCCGAATTCGATCCGGCGCGGTATCCCGCCAATGCGCTGAGCGCGCTGGGGCAGTATCCGGCAGCGCGGGTTTTCACCTTCGATCAGTGGGGCGATTATCTGATTTACCGCCTGTATCCGCGGTCCAGAGTGTTCGTGGACGGGCGCAGCGATTTCTACGGGGAGGATTTCGAGACCAAGATGCTCGCGGTCCTCAACGTGAACTACGGCTGGGACCAGACCTTGGCCCGGTTCGCAGTGGATACGGTTTTAATGCCCCCCAACTCGCCGCTGACCGGCGCCTTGAAGGAGTCGTGCCGGTGGCGCGTGGTATATGACGATGGCGTGGCGCTGGTATTCCGCGCGCGCGGCCATGCGTTGGGGGACCGGGTTTCCGCCGCCGCTGGCGGCGGATCAGGCCGTGACCGAGAGGTCACGAAGACACTAACCAGTGATCGACAGATCACGGAACTTGGATCCAAGACTTAGGAGCGAATCGAAATGACGTATCTGCGTAACCTTTGGAATGACGAACAAGGCCAGGACTTGATTGAGTACACGTTGCTGTTGGCATTCGTGGCTCTTGCCTCGGCTGCGCTTTTCATCGGCGCCGGCGGCAGCATCAAGAGCATCTGGACAACCACGAATAGCCAGTTGGCTGCGGCCGCTGCCGCCGCTACTAGCTAGACTTCCCGGCTGGGTATGCCGGCCGCTCGATGCGGACGGACGTACTCATCAGGCCGGCAAAGATTGCCGGTTGGGACGATGACAGACTTTAGCGAGATGGCCGCAGCGCGGTTGAAAGAGCCAAGCCCAAGGCGCTGCGGCTGCATCTCTTTGCAAAGCATTGCGATCGGGCCGCCAATGTGGGAGCGGCAGTGAGGTCCCGTAAGTCAAGCCGGAGCGCGGCGGACGGCGGGAAGGGAAAATGAACAAGAGATTCGTCGGGGTTTTAGTTTTCGCAGCCGTGGTGGCTTTTTTCGTGAGCTGGTTCTTATACCGGGCGCTGAAGAACAACTCGCAGCCGCAGGTAGTCGCGCCGGCTACCGCCAAGATTGCCGTGGCGGCCAAGGACCTGGATGTGGGCGCGGTAATCAAGGAAGACGACGTGAAGCTGGAAGACTGGACCGGTCCCTTCCCCGAAGGATCGACCAGTCGCCCCCAGGAACTGGTGGGGCGCGGCGTCATGATCGGTATCATGGCCAAGGAACCGGTGATTGAGAAACGCCTGGCGCCGAAAGGCGCGGGAGGCGGGTTCTCGGTGCTAATTCCGCCGGGCATGCGGGCCGTGCCTTTGCGGGTCAACGAAGTTGCCGGCGTGGCGGGGTTTGTGGTGGCGGGCATGCACGTGGACGTGTTGATCTCCGGCAACCCACCCGGAGGCGACAACCGCCAGGGGACAGTGACTAAGACACTGATGCAGAATGTCGAGGTGTTGTCGGCGGGACAGGATTTTAAGAAGGACCCGGAAGGAAAGCCGGTGGTGGTGCAGGTGATCACCGTGCTGGCCACGCCCGAGCAGGCGGAGATTTTGAGCCTGGCATCGGCGCAGACCACGGTGCAGCTCGCATTGCGCAACCCGATGGACAAGGCCATCGCCAAGACGCCGGGAACGGCAGTGGGCCGCCTGTTCAGTGGCACGGTGGCCATGGCTTCCAATGTTCCGCAAGAGCGCCCGGTTCGCCCGGCGCCAGTGAAGCCCCCGGAGCCGAAGGTGGCGCCGAAAGAGCCGGCTTTTGTAATGGAGATCATTTCCGGCACGACCAAGAAAGAACAAAAGTTCGAACCCGCCCCGGAGGTGACTAAGTGACACGCACCCGTGGAATCTCCATCTGCCTGCTGGCCGCCTGGTTGGCGCCGGCAGTCGTGCTCTCGGGCGCCGATTCGGCCCCGGCGAAACAGGAACCGGCCGCTGCCGGCGCGCCCCGGCCCGGCATCGAGCGCCAACTGGTAGCGACGGTAGGCAAAAGCCTGATCATCGACAGCCCGCTCAAGATCGACAAGATCTCGGTGGCCAACGGCGAACTGGTGGAAGCCGTTGCCATTAATCCGCAGGAGGTGCTGATTAACGGCAAGATGCCTGGCGAAACGTCCCTGATTGTTTGGCAGCATGGCGGCCGGCGCTTGGTCTACGACCTGACGGTGCGGGTGAGCCCGGTCAGGCTGGAGGCCGTCCGGCAACAGATTGCGCGCGATTTTCCCAGCGACGATATCAACATCACGTTCGATAACGACACGGTCTTCGTGCGCGGCTCGGTGCCGGATATGCTGAGCGCCAACCGCGTCATGGAGATTGCCTCGACCTTGGGCAAGCCATTGAACCTGTTGCGGGTGGCCGTGGCGCCCAGCGGGCCCGAAATACTCTTGAAGGTGAAGTTCGCCACGATTGACATCAGCGCGGAGCGGGACCTGGGCTTTTCGCTCCTCAGCAACGCATTCAACCAACAGACCGGCATTAGCCCGTCGCAAGGCGGAACCACGCCGACCGTCCAGGCCACCAACGGCACCAATTCCGCCACCATGACGGCCACATCCAGTCTCTCAGGCGTGGCGCAGATCCTTCTTTTCCGCAAGGATCTCAACCTGGGGGCGGCGATCCAGGCATATGAGGACAAGAACCTGGCGGAAATACTTGCGGAGCCGAACCTGCTGACCACCGACGGCCAGGAGGCGAGTTTCATTCAGGGCGGCTCGTTTCCGATCCCAGTGGTGCAGGCTGGGGCGGCCACGGGCGCGGTAACGGTGATGTACGAGGAATACGGCGTCAAGCTGAGGTTCCTGCCGGTCATCACGCCGCGCAACACGATCCGCATGCGCGTCGCTCCGGAGTATAGCTCTATCGACAGCGCGCACGGCGTGACCATTGACGGCTTCACGATCCCCGGCCTGAAAACTCAAAGGGTCGAGGCCACCATAGAGCTGGAGAGCGGCCAGAGCTTCATGATCGCCGGCCTGATGGACAGAACGTTGAGCGACAACTTGTCGAAAATCCCCGGGCTATCGAGCATTCCGTTGCTCGGCAAACTGTTCCAGAGCAAGGTGTGGACACGGGAAAACTCCGAACTAATGGTGATCGTGACACCGGAGCTGGTACGACCGATCAAGGCTGGACAGCCCTTGCCCGAGCTGAGCTGGAAGGAACCGTTCATGGATCGGATCTCGCCTTCGGTACAGCAGCCGGGGTTGGACAAGACGGGGGTTCCAGCCGAGCTGAACCTGCCGCCGATGCCCTATGAGGAGTTGTTCGAACAAATGAAGAAGGAAGCCGCTACATCGGCCAAGCCAGGCGCCACGCCATCGCTGGCGCCGGCGTGGCAGGCGACGAGTTCGGATCAACCTCTAAACCAGAACCCGGCGCCGGCGGCGGCCCCTGCGGCCCCTGCGGCGGCCCCGATCAAGCAGTAGCGGGGATCCCGGGGATGCAACCATGTACCCTCTAACCATCGGTCTGGCGATCGAAAATCGCGAGCTATGGGAGCAGGCGCAGGCCTGCCTGGCCGAGTTGCCGTTCCGCGTCATCGTCGAGCATCAGGACGTGGGCGACGTCAGCAATTTTCTCGACCGGCTGGAGCGGATGCGGCCAGACGTGGTTTTGGTGGACATCAGCGGGTGGAGGGAACCGCTCGAGGGCTTGGTGTCGTCGATCCGCGCGGTCACCGGCGACCCGATGATCATCGCGCTCAACACGTCGGCCGATCCAACCGCCATTCTGTCGTCGCTGCGTGCGGGAATCAACGAGTACCTGTACCCGCCGCTGCGGGATCCGTTGCGCAAAGCGCTCGAGCGGCGATCGGCGGAGCGCAGCCGGCGGCGCGACGGCGGGAGTAAAGGGGCGGGCAAGGCATTTGGCTTCTTCTCCGCCAAGGGCGGCTGCGGCGCCACCACGATGGTTTGCCACGTGGCGGCGGAGCTGGGGCGGCAAAACCAGAAGGTGCTGCTGACGGATCTGGATCTGGATTGCGGGATGGTCGGGTTCATTACCAAGACCAGCTCGGTGTATTCGATCCTGGACGCAATTACCAACCTGCACCGGCTGGACATTCACTATTGGAAGGCGCTGGTGTCGAACGGCCTTCCCGGGGTGGAGATCGTGGCATCGCCTCTGGCGTTGGCTTCCAAGATGCGGCCTACCGAGGAGCAGGTGCGCCACGTATTGGCCTTCGTCAAGCCGCACTATGACTGGACGCTGGTGGACCTGGGACGCAGTTTGAGCCCGATCTGCATGGCGGCGCTGGAGGAGTGCGACGAGGCTTGTCTGGTCACCACGCTCGAGGTGCCGGCCCTGCATCAGGCGAAGCAGATTACCCAGACGCTGCTCGACAGCGGTTACGGCAAACACAAGATCAAGCTGATTCTCAATCGCTCGCCAAAGCGTCTGGACATCACGGCGAGCGAACTGGAAAGAATGCTCGGGCTGCCGATTTTCTTCATGATCCCTAACGACTACCCGGACCTGTACGAGACCTACGCGGAGGGACGGATGCTGAACCGCACGGGGGAACTGGGCAGGCAGATTGCAAAGCTGGCCCTGAAGCTGGCCGGCATCGAAGAAGAAAAGAAGAGCTCGACCAAACGCTTCGGGCTGTTCGATCGATAGAAGGAAGGACTGCAATGGCCGTTTTGACGGATCTGCCGGCGAGGCAAGGAGATAACCGGGAAGCCGGCTGGGTGAACCGGTTATTCACCCGCGAGGGTTCCACTCCGGAATACCAGGAACTGAAGTTCACGTTGCACCGTAAGCTGCTCGATCGCATCAACCTGGAGGCTTTGTCCTCGATGGCGGGCGACCGGGTGCGGGCCGAGATCCGGGTGGCCGTAGCCAAGCTGGTGGACGAAGAAAAAACGCCGCTCAGCCTGGTGGAAAAGGACCGCGTCATCGAAGAGATATTGGACGAGGTCTTCGGACTGGGGCCGCTGGAGCCGTTGCTGCAGGATCCGACGATCAGCGACATCCTGGTGACGACGCCCAAGCTGGTGTACGTGGAGCGGGCCGGCAAGCTGTACCGGACACCGGTCGAATTCAAGGACGACGCGCACCTGCTGCGCATCATCGAAAAAGTGGTGTCGCGGGTGGGCCGCCGGGTCGACGAGAGCTCGCCTCTGGTGGACGCACGCCTGCCGGACGGGTCTCGCGTCAACGCGGCCATTCCGCCGGTAGCGGTGGATGGCCCGCTGCTTTCCATCCGCCGATTCGGCCGCCACGCCATGAAAGGCGAGGACCTGGTAACCAGACTATCGCTGACCGAGGGCATGCTGGAGCTGCTGAAGTCGTGCGTGAAGGCGCGGCTCAACATCCTGATCAGCGGCGGAACCGGCGCCGGTAAGACCACGCTGCTCAACGCCCTGTCCAGTTACATTCCCGAGGATGAGCGCATCGTGACGATTGAAGACGCGGCCGAGTTGCGGCTGCAGCAAACGCACGTGGCGCGCCTGGAAACCCGCCCGGCCAACGTGGAAGGCGTCGGCGCCATTCATATCCGGCAACTGGTGATCAACGCTCTCCGTATGCGGCCCGACCGGATCATCGTGGGCGAGGTCCGCGCCGAGGAAGCGCTGGACATGTTGCAGGCCATGAACACGGGCCACGACGGGTCGCTGACCACCATCCACGCCAACACGCCTCGCGACGCTCTCGGCCGCCTGGAAGTGATGGTGGGCATGGCCAACGCCAACATGGGAATCCGTTCCATGCGGCAGCAGATTGCCGCGGCGGTCAACCTCTTCGTGCAGATCTCGCGGTTCAGCGACGGCACGCGGCGGGTTACCCACATCACCGAGGTTGTGGGCATGGAGCAGGACATCATCACCCTGCAGGATATCTTTCTGTTCGAAAAGACGGGCATCAGCGAAACCGGCAGGGTGCTGGGACGCTTCCGCGCAACCGGGATCCGGCCCAAGTTCTACGAACGTCTCAAGGCGGCCGGCATCATCCTGCCGCAGCAGATGTTCCAGACCGTGGTGGAGATCAACTAAATGACCGTGATGGTAATCGCAGTCTTCGCGCTGATTTTCGGCCTGGTGCTGGTCGCCACCAAGGTCGGCTTCCAGTTCGTCGATGCACGTCAGAAGAAGAAGATGATCGACAGGCTGCACGTCGCGGCCGGCGAGCCGGTGGTGGTGATCAGCAACCTGTTGCGCGAGGTCGAGGCCGACAAGCCGGACTCGCTGATGGCGCGCATTCGGGCCTTCCGGCTCGCCAAGCACGCGCAGCGGCAGATTCAACAGGCTGGCTTGAACTGGTCGGCCGCGCACATGCTGTTCGCGATGGCTCTGCTGTGCATTCCCGGTCTGGGGTTGGGTGCGCTGATCGGACTTCTAGGCAACCGCATCATTACGGCCATCGTCCTGGGGGTCCTGTTCGGCTTCTTGCCGTATATGTACGTGCGTAAGAAACGCAAGAAGCGAATGGACACATTGGAGGAACAGTTTCCCGAGGCGCTCGATTTTCTGTCGCGTTCCATGCGGGCGGGCCACGCCTTCACGATTACCTTGCAGATGGTGGGTGAGGAGCTGGCGGACCCGCTGGGCCAGGAGTTCCGCACGCTGTTCAACGAACAGAACCTGGGCGCGACGCTGGAAGCGGCTCTGCGCAATTTCGCCGAGCGCGTTCCATTGCTGGACGTACGGTTCTTCACCTCCTCGGTGCTGCTGCAAAAACAGACGGGAGGCAATCTGGCGGAGATCCTGACGCGGCTGGCCTATGTCATCCGCGAGCGGTTCCGGCTCAAGGGGCAGGTCAGGGCGGCCAGCGCGCATGGCCGATTGACGGCCACCATTTTGACCTTGCTGCCCATCATCACCATGCTCGGCATGCTGGTGGTGGCGCCAGGATACCTGCAGAGCATGGCCGCGGATCCCGACGGCAAGTGGCTGGTCGGCGGCTCCATCGCCGCCCAGTTCATAGGCTATTACTTCATTAGGAAGATCATCACGATCAAGGTTTGATATGACACACCCGCTGTTTCTTGCGATTGCCACGTTTCTGATGGTCATAGTGTTGACGGCATGGCTCGGTTATCGCTGGGTCTACAAACCGAACCGGTATCTGCGCCAGCTCGGCAATCCAGTCATTCTGGACGGCTCGCGCGTGACCGGCGAAATGGAGGGGCCTCGCCCGAACACCGTGGTTACGTTCTTGCAGACCATCGGTTCCAAGATGCCCTCATCCGAACAGGAAGTGGCCACGCTCAGGGTCATTCTGATCCGCGCTGGATTCCGCTCCGAGAGCGCGGCCCCGGTGTTTTACGGTTTGCGGGTGATCAGCACCACGGCCCTGGTGTTGTTGTCGTTCCTGATGCTGGCCAAGATGCCGTCCAACACGATGTTGAAGGTGATGCTGCTGGTATTCGGGGCGATGACAGGATGGATTCTGCCGAAGTTCTTCCTCGAAAAGAAGGTGAAGAGACGCCAGAACATCCTGCGGCTTTCCTTGCCGGATATGCTCGACATGCTGGTGGTGTCGGTGGAAGCCGGGCTTGGCCTGGATCAGGCGATCCAGCACGTGGCCCGGGAACTCGCGATCACGCACCCGCAATTGAGCGAAGAAATTTCCCTGGTCAACCTGGAAATGCGGGCGGGCAAGCGGCGGGCCGACGCTTTGAAGAATTTCGCCGAGCGCACGGGCGAGCCGGAGATTCGCAAGCTGACGGCCATCCTGATTCAGAATGACCGGTTCGGCACCAGCATGGGCGAGAGCCTGCGTAATCACTCCGATTTCATGCGCGTCCGCCGCCGGCAGGAAGCCGAAGAGCGCGCCGGCAAGGTGGGAGTGAAGCTGGTGTTCCCGATCTTCTTCTGTATCCTGCCGTCGATCATAATTGTAGCGGCCGGTCCGGCGTTGCTGCAGATTTTCAAGTACCTGTTCCCGATGATGAAACACATAAACGGTTAGCCAAGAGGAGAATTTGGATATGACAAGCAGTACGATCGTACAAACTCTGCTGTGGTTGGTAGCTGGTGGAGCGATTTTTCTGTTCTTGCGGCGGCGCCGTGCGCGCCGTACGCGGTAACGGTTCGCCGTAGAGCGGATCCACGCAGCCCCAGCCGTCCGGGGTTTTGAAAAGGTTTCGGAGGCTGGCACAAAAGGAGAGCACATGTCCCTGCCGATACTCGGGGCCCTTTGGCTCGGGGCAGGCATAACGCTGGTGATGGTGATGGCTCGCCGGCGGCGCAAAAGGCCTGAACGCTGAGCGCGGAGCAACGCCGTTGCCCGCGGCCTGCGCCCCGTCCGGAGGCGCAAGTAATGCCAATACCTGAACTGCTTCAACAGCAAAACCCCGACGGTGGATGGTCCTATCGCCGCGGGGGTTCCTGGACCGAGCCGACCGTCTACGCGGTCCTCGCGCTGGCGGGGGCCGGCGATTCGGCGGCGGCCGAACGCGGTCTCCAATGGATTCGTGCGGCGCAGCGGGACGACGGTGGGTGGCAGGCGCGTCCCGGCGTCGGGGAAAGCTGTTGGGTAACCTCGCTGGCCGCATTGCTGCCCGCGCAGCGCCTGGGAGAGGAACGCCACCGGCGCGCCACAGCTTGGCTGTCGGCAACCACCGGGATGGAGTCGAGCGTCTTGTACCGGGTTCGGCAGTGGATGATGGGCGGCCAGACTTCGTCCCAAACAACCGCCCCTGGGTGGCCCTGGGTGCCGGGCAGCGCGGCATGGGTGATTCCCACCTCGCTCGGAATCCTGGCGCTTGACCGCGAGAACCGGCTGCGCCCCGTGCCTGGTTTGGCATCGCGGATTGATGCGGGCCGGCGATTCCTGTTCAACCGCATGTGCAAGGGCGGCGGCTGGAACCATGGGTCGACCAGGGCCCTGGGATACGAATCCGGCGCCTACCCGGAGACCACGGGGATGGCGCTGGCTGCCCTGCGGGGCTGTCACGGGTGGCAGACGGACCAATCTCTGGCTGTGGCTCTGCGGTTCCTCGATCAGTGCCGTACGGCGGATGCCCTGAATTGGCTGCGGCTCGGACTGGCGGCTCAGGGCCGCATGCCCGAGGGTTATCGAGCGCCGCCGGGCATCGCGTACCGCACCGTCCCGGAGGTTGCCACCAGCGTGCTGGCGGATGGAGCGGTCGCGGGCAAGAGTGTGTTCTGGATTTGAGCCATGGGCGGAGCGATGACAAGGCGGGATTGGCTGACGGGTTCGGCGGCGGCGCTGGTGGCCACCGGCTGTGCCAGGCCGGTCCACCTGACGCAGTCGGAAGCCACCATCGTGCGCGCTCCGGCCTATGACCAGAGTCTTTACGATATCGTGCGCCGGCTGGTCGCTTCGCAAGGCGCGGCGGCGCGCGGCCGCGCCGTGGTGATCAAACCGAACCTGGTCGAGTTCGAGCCGGAAAGCGCCATCAATACACACCCGCTGCTGGTGCATGCGGCCTGCGAGGCCTTCCGCGCCTTGGGCGCGTCACAAGTGACCATCGCCGAAGGCCCCGGGCACCGGCGCGACACGCTGGACCTGGCCGAAGCGGCCGGCTATTTCCAAACCATCCCCGGGTTCGAGGATTGCTTTGTCGATCTCAACCTGGATGAGGTGACGCTGGTCGATTTGCCGCGGCGGTTCTCCAAGCTCAAGCGGGTGTATCTGCCCAATACCGTGCTGGGGGCTGCGCTGGTCGTGTCCATGCCCAAAATGAAAACGCATCACTGGACCGGCGCCACGCTCTCGATGAAGAACTTGTTCGGCGTGGTGCCCGGCGGCGTCTACGGATGGCCGAAGAACGTGCTCCACTGGGCCGGCATCCATGAATCGATCGCCGACCTGCATACCGTGTTTCCGCGGCAGTTCACGCTGGTGGACGGCATCGTCGGCATGGAAGGCAACGGGCCCATCCAGGGCGTTAGCAAACCGATGGGCGTTTTGGTGGCGGGTACCGACCCGCTGGCGGTGGATGCCACCTGTTGCCGCCTCATGCGCATCGACCCGACGCGGATCGGTTACCTGCGGCTGGTGGCCGGCGATCCGGCTGTGTTTGCCGAAAGCAATGTGCGCCAAACCGGCGAACCGATCGCGGCGCTGGCCCGCCCGTTTGCGCTGATCCCCCAGTTCCGCGCCCTGCGGCTGGAGAGCGGCGCATGAGGTCTCGCTCGTTGCGCGCCTGGCCGCTCGTTGTCGAAGCAGCCATCCTGCTCGGCTTGATGCTGACAGGCACGTGGCTGGTCAGACCATAGTTTGGGGCACGGTTGAATTAGATCCGTTGCGAAGGAACGCAAGCGCCACAGCCTCACCCAGCGATACAATCGGCTTTCCGCATGTCATGCATATGTGGCAACAGAACTATACGCCGGTAGCGAATAGCTTGCCGCTCTCGGCGCTGGTGGCGGCCATCCCCATCTTTGCCTTGCTGGTCCTGCTGGGCGTGGCCCGCAAGCCGGCCTGGATGGCCTCACTGGCGGGACTGGGCACGGCCGCGCTGGTGGCCGCGGCCGCTTACGGCATGCCCTTGGGAAAGCTCTTCGCCGCCGTCGCCTACGGCGCGGCGTTCGGCCTTTTCCCCATCGGCTGGGTGGTGTTCTCGGCCATCCTGCTTTACCGCGTGACGCTGGAGAGCGGCAAGTTCGATCTGCTGAAGGATTCCATCGGCCATCTTACCGATGACGCGCGTCTCCAGGCGTTGCTGGTCGCTTTCGCCTTCGGCGCATTCATCGAAGGCGCCGCGGGATTCGGCACACCCGTGGCCGTGGCCGCCGCCATGCTCGTCGGGCTGGGCTTTACGCCGTTCTACGCGGCGGCCATTTGTCTGCTCGCCAATACCGCGCCGGTGGCTTTCGGTTCCATCGGAATTCCGGTTACCACGCTGGCGGTCACGACCGGCCTTCCCCTCGACCGTCTGAGCGCCGCAGTGGGCCGCATCTGCGCGCCGGTTTCCCTGTTCGTTCCGGCGTATCTCATCGTGGTGATGTCCGGCTGGAAGGGCCTGCGCGCCGTCCTCCCCGCCGCCGCCGTATGCGGCATTGTCTTCGCCGGAATGCAGTTCGCGATTTCGAATTTCGTCGGCGCGCAGCTCACCGATATCCTTTCGTCGATGGCCGCCATGGCTTCGCTGATCCTCCTCTTCCGCTTCTGGAAGCCGCGCGGAAGCGGAGCCGTTTCACGGCCCGCGCTCACTCACACCGCCTGGCAAGTCGCGCACGCCTGGGCTCCTTACGCCCTGCTGGTGGTCTTCGTTCTGCTCTGGGGCTACAAGCCGCTGCAGGCGCAGCTCAATCGCGTCAACCTCGCATTCGCCTGGCCGGCGCTCCACAACACCATCGAGCGCATGCCGCCGGTAGTTCCCAAGCCTTCCCCGTACGCCGCCTCGTACAACTTCACCTGGCTTTCGGCCTCCGGCACCGCATGCCTGTTGGCGGCCATTCTGGGCGCCATGGCCGCCGGTTTGAAGCCACGCCAGTTCGCGCGCGTCCTCGGCCACACGGCCCGGCAACTGGCGACGGCGGAACTCACGCTGGCCGCCGTCCTCGCCCTGGCGTTTCTGATGAACTACTCCGGCGCCACCGCCACGCTGGGCCTGGCCTTCGCCGCCAGCGGCGCTCTGTTCCCGTTCTTCAGCGCGCTGCTCGGCTGGCTGGGCGTCTTCCTCACCGGCAGCGACACTTCCGCCAACGCCTTGTTCGGCACCCTGCAAGTGGTGACCGCCGGCAAGCTGGGGATGAACCCGGTGCTGATGGCTGCCGCTAATTCGACCGGCGGGGTGATGGGCAAAATGATCAGCTTGAGCAGCATCGCAGTGGCTGCCGCCGCCACTTCCATGAAGCGCGAAGACGAATCTTTGCTCTTCCGCTTCACCCTGAAGCACAGCGTGCTGCTGGCCTCCGTCGTCGGCCTGATCGTGATGTTCTACGCCTATGTGAGGCCCGGCTGGGTGCCGTAGGTGTCAAGATAGAATCCATGGTCATGGAGCCCATCCCGCAGGTCACGCTGGAAGAATTCGAAACGGAGTACCAGGATCGCCACCTGATTCACGCCGCGGTCGATTGGTGGGCGGCGCGCCAGCCGGACGGCGCGGCCATTGTGAACGCTACGCGCGGGACCACCCTCACGTGGCGGGATCTCGAACGCGGGTCGATCGCCATCGCGGCGGAACTCACGCGGCTGGGCTTTCGCCACGGCGACTTCCTGGCCGCCTCGCTGCCGCTGCTCAATGAGCATATCCTGCTGGAGCTGGCGTGCTTCCGGCTGGGCGTGATTCACGCGCCGCTCGATCTGCGGCTGCAGCCCGCGGAAGTCATCCGCTGCCTGAACCTGATCCGGCCGAAGGGCTATTTCTTCTTGGGAAAGACTCCCGCGGCCGATTTCGCCGCCCTTGGTGAGGCCGTCCGCGCGCGCTGCGATTCCATCGAGCACTTGGTGCAATTTTCTCCCGCGAACGAATGCATCTCGGGCGCCGCCAGCGTTTTCGATCTGCTCGAGCGCGCCCATCCGCAAGCGGTGGAATCGCACGTCGCCGAGCGCGATGGCGCGCAGGCGATCTTCACCACCGGCTCGACCGGCTCGCCCAAGCCGGCGCTGCTCTCGCACCGCGGCATTACCTGCCAGAATCTCTGTCTCGGCACGGCGTTTCGATTCGGACCGGGACAGCGGGTGCTGTGCAATCTCCCGGCGTCGCACGTGGGCGGCCAAGCCGAGGTGCTGCTCACATCGCTGTTCACGGGCGCGACCGCGGTGACGCTGGAAGTTTTCGACGCCGTCAAGAGCCTCGAGGCCATCGAGCGGCACGGCGTGACGCTGGTCGGCCAGATCCCGGCCATGTTCAACCTGGAATGGCGCTCGGCGGATTACGCGCGGCGCAATCACGCCAGCCTCGAAACCGCGGTTTACGGCGGGCAAGCCGTGCCGCGCGCGTTCCTGGACCGCATGCTGCAAATGGCGCCGCGGATCGCGACCGGCCTCGGCCTCACCGAATCCTCCGGCTTTTGCACTTACACGCGCCTCACCTCCGAAGCCGCGGAACTGGAGGACGGCATCGGGTGGGCGATGCCGGCCTATCGCCTCTCGATCCGCGAAGCCATGGACGCCGCAGGCGCGGCTGGCGGCGAGGTTTCTGAGGGACAGATCGGGCACATCTGCTTCCAGGGTCCGCAGACGTTTCTGGGTTACGTCAACGATCCGCAAGCCACTGCGGCGGCGGTGTCGCAGGACGGTTGGCTCTACACCGGAGACCTCGGCAGCCTGGGCGAACATGGGCTGAACTTCTCGGGCCGCGCCAAGTGGGTTCTCAAACCCGCCGGGCACCAGGTGTTTCCGGGCGACATCGAAAACCACTTCGCCGCGCTGGCCGACCGGGTGGCGAACGTTGGCGTGGTCGGGCACGAGCACCGCCTGTGGAGCGACGGCATCGTGGCGTTCCTGGAGCGCCAGCCGTCCGCGGATCTGACCGAAGCAGAGTTGCGCAAACACGCGCGATCGCTGGCGGGATACATGCGTCCGCTGCACTATGTGATTCTGGAACCGGGCACGATGCCGCTCAACCGCAGCGCGAAAGTGGACGTGGTCCGCTTGCAGGAGATGGCGCGAACCGAAGTCGGCAAACTGCGCGAACGCGGCCGCTGGGACGGGTAGGAGATACAGCCTCAACCGTAACGTGGCGCGGGCAGTCTTGCCTGCTGTGTCGGCGGATTCGTCTCGACATTTCTTTTCTTTCTTGGTTCGGACAACGCTCTGCCGATGCCAAGAAACGTCGGCACGAATGCCGACGCTGCAGGCATGACTGCCCGCGCCACGGGTCTTCTACTGCCAGCCGCCGCCGAGCGCCCGGTACAACTGCACGAACGATTGCATCTCCGCCAGCCGGAGCTGCGCGAGCACGAGCTGACCCTGGAACAGATTGCGCTCCGAATCGAGCACTTGCAGATAGCTGTCGAGCCCGCCCTTGTAACGCAGGTTCGATAGGCGCGTGCTCTCCGTGAGCGCCCGGACTAACAATTCTTCCTGCGTGCGCTGCTCGCGCGTTCGGGAGTAACCCACCAGCGCGTCGGAGACCTCGCGCAGCCCGGTGTAAATGGTCTTCTGATATGCGATCACCATCTCGCGCTTTTGCGCTTCCGAAAAACGCACGCCGGCGCGAATCTGGCCCGCGTTGAAAAGCGGCAAAACCGCGGCGGGCGCAATCACCTGCTGCCGTTCCGGCGTGTCGAACAATCGCGCCAGCGCAATGCTCTGGCCGCCCAGAAAACCGGTCAGCGTGATCTGCGGGAAGTACATTGCCTTGGCCGCTCCGATGCGCGCGTTGGCGGAAATCAAAGTCTGCTCGGCTTGGCGAATGTCCGGCCGCCGCTCCAGCAGCGACGACGGCAGTCCCGGCGGAACCTGGGCCGGCGTCTCCAGTTCGGCCAGAGCTTTGCCGCGCGCGATCTCGCCGGGCGCCTTGCCCGCCAGCAGGCTGAGCGCGTTTTCGGTCTGCTCGATGTCGCGTCGCGCGCTGGCCATCTGCGCGGTCGCCGTGTAGAGAAACTGTTCCGCCTGGTGCACGTCGAGGCCGGTGACCGCGCCGCGCGTATGCCGCAACTCCACCAGCCTCAGGTTGTCCCGCGCAATGTCGCGCGTCTGCTGCGCGATCTCCAGTTCCAGATCGCGCTCGCGCAGCAGAAAGTAATCGGTCATCACATCGCCGATGAGCGATACCACCACGCCGCGCCGGCCCTCTTCGGTGGCTAGGTACTGCGCGCGTCCGGATTCGGAAAGCCGCCGCAGCCGGCCCCACAAGTCCAGCTCCCAGTTGAGCGCCAGGCCCACCTGCCAGTAGCTTCCCGAATAAGAGGCGTTCGGTGGCAACGGTTGGAAGGAACTGGCTCCGGGCGTGCGCGCCGCGGTGAAGCCGGCCTGGCCGGTGACATTCGGGAACTCGTTCGCGCGCTGAATATGGTATTGGGCGCGGGCCTCGAGGACGCGCTCCGACGCGATCCCCAAATCGAAGTTGTGCTGAAGCGCCGTCTCGACAAGCTGCCGGAGCGCGGCATCGTCAAACAGAGCGGACCACTTCTTGTCGGCCAGCGAGGCTGCATCCGCCGCGGCGCCCCGGTACTGGTCCGGCACGGCCACAGACGGCCGCTTGTAATTGGGCCCAACCGCACAACCGGCGAGTAGCAAAACCGGTAGAACGGCCAGTGAGGCTCTCGTCATGGCTTGTTCCGCTCCCCGGCCCGCTGGATCACCACGTACAGCACCGGCACGATGAACACCGCCAATAGCGTGGCCGCGTTCATGCCGCCGAACACCGCCGTCCCCAGCGAGCGCCGTGAAGCCGCCCCCGCGCCGACCGCCAGCGCCAGCGGCACCACGCCCAGAATGAACGCGAAGGAGGTCATCAGAATGGGCCGCAACCGCAGCCGCGCCGCCTCCATAGCCGCGTCAACGATGGACTTTCCCTCCTCGTGGCTCATGCGCGCGTATTCCACGATCAGAATGGCGTTCTTGGCGGCGAGGCCGATCAGCGTCACGATTCCGATTTGCGTGTACATGTCGTACGGATAGTCGCGCATCCAAACCGCCAGCAGCGCTCCGAAGAGGCCCAGCGGAACGGCCAGCAACACCGCCATCGGGATGGTCCAGCTCTCGTACAGAGCCGCCAGGCAGAGGAACACCAGCACCGCCGCGAAGCCGAAAATCACCCCTTCGTGGCCCTGCGCTTCTTTTTCCTGATAGGTGGTACCGGTCCACTCATAGCCGTATCCGGCGGGCAGCACACTGGCGGACAACTGTTCCATCGCACTCGATGCCTGGCCGCTCGAGTGTCCCGCAGCCGGTGCGCCCAGCAACTGGACGGTGCGAAACCGGTTGTAACGGTAGATCACGTCCGGTCCGGTAGTGGGTTGCACGGTGGCCAGAGTGCCCAGCGGAACCATATCGCCCTCTCTGCTCCGCACGAAGAAGCGGTTGACGTCGGAAGGTCCGGCGCGGAACTCGGGCTCGGCCTGCACCAGCACCTGCCAGGTATGCCCGAACGAATTGAAGTCGTTCACGTAAAGGCCGCCGAGAAACGTCTGCAACGCGTTATAGGCGTCGCCGACCGGAACGCCGAGTGTCTGCACCTTGGCCAGATCCACGTCCACCTTGTATTGCGGAACGTCGGGCCGGAAGGTGCTCAGGACGGTTCCCAACTCGGGGCGTCGGCGGGCCGCCTGCACCACCAGGTCCGCGGTCTGCGCCAGCGCGTGGACGTCGCCGCCCAGGCGGTCTTCCAGCATGTACTGGAAGCCGCCGGTGGCGCTAAGGCCCAAGATCGGCGGCAGGCCGAAGGCGAAGGTCACGGCCTCCGGTACCTTGGCGAACTCTTTCTGCATGTTCGCCAGAATCGACTGCAATTGGACATTCTTATCGCGCCGTTCGTCCCAGGGCGTCAGCCTCGCAATGATGGTGGCGACATTGGAATTGTTGGTGCGCGTCGCAATGTCCAGTCCGCCCAGGGTCAGCGTGCCGGCCACGCCCGGAATCCGGCTGACGATGTTTTCGATCTTGCGCGTGGCCGCGTCGGCGCGCGGCACTGACGCGCTGTCCGGAAGGCGGATGGAAATGAAGATGGCGCCCTGGTCCTCATCCGGCAGGAAGCCGTTGGGCATCCGGTGGAAGATAACGCCGGCCGCGAACCAGATACAGAACAGCCCGATCAGCGCCAGCGCGGACCTTCGGATCAGCGTGCTGACACCGGCCAGATAGCGGCCCGTGACCCAGCCGAAACCGCGGTTGAATAAGCCGAAGAAGGCGGTCAGCGGTCCGCGTGACCGGCTCTTCGGCCGCAGGATCATGGCGCTCAGCGCCGGGCTCAGCGAGAGCGCGTTGAAGGCCGAGAGCAGCACCGAAGTTGCGATGGTGAGCGCGAATTGCCGGTAGATCTGCCCGCTGATGCCGCCCAGAAACGCCACCGGGATGAATACGGCGGCGAGGATGAAAGCGATGGCCGTCACCGGCGCCTGCACTTCCTTCATCGCCTGGATGGTGGCATCGCGCGGCGCCATGCCTTCGTCGATGTGGCGCTGCACGGCTTCCACCACCACGATCGCGTCATCCACCACGATGCCGATCGAAAGGACCAGGCCGAACATGCTGGTGATGTTGATCGAGAAGCCCAGCAGCGGGAATAGCGCCAGGGTGCCCACCACGGCCACCGGAACCGTGAGCAGCGGAATCATCGTGGCGCGCCAACTTTGCAGGAAAACGAACACCACCAGAATCACCAGCCCAATAGCCTCGAGCAGCGTGATCAGCACGTCCTTGATGGCCGCGTTCACAAACATGGTGGAGTCGTAAGAGATGATGTAATCCATGCCGGCGGGGAAACCGGCCTTGATCTGGTTCAGGTAGCGGCGCACGCGGGCCGCCGTCTGCACGGCGTTCGCTCCCGGCGAAAGATACACGATCATGTTGCCGGAGGCGCGGCCGTCCACGCGGTTAAAGCCGGTGTAGGTCTGCGCGCCGAGCTGCACGTGGCCGATGTCGCCCAGACGGAGCAGGGAAGCGTCGGGATGGGCGCGCAGCACGATTCGCTCGAACTCGCGCGGGTCCACCAGGCGCCCGGGCGCGTTTACCGAATATTGGAAATCGGTCCCTGGCGAAGCCGGCGGTTGTCCGAAGGCGCCGGCCGGATTCTGCCGGTTCTGCGCCTTAATAGCGTCGCTGACGTCGGTCGCCGTGACGCCGAGCTCGGCCATTTTATCCGGGTTCACCCAAACCCGCATCGAATAAACCTGGTTCGATCCCAAACGCGATTCGCCCACGCCCTCCAGATTGCCGATCTGGTTCACCAGGTTGATTTGCGCATAGTTGGTGAGGAACAGCGAATCGTAGCTGTTGCCCTTGGAAACCAGGCTGATGGCCAGCAGGAAGGCGCTCGACACTTTCTTCACGGTCACGCCCTGCTGCTGCACTTCCGGAGGCAGCCGCGGCATGGCGATGCTCACGCGGTTCTGCGTCTGCACGGTAGCGATATCCGGGTTAGTGCCCAGCTTGAACGTCACCTGAATGTTCAGCGTGCCGTCGTTGGCGCTGGTGGAAAGGTAGTAGAGCATGCCGTCGAGACCGACCAGCTGCTCTTCGATGGGCTGCGCCACGGTTTTCTCGAGGTCCTGCGCGTTGCCGCCGAGAAAGTTCGTGGTGATCTGCACCACCGGCGGCACCACTTCCGGATACGCCGCCACCGGCAGACTCGGGATCGCCACCGCGCCGAGGATCACCATCACGATGGCAATCACCATCGCGAAGACGGGATGATTGATAAAGAATCGCGCCACGGTTCAGTTCCCCGGCTTCCGATCGTCATACGGCTGCGGCTCGACGGCTGCGCCGGGCCGTACCTTCAACAGCCCTTCCACGACGATGCGTTCGCCGGGCTTGAGGCCCTGCTCGACAATCCAGAGCTCGCCGGTGCGATTGCCCGTTACGATCGGGCGCATCAGCGCCTTGTTGTCCGCGCCTACCGTGTACACGGTTTGCATGCTTTGGATCTGCTGAACCGCCTTCTGCGGGATCACGATGACGTCTTTGCGTTCGTCCACCTGCACGCGTATGCGGCCGAACTCCCCCGGCAGCAGGGTGTGCCGGGGATTGGGGAAGCTGGCTTGCAGTTCCAGCGTGCCGGTCTTCGGGTCCACCTGGTTGAGCGTGTCGGTAACGCGGCCCTTGGCGGGAAACTCGCTACCGTCGGCGAGAATCAGCGTCAGTTCCCCGGCCGGCGATCTCTGCCCGCGTTTGGCCCAACCGAGGTATTCCGACTCGGTCACCTGGAAGCGGACCCAGATGGGATCCAGCGGAACGATGGTCGAGAGCGGTTGCGCCGCCGTGGGTGTCACCAGCCCGCCCACCGGAACCAGCGAATCGCCGATGCGGCCGCCGATGGGCGCGCGAATCGTGCCGTATTCGAGATTCAATTCGGCGGTTTTCAACGCGCCTTTGTTCGATTCGACGCGGCCCTCGGTGGAAGCGATCTGGGTTCGCGTGGAGAGCGCCGTCTGTTCGACGTTGGCCTTGTTCGCCTTCACGGTCTCTTCGGCGGCGCGCAACGCGGCCACCGCGGCGTCGAGATCCTGCTGCGAGGCGGCGTCGGCCGCGACCAGCGGCTTCAGGCGCTCGTCGTCCTGCTGCGCCTTCACCAGGTTTGCCTCCGCGGAGGCCAGGTTCGCCTGCGCCTGCAAGAGCGAAACCTGCTTGCGCGCGAAATCGAGGTCGGCTTCGCTCTGTTCGAGGTTGCCGCGCGCCTGCTCCACCGCGGCTTCAAACGGCCGCAGATCGAGCACGTATAGAACCTCGCCGGCCGCCACCTCCGCCCCCGGCTGGAAGAGCCAGCGGTCCACATAGCCCGTCACGCGGCTGCGCACATCCACCATGTTGCGCGCGTAGGTTTGCGCGGCGAAATCGGAGAAGATGGCCACCGAGCGTGGCTGGACTTCCATCACGCTGACCAGTGGTGGCGGCGCGCCGGCCGGTCCGCTCCTCTCGCCGTTGGCCGTGCAGCCTTGGAAGAAAACAGTTCCGAGAACGAGCGCAACAGCGGCGTAGGGCAGGCCACGGGCCGGCCGCATCTTTTCTGGCATAAACTTCTATGTTCGCTTATTTTGGGGAGCGAAAAGTTAGCTCGCCACGACTACCGTGAGCAGCAGATCTGGCTCGCTATCAGATTCGCCGGCGTGATGGGGATCCTGGTTGCGAAGTAGTTCGCTTCGCCCAGCAGCTTATAGACATCGCCGGCGATGCCGGCAGCGAGCGGGCCTATCGCGGGACGCCCGCCCGTGAGCAGCACCACCACCACCAGTTTTTTCCCGCCGATCTCATTGAACGAGCCGAACCAGCCCAGGTGGGTGTGGGTTTCGCTGCATGTGCCGGTCTTGCCGGCGATGGGACCGTCCTCTCTGGCCCGGTGCGCGGTGCCAAACTCCACCGCTCCGCGCATCCCCGGTTTGACCATGGGAATCAGAGCGTCGATGTCGAGCCGCCGTTTCACCCGCGGCACGAAGCTGCGCACTTCGGCCTCCGTCTGCGGATACTGCAAATAATAAAGAGTGCCGCCATTGGAGACCGCCGCCATCAGGGCCGCCAGTTGCAGCGGCGTCTGCCGGATTTCCTCGCCGAAGCTGGTCAGCATCCCCACGCCCCCGTTCTTGGGAGGCGCCGGCGGGAAGTAGCCGGGCTGCTCGCCCGAGATGTTCAGGCCGGCCCTTTCGCCGTAACCGAACAGGTGCGCGTAGTAGGTCACCTTGTCAAAGCCCAACTTCTCGCCCAGGGTGGCGAAATAGTAGTTGTTGGAATGGGCCAACGCGTAAGTCAGGTCCATCCGCATGCCGCCGAGCCGGTATCGGGCGTTTGGCTGTATGATTTTCTCGCTCAAGCCCGCCAGCGCCACGGCGACTTTAATGGTAGAGCACGGCTGGAAGCCTTCGCCGAGCGCGATCCTCTGGTTCACCATGGTGAGAATCCGGCCGGAGGTCGGATCCAGTGCCACCACCGAGCCGTTGTAGGAACCCAGCGCCTCCACCGCCGCGCGGCGAACCGTCAAGTCTTCCCCATCTACCCGGTCGCCTTCGGTTGAATCCGCGAAAGTCGGCCTATCCCAAGGGCCGCCGGCGATTACGGGAGCGCCCGGAGTTGCGGCCAGGTGGGGTACCGCGTGCCGCACGCCGGCCGCATGTGAGGTTGCCGCGACATGATGCGCCGGCGCTCGGCGCTTTGGCCGAGTCGTCGCAGTGGTGCTGGTGGTGGCAAGACTCAGGCTGGAAATGAAGCACAATAGAAATGCGGCTTCGATCACCCTGCGGTATGAACATGAATGTAACAGTCTCATAGTAGAACCGCGCGCGAAAGGACGAACACTGAGAGCGCCAGAGCAGGGCAATAAATGATCCGGACGGAGCAGCCGGACATCTCGATTGTCCGCTGTCAGGCGGGGGTTCGTCAAGCCTTTTTGCTTGCGTGGCATGGGTCAAATGGCGCTAACTCAATATTCGACGCAAATGTCCCTTTTCTTTAGACGCCGCCCGAGGCCATCGCGTTATGCTCGACATCTTGCAGGATGAAATCGCGCATTGCCAGCGCTGCCCGCGCCTGCTGGCGCACTGCGCCCACATCGCGGAGATCAAACGGCGCGCCTATCGCGATCAGGAGTACTGGGGTAAACCGGTGCCCGCATTTGGCGACCCGGCCGCGCGCATTCTCATCCTGGGGCTGGCACCGGCCGCCCACGGCGCCAATCGCACCGGCCGTATGTTCACCGGCGACCGTTCCGGAGACTGGCTCTACCGTGCCTTGTACCAGACCGGGCTCGCCTCGCAGCCCGCCAGCGTCTCCCGCGACGACGGCCAGCGGCTGCGGAGCGTCTATATCACCGCCTCGGCGCGGTGTGCTCCGCCCGATAACAAACCCACGCCGGAGGAGATTCGCAATTGCCGGCCGTATCTGGAGCGCGAGCTGGAATTGCTCGATCGCCTGCGGGTGGTGGTGGCGCTGGGCCGGATCGCCTTCGACAATTACCTGGACCTGCTCAAGACGCGCGGCGCCATCTCCAGCCGCTCCGCTTTCGGGTTCGGCCACAACCGCCAATTCCGCACCGGCGCCGGGCTGCCCATC
>DASWZP010000221.1:0-17214 GCA_036404395.1 Bryobacteraceae bacterium | reverse complement strand
CAACTCGGTGGTGGCTTCGATGCCATTCATGCCGGGCAGGCCGATGTCCATCAAGGCAATGTGCGGTTGGGTCTTCTTGCACAGATTCACCGCGTCGGCGCCGCTTTCGGCCTCGCCCACCACGCGGAACTCGCTACCCCGCTCGAGAATGCCCTTGATGCCATCGCGCACCAGCTTGTGGTCATCGACGAGGACAATATCTAACATGGCTGTTCCCCTCCGGGCGCCGGCACGGCCGCCCGCACGATGGTTCCGGACTGGCGGCTGCTCGTAATCGACAGACGCAGGCCGGCCTCGGCGGCATGGTGTTCCATGCTCAGCAGGCCCAACCCTCTCCCCATTTCCTGCAGGTCCGCCGGATCGAAACCTCGCCCGTTGTCGCGAATTTCCATCGAGGCACCGCGATCGGTGGACTGTACCGCGATTTCGATCAAAGAGCAACCGGAATGGTGCGCCGCGTTTTCCACTGCCTCTTCGGCGATCCCGTACAGCGCCACGGCGACTTTCGTCTGGAAGCTCACGGGGGCGTCCACGTCGATGCGCACGGCGCCTTGGAAATGCTCCCGTTTGCGGACGGCCAGCCGGTCGAGCGCCGAACGCAGGCCGACACGCTCCACCGCGGACGGGTTGAGCTCATAGCTGAAGTTGCGGACCTGCTCCATGACGGATTCGAGCAGCGTCTGTATCTCCGCCAAGTGCCCGCTCACAGCGCTTGGGCTGCCATCGAGGTCCATGCGGACCAGGTCGAGCTGGAGTCCCAAGGCGGCCAGGTTCTGGCCCACCACGTTGTGCAGAAACTGGGCAGTCCTGTTGCGCTCAGACTCTTGCGCATTGAGCGCGCGCGACACGGTGTGGCGCAGCTCGTGATCGGCCTTGACGAACTCGGTAATCTCGCGCACCATGCAGCCGGCGTGAGCCGCGCCGGCTCTCAGGCGGAGCGGAAATACCGCTATGCACCAAACCCGGTCGTCGCGCCGTTCGCGCAGCGTCAGGGACTCGCCGGATAATGCGCGGCTAAATCGTTCCTGCCAAACTGGCAAGGCTTCTGGCTCCAGTACGCTGGCCGCGGTCCGGCCGGCCACTTCCCCAGCGGGCTTGCCGAGTATCGGCATCGAGTCGCCATAGATCTGCTCGAACACACCCTCCTGATTCACGATCCATTGGCACGCCGGGCCCTGATCGAGAAGGACCTCGGCTGGCGGACGGTCGTGTTCGGGCATCGGAATTCGCACTACATTCTACCACTGGGCTGGCGGGCGGCCACCTGAGCGATATTGCTCATGAGCGGTATTGCTCACCGGCGCGGGATCGAGCAGCCGGTCAGCCCAGCAGGCGCGCGGCGGGTTTGGCGAAATAGGTGAGAATGATGCCGGCGCCGGCGCGCGCGATGGAGGTGAGCGATTCCATCATGGCGCGATCGTGATCCAGCCAGCCGTTGCGCGCCGCGGCCACGATCATGGAATATTCTCCACTCACCTGATAAGCCGCGATTGGCACATCGAAGCGCTGGCGGGCCAAGGCGATCAGGTCGAGATACGGCAAGGCCGGCTTCACCATGACGATGTCGGCGCCCTCTTCGAGATCGAGCGCGATCTCGCGCATGGCCTCGCGGCCATTGGCCGGGTCCATCTGATAGCTGCGCCGGTCGCCGAATTGCGGCGCCGAATCGGCGGCCTCGCGAAAAGGGCCGTAGAACACCGAAGCGAACTTGGCGGCATAGGCGAGGATGGGAGTCTTCTCGAAACCGGCGGCGTCGAGCGCGCGGCGGATGGCGGCCACGCGTCCATCCATCATATCGGAGGGCGCCACCACATCCGCGCCGGCGCGGGCGTGCGAAACGGCGGACTTAGCCAGCCAATCGAGGGTAACGTCGTTATCGACATCGCCATCCTTGATGTAACCGCAGTGGCCGTGGCTGGTGTACTCGCAGTTGCAGACGTCGGTAACCACCAGCAGGCGGGGGATCTCTTGCCGGATGGCGCGGATGGCGCGCTGCACGATCCCAGCGTCGTCATAGGCGCCGGAGGCCAGTTCGTCCTTGGCTTCCGGCAGGCCGAACAGGATGACGCCTCCCACGCCGAGCGAGTGGACCTCGGCGCATTCCTTCACCAGCTCATCGATCGAGAGCTGGTAGTTGCCCGGCATGGCGCCGATTTCGCGGCGAACGCCCTCGCCCGGGCAGACAAACAAAGGAAGGATGAATTGTCCCGGATGAAGCTGTGTTTCGCGGACCAGCGCGCGCAGCGATTCAGTGGCGCGCAGACGCCGGAGGCGGTGAATGGGGAACGGCATATCAACCAGGATTGTACCGCGCCCGCAGGCGTGTCCTGGAGTCACCGGGGCGAAGAAAGGTCGAGACGAATCTCGACCCTGCACGCAGGAATGCGTGCGCCACGCGTACAATAGGTTTTTGATCGTCACTCTCACTATCAATCCGGCCATCGATCGAATCCTCAGCGTCGACCGGCTGGCGTTCGAAGACCGCGCCTACATCAATTCGATCCGGCAATCGGCCGGAGGGCGGGGACTCAACGCGTCGAGCGTGATCCACTCGTTCGGCGGCCAGACGCAGGCGGTGCTGATTTCGGGCGGCGCAACGGGCAAGCGCCTCGAAGCGCTACTCAAGGACTGCGGCTACCCGATCATACAGGTGCCGGTGAAGAACGCCATTCGCACCAATCTCACCATCACCGATAAGCAGGGGCTGACGGTGAACCTGAACGAAGTGGGGCCGGCGCTGACGGGGGCGGAAGTGGCGAAAGTGGAACGCGCGGTGCGGCAGGCGCTGGATGGCGCGGACTGGCTGATGCTGTGCGGCAGCACGCCGCCGGGCGTTCCCTCGTCCTTCTACGCGAAGATGATCGCGCTGGCGCGGCAAAAGCACGTGAAGACGCTGCTGAACGCGGGCGGAGATTCGCTGCGGGAAGGCATAGAAGCGCGGCCCACGGTGGCAACGCCGAACCAGCCGGAAGCGGAGCGGCTGCTGGGGCGCACCATCCTGACGCGCTCGCATTCGCTCGAGGCGGCGGGGCAGCTCCGCGCCATGGGGCCGGAATCGGTGGTGCTCTCATTGGGCAGCCGCGGGGCGATCGGCGCATTTGGCATCGGACTGGTGGAAGCTCTGCCGCCGCGGGTGGACGCAGTGAGCCCGATCGGCGCGGGCGACGCGCTGACGGCGGTCTTCGCCTGGTCGATGAGCCGCGGGCAAAACCCGGCGGAAGCGCTGCGCTGGGGCGTAGCGGCGGGCACGGCATCGGCGCGGCTGCCGGGGATGAATTTCGCCTCGCTCGCCCAGACCGAAGAAATTTACCGCCAGGTGGAAGTCCGGCGCGTGGAATGAAACCCGGCGAGGCGGCGGGCGAGCACGGCCTGCTGCGTTCGGCGGGGGTGGTCTCGGCGGCGGTTCTATTGAGCCGATTGACCGGCCTGGTGCGGGAAGCCGCGATGGCGCGGCTGTTCGGGGCGGGTGCGGTCTACGACGCATTCCTGACCGGCTTTCGCATTCCCAACCTGACGCGCAACCTGTTCGCCGAAGGGGCGCTATCCTCCGCCTTCGTCCCCACTTTCTCGGAAGCGCTCGCCACCGGGACTGCGCTCGAAGCGGCCGAACTGGCGCGGGTGGTGGCGACCGCGCTCACGCTCGCTGCGGGCGCGGTTTGCGTGCTCGGCATGATCTTCAGCCCGCAGTTGGTGCGGCTGCTGGCGCCGGGATTTGCGCGCGTGCCGGGCAAGTTCGAGCTCACCGTACTGCTCACGCGCATCATGTTTCCCTTCCTGCTGCTGGTGGCGCTGGCGGCCGAAGCGATGGCGATTCTGAACGCGCGCGGGCGGTTTGGCGTGCCGGCGCTGGCTTCCACGTTCTTCAACATCGGCTCCGTGGCGAGCGGGCTGACGCTGGGGCTGACGGTAGGCAGGCGCTGGCCGCAGGGGATGATCGTCTCGATGGCGGCCGGCGTGGTGATCGGCGGCGCGCTGCAATTGGGTTGGCAGATGCCGAGCCTGAGGCTCGCCGGAATTTCGTTCCGGTCGCGCATCGATTTCCGGCACCCGGGCCTGCGGCGGATCGCGCGGCTGATGCTGCCGGCGCTGATCGGCAACGCGGCGGTGCAGATCAACGCGATGGTGAACGCGAATCTGGCTTCGGGCCTCACCGATACAGCCGGACGCACGCTGAACGGGCCGGTGAGCTGGCTGGGGTACGCATTCCGGTTCCTGCAATTTCCGCTGGGACTGTTCGGAGCGGCCTTGGCCAGCGCCACGCTGCCGGCCATTTCGCGCAGCGCGGCGCTGGGGCGCGTGGACGAGTTTCGCGCCACGCTGGCGGTTTCGTTGCGGATGGCGCTGCTGCTCACCATTCCGTCGTCGGTGGGGCTGGCGGTACTGGGCGAAAGCATGATCGGCGCGGTGTACCAGGGAGGCCGTTTCGGAGCGTGGGACACGCACCAGACCGCGGTGGCGCTGGCGTGCTACAGCGTGGGGCTGGCCGGCTACGCGGCGATCAAGCTTCTGGCGCCGGCTTTTTACGCGCTGGACGACGCGTGGACGCCGATGGCGGTAAGCCTGGCCTCGATCGGCTTGAATCTGCCGCTGGCAGCCGGCCTGGCGCGAGGGATGCGGATGGGTCACGCGGGGCTGGCGCTGGCCACTTCCGTGGTTGCGCTGGCCGGCGCGGCCGCGCTGGCCATCGCGCTACGCCCGCGCATCAAAGGACTGGAGGGCCGCCGCCTGGCGATGAGCGCGGCAAAAATCACGCTGGCGGCGGCAGCGATGGGCGGGGTGTGCCGGGTGTCGAGCGTGGCGATTCACGCTAGTGTGCACGGGCATCGCCTGCCGCACCTGGCGGATCTGGGCGTTTCCATTCCGCTCGGTGCGGGAGTATTTTATGTGCTGGCGCGCACGCTCCGCATTCCGGAACTTCGGACGCTGGAAGCCGCATGTTACACTGCGATAAGCCATGCTCGCAGACCTGAAGCTGGCGATCCGCCTGCAAGAGATTGACAATCTTCTAGTGAACCTGCAGCGCGAGATCGCGGCTTTACCCGTCCACATTTCCGTTATCGAAAAGAAACTGGTATCGCATGAGCGCAAGCTCGAAGCCGACCGCGCCGCTCTCACCGCCAACCAGAAGGAGCGGAAGCAGAGCGAAGGCGATATCCAGGTGTGGGAGCAGAAGATTTCGAAACTCAAAGGGCAGATGGTGGAGGCCAAGACCAACGAGCAGTACCGCGCCTTTCAGAGCGAAATCGAGTTCTGCCAGAAGGAAATTCGCAAGCTGGAGGACCGGATTCTGGATTTGATGGGCGAATCCGAACCGTTGGACCGCAACGTGAAGGCCGCCGAGGCCGCGCTGCGGACCGAGAAGCTGCAAGTGGAGACGGAAAAGAACAGCGCCAGAGACCGCACGGCGGCGGACCGGAAAGCCGCAGCCGAACTGCAGCAGGAGCGCGCCGCCATGGTTCCCCAAATGACCGCCACCACGGTTCAGCGGTACGAGCGGGCGCGCAAAGCGCGCAAGGGAATCGCCATGGCTGAAGTGGTGGATGGCCGCTGCTCGGCGTGCCAAATTGCGCTGCGGTTGCAATACTTCCAGGACGTCAAGAAGGACAACCAGATCCTCTCCTGCGAAAGCTGCCAGCGGCTGCTGTACTACAATCCCCCGGTTGCGGTCGAGGATTTGACCGGGGAACCGGCGCCCGCAGTGCACGAATAGCGTAGTTTTCCGCGCGCTGCGGAAAGCCAGGTAGGACAGACGATCAGTTTTTGTCGTCTGTCGCGTCTCGGCAAGGGCACGCCGCTTGACAGACGACAAAAACCGATCGTCTGTCCTACCTCTGACCGCGCCCACCTGGCTCAACTCAAATTGCGCCGCGTCAGGAGTTCGGAGAGTCGTCTCGACTCTTCTTCCCGCGGCGTGTTTTGCTACTGCGAGCCGAAGGTGTAGCCCAGCCAGATAGTTTCCGAGGTGATGAGGTTGCTGCCGTATTGCGTCAGGTTGGGAACGTAGTGGATGTCGAACTGGGGGCGGAGGAAAACGTGCTCGGTCAGGTAGAACTGAACGCCCACGCCGGCATGCACCTGAAAGTGATTGTTGCTGCCAAAGTACTGGGTATAATTCGAGGCGCCAATAGCGCTGCCGGTCGCGCCGGTTTCGTAATAACGGAGACTGGCTCCGCCGACGCCGCCGGCAATCTGAAAGGCAACCTTCTTGGTCCGCACCGGCTGGTAGATTCCATCGAAGTCATACAGGATCATGCGCGATTGGAAGTTGGTTCCGACACTCGCTGGGAGCTCGAGGTAATTCTGTTTGCCAGGCTGAAAATTGACCTCGCCGCCGATCCCGAAATGTTTCCAGGCCATGACATTGCCGCTAATGCCCATGCTCAGTCCGCTGAGGCTGCTGGTGGCCACGCAGGTGGGGTCTGTCGAGCCGACTGCGCACGCGGCAAGGTTGTTGTTGTAATCGAGGCCGGTCCCGGCTGCTTTGTCCTGCATGGCTCCGAAGCCAATCCCGACGTCGAACCCGTACTGGGCGTGGGCAAGTGGGAGGAAAAACACCGGCAAGAGGAACAGCGGTAGGTAACGGAAGATGCGTTTCACGTGTGAAATCTCCTTCAACTTCGCAGAATCCGCGCACGCCCCGGCGAGGGGGCGGAAAGCCGCGGGAAATCGTCAATCCTTAATCATACGCAAGATGGCGAATCGTATGCATCACTAACGACGCGACGCCCCGGCAACGGGTTACAAGGAGGTAGGACGGACGATCGGTTTTTGTCGTCTGTTGGGATGGGCTCGCTCCAGCGGGCACGACAGACCACGAAGACCGATGGTCTGTCCTACCTGGTTCACCGTTTCTGGCAACGCGGGCAAAAGTGCGAGGATCGCTGGGCGACCAGCACGCGCCGGACGGCGGTGCCGCAATTTACGCAGGCTTCGCCGGTACGTTGATACACGCGGTGACTGACCTGGAAAAAGCCCCGGCGCCCCTCGGCATCCACATAATCGGAAATCGAGGAGCCGCCGGCGGCGATGGCCTCGGTGAGCACTTCGGCGAGGGCCTGGTGCAGGCGGAGGGCGCGATCCTGTCGCAGCCGGGCGGTAATCGCCATGGGGTGAATCCCGGCGCGGAAGAGGGCTTCATCGGCGTAGATGTTTCCCACGCCGCGGACGAAGGTCTGGTCCAGCAGCAGCGCCTTGACGCGGGTGCGGCGGCGGCGGAGGGCGCGGGCGAAGTCCTGAGCGGCGATCTCGAGCGGCTCAGGGCCGAGGCGCGCCACGCGAGGGGGGAACTCTTCGTGCACCTCAATCGAGCCGAACTGACGGCTGTCGTCGAACTGAAGCACGCCGCGATCGAGCGTGAAGATGGCGTGGGTGTGTTTGCCCGGCGCACCGCCGAGCAGCAGGCGGCCCGTCATGCCGAGGTGCAGCAGCAGGTAACCGCCGCCGGAGAGCGTCACCAGGATGAACTTGCCGTAACGCCGGATGGCCGCGATGCGGCGGCCGGCGAGACGCGCCGCCATGCGCTCGGGATCGCCGCCGCGCAGAATCCGCGCCGCACGGAATTCGGCGCTCACGATGCGGCGGCCCACCAGCGGCGCAATCGACCGCACCACGGTTTCGACCTCAGGCAGCTCCGGCATTTATGGCACCTCGATGAGGATTTGCCCGTCCTCAATCCGCACCGGATAGGTGGCGACGCGGCGCGCGGGATCGCGATCATACTCGCCGGTGCGGCAATCGAACTCCCAGAGGTGGTACGGGCAGGCCAGGTGTGCGCCGTCGAGCCGCCCTTGCCCGAGCGGACCGCCGTGGTGAATGCAGACGCCGTTGAGAGCGTAGATGGCGCCTTCGAAATTGCAAACGGCGTACGGCTGCTCTCCCACCAGGACTTCCATCACCTCGCCGGGCGGCAGGTCCGCGACGCGGGCGACATTGACCAGAGGCATATCTTTCAGTAGGCCGGGGCGCGCCCGGGATGTCAAGGCGCAGGATGTGCACCGGCCCCACGCTATAATTGAGGCGTCATGAAGCGTTGGGTCTTGTTAGCGGCTCTGGGTGCGCTCGCCGCCGCGCTTGCGTCCGGCCAGCAGAAGACGGCTCCGCCGCCCGTCCAACAGGCCGATGAGCCGGCGCGCATTTCGGTGGACGTCACGCGCGTGAACATGCTGTTCACGGTAACCGACAAGAAGGGCCGGTTCGTGACCGATCTGGCCCGCGAGGACTTCGAAGTCGTCGAAGGCAAGAAGCCGCAAACCATTGCGGAGTTCACCGCGGAAAGCGACCTGCCACTGCGGCTCGGCATCCTCATCGATACCAGCAACAGCGTCCGCGACCGCTTCCGTTTCGAGCAGGACGCAGCCGCCGAATTCCTGCGGACGGTGATGCGGGCGCGCGTCGACAAGGCCATCCTGGTGCGATTCGATACGCGGGCGGAGCTGGTGACGGACCTGATCGACGATCCGCAGTTGCTCGAAGCCGGCATCCGCGGTCTGCGGCCGGGCGGCGGCACGGCGCTCTACGACGCCATTTTCTATGCCTGCCGCGACAAGCTGGCGCTCGATCAGCCGCGCACCAAGTTCCGCCGCGCCATCGTCATCGTCAGCGATGGCGACGACAACCAGAGCGACTACACGCGCGACCAGGCCCTCGAAATGGCGCAGAAGGCCGATGTAGTGATTTACGCCATCTCCACCAACAGCTCCCGCGCCGACACCGAGGGCGACAAGGTGCTGAAGTATTTCACCTCGGAAACCGGCGGGCGCGCGTTCTTCCCCTTCCAGGTGGAGGACATGGCGCAATCGTTTGAAAACATCGCCAACGAGTTGCGCCACCAGTACAACCTGCTGTACCGCCCGGAGCCGCTGCTCACCGACGGGCAGTGGCACGCCGTCAACCTGCGCGTGAAAGGCCGCAAGGACCTGATCGTACGCGCGCGCGCTGGTTATTACGCGCCCAAGATGTAGGCGCGTGCGAAGATGCCTGTCGTCATTTCCATGCTGCGTGGCGTCAATGTTGGCGGCCACGGTAAGATCAAAATGGACGTGCTGCGCGAACTCTGCGCATCGCTCAAACTGCGCAACGCGCAAACATACGTGCAGAGCGGCAACGTCGTCTTCGAAACTGCGGATCGCGATCTCGCTCCACTGGCCGGCCGCATCGAACAGGCCATCGAACGCAAGTTCGGTTTCCGCCCCGACGTCATCCTCCGCACCGCTTCCGAACTGCGGGACGTGATTGCGAGAAACCCCTTCGCGTCGCGCTCCGGCATCGAGCCCAGTAAGCTTCTGGTTACCTTCCTCGCCCGCCAGCCCAGCGCCGAAGTGCGAACCAAGCTTCTCGCCATCAAGACCGATCCCGAGGAGCTATACCTCGACGGCCGCGAGCTCTACGCGTATTTCCCGAATGGAATGGGCCGTTCGAAGCTGTCCTGGCCGCTGGTCGAACGCACGCTAGCCATTCCCGGAACCGGCCGAAACTGGAACACCGTCACCAAGCTGCTGGAAATGGCCGAGAGCCTTGGGGCCAGTGCACGCTCCTCAGCGACCTAACGGGCTGACCGCCGGGCTTTTCAACAAGCACGCCGAGGTAGAATGAGCGCTCGGAGGAATAACATCCGTGCGCCGCTTCGTCGTCGGTGCCGCTACCTGCGTCCTTGCGGTGTGGCTGTTGCTTTTTCTTAGCGAGGCGATCGACCAACCTGGCTCGCCAGCCGCAGGGGCGTTGTACATACTATCCCTGCTGTGCCCGAGCTTATGCTTTTGGTTTCTGATCTGGATTACCAGGAGCCTCGCCGCAGACCCGCGAGTGGCTCGGGGAGTTCTTGGCTGGATGATCGCCGCGGCCTTGTTGATTTGCGCGAGCGCTGTTGGACCCGCGTCTGCCCAGAATGCCGGGCCGGGGCTGGCTTCGGTGTCGCCCGCTACATACGCATCGGGCCTCGTGCTTGGCCTGGCTAGCCTCGTCCGCTGGCCGCGAGTGAAGCATTACATCCTTGAGAATCGGCTTTTGGGATTCCTGGCGGTCGGCGCCGCCGCAAGCTTTACCTTGGGAAGCTGGGCGGCCACCAGTCTTTTCGGAAACGAGATTACCCTCGGGGTCGCTGGCTCCTTAGCGCTCGTCCTGTTCTACCTGCTCACCGTGTTGCTCATCATTCTGGCCCTTTTGAATGAGCGCCGCGTTCAAGCCGGGGCAGCGATAGTCGCGCTCGGCGTCCACGCGCTTAATCTCGTCGGGCCGACTGATGTATTCTTCCCGCTTTGGCTGACCGGAACCTTCTTTTGGCCACTTGTGATCCTATCTAGCCTTGCTCTCGAAGTCGCGCTGCTACGCATCTTTCTGAGACCGGGCGTTGTCCTTGGCGGTGGCGAGCCTCCCGGCGCGATCCAGCCAAGCCCCCTATAACTGATCCTCCACCAGAAACTGCTCGTACTTGCCGTCGGCGAGCAGGTAGATATTCAGTGACACCGTCTTCCTGGTGAACTGGGCGCGATAGCCGCGGTGGACCATGCCGCCGCGCAGCCCCTCGGAAACCGCCGTCACCGATTGCAGCTTCCCCAGCGCGCCGAGCGACATCTTGCAATCGCGCAGCGCGGCCTCACTGAAATAACCGCTGGCGTTTTCGGTGAACAGCGCGCGGTCGATTCTGCCCTTTTGCAATGCCGCCAGAATGGCCCGCACCTGGGCGGTGTCGGCGGCCGAAAACTCCTTCCGCTCGGGCGCGAAAACCAGTGTGGCAATCTGCCGCGAGAGGGGTCCCACCATATTGACGACGTCCTGGTTGGAGAGCACCACTACGGCTCCCTGGCGCGTCGGAAAGACGGTATTAGAAGAGATGAATCCGGAGACTTCTCCGCCGTGGTCAAACACCGGCATGTTATTGATCTCGCCCAGAGCCAGACCGAGCGCATAGTGCGTGGAGTCGCCGTTGGCGAGCTTCACCTCGCGCTCAAGCTCGTCCCATGAGCGCGCGGAGAGAATCTTGCGGCCGAGGAACGCAATGTCCCACTTCGCCAGGTCCGCCGGCGTCATCGCCAGCTCGCCGGCGCCGTAATACCAGCCGGCGGCTTCGCGCTGGGTTGGCCGCGGCGGGCCGACCGCGTAGCGCGTGTAGGCGGTGGCATCGGCAGGCTGGCCCGGCGGCCAATCGGAAGCCGATTGCATGTCGAGCGGCGCGAAAATCTTCTCACGCAGGAATTCCACCAGCGAACGGCCGGAGACCTTTTCGAAGATCTGGGCGGCCAAAACGAAATTCGTGTTGCTGTACTGCCATTTCGTCCCGGGGTCGAAATCGAGCGGCTTCCTGGCCCAGTGCTCCACCACCGCTTGCGGCGTGGTGGGGCGCGTCCACTCCGGGATGATGTAATCCTGCGGCGCGTAATCTTCGTAGCCGGAGGTGTGCGACAGCAGTTGGCGGATGGTGACTTCGCCCGCCCGCGTGAGATCCGGGAAATACTTCGAGACGCGATCGTCCAGCGAGAGCTTGCCCTGCTCCTCCAGCATCAGCAGCGCGGCGGCGGTGAACTGCTTGGAGATCGACCCCACCGCATAGCGTGTCTGGAGGTTCGCCGGCCGTCCCGCCGCCAGATCCGCCGTGCCGAATGCCTTGGCGTAAACCAATTTGCCATCCTTGACCACGGCCACCGAAACGCTCGGAGCGCCGGCCAGCTTGAGCGTGGACGAGATCTTTTCGTCGAGCTTCTTCTCCAGATCCGCCGGCAACTGCGCAAACAGTGTGCATGCCGAGAGAGCCGCCAGCGCAAGGCATCGGATTCGTTTCATGGGTCCATCATAACCGGGTGGGACGTGCTTAAGCCTCCCCGCCCACTCCGAAGCCGTTGCAATGTCTGCATTTACATCTTTCACGATAGGCATACACTAATATGCTATAGTTATCATTACATGGATTTTATTGACAACAAGCCGCTCTGCGAAGCATAATGTCTACTTAACTGGTATAGTCTTGTAGTGCTCATCCAGTTCATCTCTTGAGGAGCGATTGTTCAACATGATTCACCGCCGGTTCACCGAAGCTCGCGCGAGGGCCCGCGTGGCGCGAGCATTCTCCCCTTCCCCTGTCGCGCGCGGCGCGCTGGCGTCCGCCCTGGCGTTGGCAATCTTGCCCGTGGCGGCATGGGCGCAGTCCCCAGACCAGCAACCAGCCGCGCAAACAACCGACCAGAAGTTGGAGCAACTTCAGCAGAAAGTCGACGAGCTCGATCAAGCGGCGAAAGTGGCCCAGCGAAAGCAGGAGCTGGCCGACGAGGCGGCCGCGGAGAAGGCGAAAACCGAGGCCACCGTCACCGCCGATACCAGCGGCTTCACCATCCGGTCGCCTAAAGGCAATTATCTGCTCAAAATCGGCGCCGACTTGCAGTTGGACAACCGCACTTACCTCGGCACCGGCGCCGGGTCCGACATCGATACGCTGGTTGCACGCCGCGTACGGCCCACTTTTTCCGGCACCATCTACCATTACATCGACTTTATGTTCCGCCCCGATTTCGGCCAGGGCACTACCGCCATTTACGACGCCTACGCTCAGCTCAACTATCTTCCCTGGGCCAACCTGCGCGTCGGCAAATTCAAGCCGCCGGTCGGCTTGGAACGTCTGCAATCCGACGATGACACCACCTTCAACGAGCGCGGCCTGCCATCGGACCTCGGTCCGCAGCGCGACATCGGGTACCAGCTCTCGGCCGACCTTTTCAAGAGGCGGGCGAACTATGCCGTGGGCGTCTTCAACGGCGTGCCGGATGCCTCGATCGGCACCGATTTAGCCGTCAGCGACCACCGCGATTACTCCGCGCGCATTTTTCTGACTCCGTTCCTGCCGGACGAAAACGCGCTCAGCGGGCTGGGCATCGGCTTCGGCGCCTCGGGCGGCAATACCGATGGCGAAGCCCTGCCGGCCTTCAAGACATTCGGGCAGCAGACCTTCTTCACCTTCGCCTCCGGCGTCACCGCGGCCGGCCACCGGACCCGCCTCGATCCGCAAGGCTATTACTACCTCGGGCCGTTCGGCCTGCTGACCGAATACGCGCTCAACGAGGAAGGCTTTCAGAAGAGCGGCGTGCGCCGCGAAATCGCCTTCCGCGCTTACCAGTTGGAAGTGTCTTACATCCTCACCGGAGAGAAAAAGAGTTACACCAGCCCCACGCCCAGGAAATCCTTCGATCCGTTGCATGGCGGCTGGGGAGCCTGGGAAGTGGCCGCCCGTGTGGGCGACTGGGAGGCCGAGAAGGGTATTTACAATTACGGTTTGGCGAGCGACACCACTTCGCCGCGTCACTTGCATGAGTGGGTGGGCGGCGTGAACTGCTATTTGAACCGGCTGTTCAAAGTCGCCGCCGACTATGGAAAGACCGACTTCGGCGGCGGCGCACTGAACTCGAACAAGCTGCCGGAAAGGACAATCATCCTGCGGTTCCAGATCAATTTCATCTGACGAACTGAAACGGGCAATCTGCCAATGAAGCCGACCACTCTTTTCAAACGCGTCGCGGCGGCACTCCTCGCCGTCTCCGCGCTGTTCGCGGGGCCAGTGAAACTGCTCAACGTTTCCTACGATCCGACGCGAGAGCTTTACCAGGACATTAACGCCGCATTCGCCAAACAGTGGAAGGCCAAGACCGGCGTGGATGTCGAGATCAGCCAGTCGCACGGCGGCTCCAGCAAGCAGGCGCGGTCGGTCATCGACGGCTTGCAGGCCGATGTCGTCACCCTGGGGCTGGCCTACGATATCGATTCGATTGCCGAACACGCGCACCTGCTGCCGGCCAACTGGCAGACGCGCCTGCCCAACAACAGCACCCCGTACACGTCCACCATCGTTTTTCTGGTTCGCCACGGCAATCCCAAGCACATCAAGGATTGGGACGACCTGGTGCGGCCGGGCGTGTCGGTGATCGCGCCCAACCCGAAGAGCTCCGGAGGCGCGCGGTGGGCCTACCTGGCGGCCTGGGGCTATGCGCTCAAGAAGAACAACGGCGACGACAAGAAGGCGCAGGAGTTCGTGACCCGCCTTTACAAGAACGTTCCGGTGCTCGATTCCGGCGCGCGCGGTTCCACCACTACGTTCGCGCAGCGCGGCATCGGCGACGTGCTGCTGGATTGGGAGAACGAGGCGTTTCTGGCCTTGGACGAGCTCGGCAAGGATAAGGTGGAAGTGGTCACGCCTTCCCTCAGCATTCTGGCCGAGCCGCCGGTTTCGGTGGTCGACCGGGTCGCCGCCAAACATGGAACCACGCAGGTGGCCAAGGCATATCTCGAATTCCTGTACACAGCCGAGGGCCAGGAAATCGGCGCGCGCCATTACTACCGGCCGCGTTCGCCAGAGGTTGCCGCCAAGTATGCCAGCCGCTTTGCCAAGGTGCAGCTTTTTACTATCGACGAAGTCTTCAGCGGCTGGCAGAAAGCGCAAAAGCGCCACTTCAGCGATGGTGGCGTGTTCGACCAGATATATTTGCGGTAGGGTACGCTTTAGCTTGCCAACGCCCGCTTGCGGGCGCAGTTCGGAGCCACAAAATGAGGGCCACGAATGAACACGGATGAACACGAATGAGGACCAGAGGTTTGTCCGCGGCTCGAATTGATCTTCCAGTGGGGGGGCGGGCGCACATAGATGTCGATGCCGTTTAAAAAGCCGAGCATCCTGCCGGGCTTCTGGCCCGCGTTCAGCTACACGATCCTCTACCTGAGCCTGATCGTGCTGATTCCCCTGAGCGCGGTGTTCCTCAAGTCGGTCACCTCCACCTGGTCGCATCTTTGGCAAGTGGTCACGTCACCCGAAGTGGTGGCCTCCTACCGGTTGAGCTTCGGCGCGTCCCTGGTGGCCGGCATGATCAGCGTGGCGGTTGGATTCCTCGTGGCGTGGGTGCTGGTGCGCTATCAGTTTCCCGGCAAGGCCCTGGCCGATGCCTTGGTGGACCTTCCCTTCGCGCTGCCCACCGCGGTGGCCGGCATCGCGCTCACCAGCCTCTACACGGAAAACGGCTGGCTGGGCCGTTACCTGGCGCCGCTCGGCATCAAGGTGGCCTTCACTCCGTTGGGCGTGGTGGTGGCGCTCACCTTCATCGGGCTGCCGTTCGTGGTGCGCGCCGTGCAGCCGGTACTGGCGGACGCGGACGCGGAGCTCGAAGAGGCCGCTGCCAGCCTGGGCGCCAACCGCTGGCAGGTATTCCGCCTGGTGATCTTCCCCATTGTGCGGCCGGCGCTGCTCACCGGTTTCGCGCTGGCCTTCGCCCGCGCCTTGGGCGAATACGGATCGGTCATCTTCATCGCCGGCAACATGCCGATGAAAACCGAAATCACCCCGCTGCTGATCGTTACCAAGCTCGAACAATACGATTACGCCGGGGCCACCGCGATTGCGGCGGTGATGCTCACGGCTTCGTTTCTACTGCTGCTGGCGATCAACGCGCTCGAAAGGCGCACCCGCAAATTCATGACGATGGGTTGATGCGATGGCGACCGTGGCATTAGAGCTTCCGCAGAAACGAACTTCCGCCATCCCGCGCAACATCCGGCGCGATCCGCCGCTGGTGCGCTGGGGGCTCACGCTGCTGGCCCTGCTGGCGTTGGGCGTGTTCATCGTGCTGCCGCTGATTGCCGTCTTCGTGCAAGCGTTCGCCAAAGGCCTGCCCACGTATCTGGCCGCCATTCGCGAGCCGGATACCCTCTCCGCCATCCGCCTGTCGCTACTGGCTGCCGGCGTCTCGGTTCCGCTCAACCTGGTTTTCGGCGTGGCTGCGGCCTGGACCATCGCCAAGTTCCAGTTCAAGGGCAAAAGCGTTCTGGTGACGTTGATCGACATTCCTTTCGCCGTTTCGCCGGTGGTCTCCGGCTTGATCTTCGTGCTCATCTTCGGCGCCCAGGGATGGTTCGGCTCGTGGCTGGTGGATCACGATATCCGCATCATCTTCGCCGTGCCGGGCATCATCCTCGCCACCACCTTCGTCACTTTTCCATTCGTCGCGCGCGAGCTGATCCCGCTGATGCAGTCGCAGGGCAGCGACGAGGAAGAAGCCGCGCTCGCTTTGGGCGCCAGCGGCTGGCAGATGTTTTTCAAGATCACGCTTCCCAATATCAGGTGGGGCCTGCTCTACGGCGTGGTGCTGTGTACGGCTCGCGCGCTGGGCGAGTTCGGCGCGGTATCGGTGGTGTCCGGACACATACGCGGCCAGACCAATACGCTGCCGCTGCACGTCGAGATCCTGTATAACGAGTACAATTATTCCGGCGCCTTCGCCGTGGCGTCTCTGCTCAGCGTGATCGCGGTCATCACCCTGACGCTCAAGAAGTTTCTCGAATGGAAGACCAGGGAAGGCAATTCGAAATGACGGTAGCGCTTCGCCGCGCGACCCGCGGGCGAGGCATGCCTCGCCCCTACAAAACACTCGTAGGGGCCGGGCACGCCCGGCCCGCTGGGGCGCGCACCTCGGGGGCGGTTCCGAAAGGGTCGATCAAGGAAGGGGCAGAATGAGCATCGAAGTCAGCCACATCCGCAAATCCTACGGCGCGTTCGAAGCGTTACAGGATGTCAGCCTGCGCATCGAAAAGGGCGAGCTGGTGGCGCTGCTCGGGCCATCGGGTTCGGGAAAAACCACGCTGCTGCGCATCATCGCCGGCCTCGAAATCCCCGACAGCGGCTCCATCCACCTCAATGACGAGGACGCCACCAACTCCACCGCCCGCGAACGTCAGGTCGGTTTCGTCTTCCAGCATTACGCCCTGTTCCGCCATCTTACCGTCGCCGAAAACGTGGCCTTCGGGCTGCGCCTGCGCCCCCGCGCCACGCGTCCGCCGGAGCAGGAAATCCGTGAGCGGGTGCGCAAGCTGCTCGATCTGATTCAGCTCGACTGGCTGGGCGACCGTTATCCGAACCAGTTGTCCGGCGGGCAGCGGCAGCGCGTTGCGCTCGCCCGCGCCCTCGCCGTCGAGCCGCGCGTGCTGCTGCTCGACGAACCGTTCGGCGCGCTGGATGCCAAGGTGCGCAAGGAACTCCGCCGCTGGCTGCGGCGCCTGCACGACGATCTGCACATCGCCAGCGTCTTTGTCACTCACGATCAGGAGGAGGCGCTCGAAGTCGCCGACCGCGTCGCCATCATGGATCACGGCAAGATCGTGCAGATGGGCACGCCGGCCGAGGTCTATGACAACCCCGCCAGCGCATTCGTCTACCAGTTCCTGGGCGACGTCAATCTCTTTCACGGGAGAGCG
>DASWZP010000220.1:0-8630 GCA_036404395.1 Bryobacteraceae bacterium | reverse complement strand
TCGCGGGCGCGAATCACCACGCCGGGCACGGACGGGATCAGCACCTTGATGTGATGGTAGGTTTTGGTCTTGGCGTCCGGGGAATTCTCGGGCACGTAGCGCAGGATATATTGCGAGGTGATATCGCCGGTAATGCCCACGATGGCGCTGGTAATCGCACCCGAAATTTCCGCCGCGTAACCGCCGGTGCCGGCTTCGTAGACGTAGTTGCCGGCATCCTTAGGCACTGAAATGTACCCGGAGACGTCTTTGTACAGGTCCTTGTTCAACGGGTACTCGACGTGGCCGCCAGTCTCGTTGGTAAGCTTTTCCAACTCGTCCTCGGATCTGTTGCTGAAGCCGAACGACTGGGTGCTGATGGCATAGATGGTCACCAGGCTGCGCTTGGCCAGCTCCACCACCTGTTCGAAGCTGATCTTTTTGCTGGCGGTGTCGTGCCCATCGCCAATCACGATCAGGATGCGGCGCGGTTCGTAAGGCTCGCCGTGCACCAGCGTGCGGCTGGTACACGCCATATAAATGGCATCGTAGAAGGCGGCCGCGCCGCCGGGCCTGGATTTGCGCAGCACGTCGGTGATCTTATCGGCATCCTGGGTGGTGTTGACGGCCACTTCGGCGTCGTTGGCGAAAGTGATCAGATATCCGCTGAAGCGCTTATCTTCGACGGGCAGCAGGTTCCAAACCAGATCCATAGTGGCGTCCTGAAAGATATTCCAGTAGATCCGGCTGGAATTGCTCAGATCCACCAGGAAGCCGACCACGATGGGCTGCTTGGAATTGTGGCTGAAATAAGTGAGGCGCTGCTGCTTGCCTTCGTCGAGCACCTGGAAATCCTTGGCTTCGAGATTCGATACGAAGCGGCCCTTCTCGTCGGTGACGGTGACGGGGAGGATGACCTCGTTGGCCTGGACCGTGAATCGCGCGGCGGGCGGCGTCTCCGGCGGTGGCGCCTTAGGCTGTTCGGGTGTGGCTTGCTGGGGGATGGCCGCCAGCGGCAGCAGAACGCACAGGGCAAACAGCGGCACGATTCGACGCAGCATGATTTTCACGGCTTGTCCTCATTTTAGCGCGCACACTCGCTGCTGCGCGGAGGCGCAGCCGCGGGCGTCCGTCCCACGGTTGGTTGCGAAGTAGAATGGGATTAGAAAGAAAGCCGAGACGACTCTCGGCTCAGCAGGCTGACAGCCTGCGCCACGATTAAGGACACCTCTTTGCACCCTCCGATCAAAGTGCTGATTGTGGACGACGAAGCCAGCCAGCGCAGCGGCCTGGCGGGGATGGTTTCCGCCTGGGGCATGACGGCGGAAACGGCGGCCGAGGGCGAGGAAGCGCTGCACAAACTGGCCACCTTCCACGCCGACGTGATTCTGACGGACCTGAACATGCCCGGCCTGGATGGCTTCGGCTTTTTGGCGCGGCTGCGGGACGCCGGCGAAATGCCGCCGGCCATCGTGCTGACCGCGTACGGCAACATCGAAACCGCGGTGAAGACGGTGCATGAGCTGGGCGCGTACTGGTTCCTGGAGAAGCCGATCCAGCCGGGGCCGCTGGAAATTCTGATCCGCCGCGCCGGTAGCCACGCCGCGCTACGCGCCGAAAACCGAGCCATGGAACGGAACCTCGGTTACAAGGGCGCGGTGGGCGACCTGGTGGGGACGTCGCCCAAGATGCAGGAAATTTTCGCGTTGCTGCAACAGGCGGGCCCCAGCCGGGCATGCGTGCTGATCACCGGGGAAAGCGGCACCGGCAAGGAGCTGGTGGCGCGCTCGCTGCACGCGCTCAGCACGCGCCACGGACCGTTCGTGGCGATCAACTGCGCGGCGCTGCCGGAAACGCTGATGGAAAGCGAACTGTTCGGCCATGAGAAAGGCGCCTTCACCGGCGCCTCCGAGCGGCGCGCCGGCTGCTTCGAGGTGGCGCAGAACGGCACCCTGCTGCTGGATGAGATCGGCGAAATGCCGCTGGCCACGCAGGCCAAGCTGCTGCGCATTCTGGAAGATTCCAAAGTGAGACGGCTGGGCAGCAAGACTGAATTCGAGGTGGATGTGCGGGTGGTGGCGGCCACCAACAAAGCTCCCGCGGATGCGGTGCGCGATGGGCAATTGCGGCAGGACCTGTTCTACCGCCTGAACGTCTTCCACGTCCACTTACCGCCCCTGCGCACGCGCAAGGAGGACATTCCGGCGCTGGCGGAGGCGTTGATCTCGAGCCTCAACCTAAAGCACGAATGCCGCGTCACCGATCTATCGTCCACGGTGCTCGAAGCGTTCGGGCGGCACGATTGGCCGGGCAACGTGCGCGAGCTGCGCAACGTGCTGGAGCGGGCGGTGATCCTGGCCGGCGAAGGCACAGTCGAGATGAAGTACCTGCCCGCCTTTCTGCAAAACCGCCCGTTGGCAGCTGCGACGGCGCCCGGCGCGCCGGCCGCCGAGGATCGCGACGTGGTCCACTTTCCGATCGGCGCCACCGTGGGCGAAGCCGAGAAAGAGCTCATCCTGCGCACGCTCGAACATACCAACAACAATAAGACCCGCGCCGCGGAGATTCTGGGCATCAGCCTCAAGACGCTGCACAACAAGCTGCGCGAGTACAACGCGAAGGAAGATGGCGGAGCGGCGGGCTGAATCGGGGTGCGGCGGGTGCGCCGAACTCAGAGGCCCCGGCGTGCTGCGGTTACCGGCATGCCGGAATAATGAACGTGAACGAGAACCCAACGGCCCGCCTCGACCTTGCGGTAGATCTGGGTCTCCCTGCCGTTGGTGACCACTGTAGACCCGTTGCTTCTTGACTTGGCCTCGAAGTGCCAGTAGAATTCGGCCCAGGCGGAGTTGCCGTACACATGCACGGTGACATCGCGGACGGTCAACTTCCTTTCGGAGAAGGGCGCCCCCATGATGTTCCGATAGAAGTTCTTCACCTCTTCCCAACCGTGTTCATGGCCCAGTGGATGGATGAACGAAACATCCGGCGAGTTGTCCCACACTTGGGAGGCGAGATCCACGTCCGCGCCGTCAGCCGCTGCGGCGTATTTCGCAATGAGCTGTTTGATCCGATCGCTTGCCTGATCGGTGTCGGCGGCCGTTTTCGGCGGTTGCGCGCCGCAGGGGATGGCGAAGGCAAGGCTGGCAAGAGCCAGCAGCAACGCTTTCATAGTCTCTCCTTTTCGCGCAGCAAACCAGGCGAGGATAGCACGAAAGCCGGGAGCTCGTCCCGACCCCCCGGCTCGTCGCGGGCTACCTCTCAAGAAGTTCCAGTCCGCGCTGTTCCCAGGTGCGCAAGTTCGCGATCTCAGGAAAGGGATGGGGCGTCCTGGGATCGTAAACGACCACCTCAAGCCAAATTGGCTCGCCCTCACGACCCCACAGGATGAGGTCTTCCTGGCCATCTGAGTACACTGCCGACGCGTCAGCGATCATGCGGAGGTGGCCCTCATTCGCCCCGAAGAACAGGCTGGAACAGCCGCAATCGCATCCTCCCACGACGCGCAGATCCTCCAGCGGGCGAAGCCGGTATCCGGAAACGTCGCCAACCGGTGCGTGATCGAGAAGCCACCGGATGACGCCGGCTTCACTCGGGGTGACGGGTCGATCCATGGCGGTCCTCATGTTCGATTATGCGCTCGAATGGACGCCGGCACGGGTCGTCAAGTCTGCCAAAGCACCGGCGGCGAGGCTAAAGACCGCCGGCGTTACCAGGAATGCCGCGCGGTAACGCCGGCGGTCTGGTCTTGCCGCCGGTTCTCTTGGCTGGCCCTGACGGCCTTGCGCCACTTCAGAAATTGACGATGGAGGCGAAGCCTGCCGGATCGAGACTGGCGCCGCCGACCAGGACGCCATCGATTTCGGGCTGCGCCATCAGGATGCGGGCGTTGTCCGGCTTGACGCTGCCGCCGTAAAGGATGCGAATCGCATCGGCGGCTTCCTTGCCGTACTTGTCGCGCACCTCGCCGCGGATGACGCGATGGGCGTCGGCGGCGATCTCGGGCGTCGCGGTCTTGCCGGTGCCGATGGCCCACACGGGCTCATAGGCAATCACGATCTTGGCGAACTGCGCCGCGCTCAAGCCGGCGATGCCTTTCTGAAACTGGCTGAGCAGGACGGCTTCGGTCTTGCCGCCTTCCCGCTCTTCCAGCCGCTCGCCCACGCACACAATCGGCGTGAGCCCGTATTCGAGCGCGGCCTGCGTACGCTTCAATACGGTCTCATCGGTCTCGCCGAAGTATTGGCGGCGTTCGCTATGGCCGACAATGGCATGTGACGCGCCCGCGGTGGCGATCATGGGCCCGGAAATCTCGCCAGTGAAGGCGCCTTCCTTGGCCCAGGCGATATTCTGGGAGCCGATCCGAATGGCGGTGCCCTGGACGGCAGCGACGGCCGCGGCGAGATTGGTGAAGGGCGGCGCGATCACGATCTCGCAGTGTCCGGACGCCGCAACCAGCGGCCGGAATTTCTCGAAGAATGCGGTGGTTTCGGCGGGGGTCTTGTACATTTTCCAATTGCCCGCCATGACTGGTTTTCTCATAAGAGTTCCTTTAAGAAGCTGGCGCCATGATTGATGGAGACGCCGAAATTAGCGGCCACGGTCTGGCCGATGTCGGAAAGCGAAGCGCGCAATCCGAGATCAACGCCGCCGCGCACTTGAGGGCCGGCGGCGAGCAGGGGGACGTACTCGCGGGTGTGATCTGTGCCGGGGACGGTGGGGTCGCAGCCATGGTCGGCGGTGAAGACCGCCAGATCGCCCGGGCGCAACGCGCTTTCGAACTCGGGCAGCCAGGCGTCGAATTGCTCGAGCGCCGCGCCGTAGCCTTCCACATCGTTGCGGTGGCCGTACTGCTGATCGAAATCCACCAGGTTGACGAAGATCAGGCCGGCGCCGGGTTCCGCCATGGCGGCCAGCGTCTTCGCCATGCCGTCCGCGTTGTTTTTGGTCTTGACTCCGTCCCGGATGCCACGGCCGAGGAATACGTCGAAGATCTTGCCCACGCTGCGCACCAGGACGCCGCGCGCCTCGATCCGGTCGAGCAGCATATCCTTGGGCGGCGGCACGGCGTAATCGTGCCGGTTGGCGGTGCGCGTGAAGTTCCCCGGCTCGCCGATGAAAGGGCGCGCGATCACGCGGCCCACTTCGTGCGGGCCGCGCAGAATCTCGCGCGCCGTTTGGCAGATCTTGTACTGCTCCCAGAGCGGGATGACCTCTTCGTGTGCCGCCACCTGGAACACGCTGTCGGCAGATGTGTAAACGATGGGCGATCCGGTGCGCATGTGTTCCGCGCCCAGCTCGCGGACGATCTCGGTGCCCGAAGCCGCGACGTTGCCCATCGAGTGGCGGCCGATCCTGCGCTCGAATTCGTTCAGCACCCCGGCTGGAAAACCGTTAGGGTAGAGTGGGAACGGTTTGGCCAGGTGAATCCCGACCATTTCCCAGTGCCCGGTGGTGGTGTCTTTGCCGGGTGAAGCCAGCGTGCAGCGCCCATAGGCGCCGGTGGGAGCGGCAGCGGGCGGGATTCCCTGAAACGGCTTGATATTACCGAGGCCCATCCGCGCCAGGTTCGGCAGCTTCAGCCCGCGCAGCCGTGCGATATTGCCGAGCGTATCGGCGCCTGGCGGATCGTGAAACTCCGGCGCGTCGGGCATGGCGCCCACCCCGACGCTGTCGAGCACAACCCAAACGATGCGTTCAAACACCAAGCATCGAGATTAACATGCGGCATTCGCCGGGCCGCGGCGGCTGGCCGTCCCGATGCGGCGGGGGTTCTGTGTACACTGCCGGCGTGCGGGCCGCGACGCAAAGCCTTGGGGCTACGAGGTCGCGGCAGCGGCGGCCGCCGCCAACTCGGAGTTGGTGGTGGTCCAAATCGATTTAATGTTGCCGCCGGCGCTGATGAACAGAGTCGCCGCCGCCAGTGAAACGAAAGCGATCAGGAGGGAATGCTCGATCAGGTTCTGTCCCTCGTCTTCCCGCCAAAAAGCGCGCATCGAGGCGCCAAATTCTCCAGACAAGTTCCGCATAGCAGTTTCGCCTTATGTCGTGGCGATCGGGCGCCTCCGTCTTGCTGCCGAAACCACGCTCGGGGATGCCGCCGCCACTAGTGCTTTCGATCTTAGGTTATGGCAGCGACCGCCCTAAATGCCAGAGTCTCTTTGGGTCACCGGAAATGGCTAACCGATGGATGACTATGGTGAATTCACCAACGTTAGCAGACAAATGCTAGCCAAAGTGATTATGTGGGCCGGCCGCGACGAGCGCAAATGAGACGGACGTTTCCGCTGCGAAAATAACCCGCACGCAAGCGGGCGTTGGCAAGCTAAAGCACGCCCCACCATACGCTTACAGTATGTAACGGCTGAGGTCCTGGTCTTTCACGATGTCGGCCAGGTGCTTGCGCACGTAATTGGCATCCACTTTGACGGTTTTTTTCTTGAGGTCCGGCCCCTCGAAAGAGACTTCCTCGAGCAGCTTCTCCATGATGGTGTGGAGGCGGCGCGCGCCGATGTTCTCGGAGCTCTGGTTGACCTGGGCGGCGAAGCGGGCCACCTCTTCGAGCGCATCGTCGGCGAGGAGCAGCTTGATGCCTTCGGTTTCGAGCAAGGCGACGTACTGCTTGGCCAGGGCGTTTTTCGGCTCTTTGAGGATGCGGATGAAGTCTTCGACGGAAAGCGACTTGAGCTCGACGCGGATGGGGAAACGGCCCTGCAACTCGGGGATGAGGTCGCTCGGTTTGGAGACGTGGAAAGCGCCGGCGGCGATAAACAGGATGTGGTCGGTGCGCACGAAGCCGTAGCGGGTGTTCACGGTGGTGCCTTCGACGATGGGCAGGATGTCGCGCTGGACGCCTTCGCGGCTGACGTCGGGACCGTGGCCCGATTCGCGGCCGGCGATCTTGTCGATTTCATCGAGGAAAATGATGCCGCTTGATTCGACGCGTTCGAGAGCGGCGCGCGTCACCTGATCCATGTCGATCAGCTTCTGCTCTTCCTCCTGCACCAGGTAATCGAGCGCCTCGGCCACGCGCATCTTGCGCTTGCGCGACTTCTGGCCGAACAGATTGGGCAGCATGTCCTTGAGGTTGATGCCCATCTCCTCGATGCCGGCGTTGGTGGTGACTTCGAGCGTCGGCGCGCGGTCCTTGACGTCGATCTCGACCATCCGTTCGTCGAGCTTGCCGGCGCGGAGCCGCTCGCGGAGTTTCTCACGCGTGCGTTCGACGCTCTCGCTGGGCTCCGGCTGCGGCGGCATCAACAAATCCAGCAGGCGGTCCTCGGCGTTCATCTCGGCGCGGTCGGCCACTTCATCGAGGCGTTCCTCGCGCACCATGTCGATGGAGATGTCCACCAGGTCGCGGATCATGGCCTCGACGTCGCGGCCCACGTAGCCGACTTCAGTGAACTTGCTGGCCTCGACTTTGAGAAACGGCGAATTGGAGAGCCGTGCCAGGCGGCGCGCCAGTTCGGTCTTGCCGACGCCGGTGGGGCCGATCATGAGGATGTTCTTGGGCATCACCTCTTCGGCCATTTCCGGCGACAGCTTCTGGCGGCGGATCCGGTTGCGCAAGGCGATGGCTACGGCGCGCTTGGCATCGGCTTGGCCGACGACGTGCTTGTCGAGCTCGCGGACAATTTCCCGCGGAGTGAGCTCGTCGAGAACCGGTTCTTCGTCCACGGACTGGCTCGGCAGATAGATCACCATGGCGCTACCCCAGCTCCTCGTAGGTCACGTTTTCATTGGTGTAGATGCAGATCTTGCCGGCGATCTGCATGGACTGCTCGGCAATGTGCTTGGCGGAAAGCTTGGTATTGCGCGCCAGCGCCAGAGCGGCGGAAAGAGCGAACGGGCCACCGCTACCGATAGCGGCGATGCCTTCGTCGGGCTCGATGACATCGCCGTTGCCGCTCACCAGGTAGGTGATCGTCGAGTCCGCCACCAGAAGCAGAGCTTCGAGGTGGCGCAGCACGCGGTCGGTCCGCCACTCCTTTGCCAGTTCGACCACCGAACGCGGCAGATTGCCGTTGAATTGCTCGAGCTTCGTCTCAAAGCGCGCGAAAAGGGCGAATGCATCGGCCGTGGAACCGGCGAATCCGGCCACGATTTTGTCGTTATAGAGGCGGCGGACCTTGCGCGCGGAGGCCTTGATCACCTCGTTGCCGAGGGTCACCTGCCCGTCGCCGGCCATCACGACCTTGTTGTCCCGGCGGACGCAGAGCACCGTCGTGGACCTGATTCTTTCCTTCATGTTTGTGCGCCTTCATTGTATCGCACGGACTTCGCGTGGCCGTCCGCGGTGGGGCGATTACAGCTTTTCGAGCACGCGATCGAGCAATTCGCCGCTGGCCACGCTGCCCTGTGCGATGCGGGCGCTTCCGCCGCCACGGCCGCCAGCTTCGGCGAGCGCCGCTTTGAGCAGCTTGCCGGCGTCGATGGCGGAATCGGCGGAAACCGCCAGCAGCACGGAAGGCGGATCGTCGGCCGCGGCCACGAAGACCGCCTTCGACTGCTCGGTGAAGCTCTGCGCCAGCGCGCGCAATTCCTCCAGGCCGCCACGTTCCAGGCGCCGTGTGTGACGGTGCAAACCGTCGGCGTCCGGGACCGTGGCGGCATAAAGCTCGCGACCCTGAAACGCCGACAGTTCCACT
>DASWZP010000219.1:0-7478 GCA_036404395.1 Bryobacteraceae bacterium | reverse complement strand
TGATCGGCACGCCAGTCCCATGAAAACCGTCTTTTTCGATATCGATACCCAACTGGATTTCGTCACTCCCGCGGGCGCCCTCTACGCGCCCGGCGCGGAGCGGGTAATCGCGGCAGTGGCGCGGCTCAACCGGCACGCGGCGTCGAGTGGGATCGTTCTGGTCTCCACCACCGACGCCCACGCGGAGAATGATGCCGAATTCTCCCAATGGCCGCCGCATTGTGTTTCCGGCACGCTGGGCCAACGCAAGGCGCAAGCTACGCTGCTAGAGAACTCAGTCGTGGTGCCCAACCGCGACGGCTTGCCGGAGACCGCGGGGGTGGCGCAGATCATTGTCGAAAAGCGGACGGTCGACGTGTTCGAGACCCGTACAATCGCGCCGCTGCTCGAGCGGCTCGCCGCAGACCGCTTTGTGGTCTATGGCGTAGTGACGGAAGTCTGTGTCTGGCACGCCGCGCGCGGCCTGCTGCGCTTGGGAAAGCCGGTGACGATCGTGACCGACGCCGTCGAGGCGCTGCGCCCGGACGCGGGAGAACGCGCTTTGGCAGAGTTGCACAAAGCCGGCGCGGCGCTGGCGACCGTCGGACAGGAGACAGGAGTCAGAAGTCAGAATAGCCGGAGAAGGACTTCTGACTTCTGACTCCTTACTCCTGACTCCTTGACTCCCGCCGCTGCAGAATGCTGAGAACTACCAGCGCCAGGGCGGCGGCCAGCAGCGAACCATCGCGCAGCAGCGTCTTCCAGGAAATGATGTCGTTCGCTCCGAAGCAGCCGCACGGGATCTCCAGTCCCCTGGCGTACGCCCGCACCATGAGTGTGAAGAAGCCCGCCAACAACAGCGCCGTTGCCGCGGCTGCGCTGCGCAGCCAGTAGCCGGCGATCAGCAGCAGTCCCAGCAACAATTCGAACCAGGGCAGCGTCCGCGCTACCAGTTCCACCGCTTTGAGCGGCAGCAACTGGTAGCCATTGACCTCCATTGCGAACAACTGCCAAGGCGCGAGCTCTATGAAAAAAGGCCTCAGTTGTACGTGAACCAGCTTGGTCCAGGCGGCATAGACAAAAATGGCCCCCAGGGCGATGCGCAGCACCAGCATGACCGCGTGCAGAGTCTTACTTGAGGAGGTCATCGATCAAGCTTTTCAGAATCGCGTAATTCAGCGTGCCCGAAACCGGATAGGTCTTACTGCCGCGCGACACCACCAGCGTGGGAGTCCCCGTCACGGGTACGGCGTGGCCGGCGTTGACGTCGCGCAGGATTTCGCCCAACACCGAAGCGCCATCCGCCGCGGCCTTCACCTTGTTCTGCTGCGAGAGAGTCAGCACGCTGGCCACTGTCTCCCAGACTTTGCCGTTCGCCGACCAGGCGGTCTGGTCGCGGAACAGAGCGTCGGCCACGGGCTGATACAAGCTGAGATGCGCCGCGGCAACGGCGTAATTGGCGGCCTCGCGCGAGTGCGCGTGGATGGGCAGAGGGAACTCACGATACACCAGGAAGACCTTGCCGGTAGCCACGAAGTCCCGCTGCAACTGCGGCAGGCTGTTGTCGTGAAACGCCTTGCAACCGGGGCATTCGAAATCGCTGAAGATCTGGACGGTCACCGGCGCCGACGGGTTGCCCGCCGTCTTGTTCGGGTCGATATCGTTCACCGCGGCCATCGCGGGCCAAAGCAAAAGTAGCGCCACAGCGCCAAGTCTCATACTCATATATTAACCACGATTGGTCTGAAGTCCGAATTAACCGAGTTTGACTATTCTAGACGCATTAATCGGAATACGGCTGCGTACGCGGCTCAAACGGCGCGCGAGGCTGTGCTGAGCCAGGAGTAGCTGCCGCAGCAAGGCTGCACTTCGCTCAGTTCGCTGAAGGCCGCTCCACGTGGTCAACGACAATCACGTCCAAAGGAGCCGTGCCCGGAGTAAGCTCCAGGCCGAGTTGCTTCCGGAGGGCGGTGAAGATTGTGATGCCGAAGGATCCGGTCGAGTCGTCCGACAAAGTTGCGACCTCCTCACCGTTGAGAAGTACCGTCTTTTGTTCTCTTGGTCGCGGGTCGAACTCCAAATGCATATCGAACCGGCCTTTCAGCCCGGTATTATCAATCACCGGGCGGCCAGCATAATTGGGAAGTAGCAGACCCGCGAATTCGGACATGGTCCAAGCAGACAGATCCAGAGCCGTGCCGTTCGGGACCGGGCCGCCGTAGTGAAATCCCTCGCATGGTTTCGGCGCGGAGCGCAGCGCCTCCGGATCGGTCCGCAGCAACCAGGCATATGAGTCGTGAGACAAATCACGAGGAACACAATCGACATCTTTTGCGGGCCGTAGTTTTAGATTTGGCTCCGCAACCGTGAGGAAGTAGACGGGCGTATCGCGGGGCTCAGTATGAACTCTGAGTTGAAACCTGTCCTCCAACAGCGCCTGCATCATTGGCCCCATCATCACGGCAGTGGTGGATTTGGTTTCCGGTTTTGCGTCAACAGAATAGATATCCGAGTCGATCCAAGCCGGTCCACCCACTACCCGTGGGGCGCTGTCGTGGAGTTCCGCCCCTGAATAGACGCCGTATGCGAACCGGATCAGCAGCCGCACCGTAACGCAGGACAAACGGACAGTAACGGGGTCCACCGTGGGAAGGCGGCTCATGGGCCTCTCGCAGGTCTTGTCCAGCTTGACTGACGCCACCGCAAACGTTGGACGCTTCGCGGCCGCCTGCTGACATCGCAGGGCGCCGGCAAAACCAAACGCCAGCCCAGCGATCACCATGATTGGCGGCACGGGCCGAAACATCGAAAGAGACATTATGATTAAGCGGGCATCGCGGCGAATGCCGGCCTATTGGCCGAGGTAATGATTCAGCACGCTCGACAGCAATTCGTAGTTGGGCACCCCGCCCGGCAGCATGAAGCGCCTGCCGTTGGCGGTAACAAATATAGACGGCGTGCGGTCGACCCTGTCCCGCGTGGCCTCGTCGATATCGTGGCGCACCTCGGCCTCGACGCCCGGGTCTTTGGCGAGCGCCTGCACTTTTTTCTGTTCGGCCGCCGTCAGCACAGTGGCCACGGTCTCCCAAACCTGGCCGTTGACAGCCCAGACACCCTGGTTCTTCCACAACGCATCGGCCACCGCCGCGTACTTGCCTATGCGGGCCGCCGCGGTGGCGTAAAGCGCGGCCGCGCGTGAGTAAGGATGGTTCGGGCCGGCCAGCGGAAACTCCCGGTTCACCAGGCACACCCGGCCGCTCATCACGTAGTCGCGCACCAACAGTGGGACGAGATCGTCATGCATCTCCTTGCAGTGCGGGCAGTCGAAGCTGCTGAATACTTCGAGCGTGATCGGCGAATTCGTCACGCCCAGGGTCTTGCCCGAGTCGAAGGAGGCGGCCAACGCCAGGCAGGGAAGCAAAGCGGCAGCCAAGGCAGTGCGTTTCATGTATATCTCAATTGTACGCGACGCGGCCGGTGGTGGGGCTTCCGGCGCCGCTTGAAACGTGATTTAATCGGTTCATCCGGACCGTGCGGTTCGGAGAGGAGATCCCATGTTGTCGAAAATCCTCATAGTCGGATCGTTGGCCGCCGCGATGGCTTTTGCGCAAGGCGGGTGGGGAAAACGGAACGAAGACCCGAGCGGCGGCATGATGGCGCAGCGCCAGAGCCAGCTCGATCAGTTCGCGGACAAGCTGAAGCTCAACAAGGAGCAGCGGGCCCAGGCCGAGACCATTATGGATGCCGCGCGCGAAGCCATGGGGCCGGCCCAGCAGAAATTGATCGAGGCGCGCAAGAATCTGGCCGCGGCTCTGATCGGCGGCCAAAGCGGCGATGCCATCGACAAACTGACGAAAACCTACGCTTCGTTGTGTGCCGAGACCAAAGCGGTGGAAGCCAATGCGTTCGGCAAGATCTGCGCCCTACTCAAGCCCAATCAGCAATCCAAAGCCGTGCAGAATTTCGCGTTGATGGCGCAGTTGGTGGAATCGGGCCAGATGGGCGGCCCATCGGGCGGGGCCCAGTCCGGCCAGTGGAGTGGCGGCCGTGGCGGCGGCCGGAGATAAACGGGGTGGGGCATGGCCAGTTCAGGTGCTGGGACCGCTCTCTCACGGTCGCGGCTCTGGACGAGCATCGGAGCCGCGACCGTCAGGGAGCGGTTGGTTGGCACAGTTGATATTTAGGGAGTCCTCAGCGGAGCGTGCATATGTTCTTCAGACTTTTATCGGCGGGAATTCTGGTTGCGTCGTTGGCTTCGGCGCAGTCGGGCGGCGGCGGTCTCGGCCATGGCGGCAGCGACGATATGAGCCCGCGCCGCGAGGGCCCAACCCAGACGCGGATGGACCGGATCACCGCCATGCTGACACTGGACCCCGAGCAGCGGAAGCAGGTGAAAGACATTCTCGATTACGGCCAGAAGGCGGCCGCTCCCGTTCGCGACCAGTTGGCGACCGCGCAGTTGGGAATCGCCGAAGCCGTGCAAGCGGGCAAGAACCAGGACGAAATCGGCAAGACGATTGACGCCTACGCCGCTCTCGACACGCAGATGACCGGCATCGAACTGCGGTCGCTCACCCAAATCAGCCAGGCTCTGCGTCAGGAACAGCAAGCCAGGCTGGGCGGCCTGTTCTGGATGATGCGCGGAATCTTCAAGAACAAGAACTGGAATGACGCCGGTGGCTGGTGAGGGCGTCGCCCTATGAGCTGCCGATGAGGATGCCCGTCGCGAAAACCAGCGCGCCGCCGAGGCCCACCTGCAGCGCCGCGGAAAGCGGCGGGGTTTCCATGTAACGGTTGCGGATCCAGGTGATGACACCCAGTTCGACGACCACCACCGCAATGGCGGCGGTGAGCGCGGCGCGGAAGCTGGGGATCATAAACGGCAGGGTGTGGCCGATCCCGCCCAGCGCCGTCATCAGGCCGCAGACCAGGCCGCGCATCCAGGGGTGGCCGCGGCCGGTGAGGCTGCCATCGTCGGAGAGGGCTTCGGCGAATCCCATGCTGATGCCGGCGCCGATCGACGCCGCCAGGCCCACCAGAAACGCGTCCCACGGCCGGTGTGTGGCGAAAGCGGCGGCGAACACCGGGGCCAGCGTGGAAACCGATCCATCCATCAAGCCGGCCAAGCCCGGCTGCACGATCTGGAGCACGAACAGCCGGCGGTTGGCGGCGTCTTCCTGCTCCTTGGCGGAGGGTTGCAGCTTGTCTTCGGTGAGTTGCTCGGCGCGGTGCTCGTGTCCGCGCTCCTCCTGGGCCAGGTCGTCCAGAAGCTGGCGAATGCTGGCATCCTGGCTGCGGGCGGAGGCGCGTTCGTAAAAACGGCGGGTTTCGACTTCCATCGATTCGGCCATGCCGCGTACCGCCTCCAGACGCAGCGGGCGGAACAGCCAGACCGGCTTGCGATCGACAAAGCCCCGCACGTCCTGGCGTCGGATCAGCGGAATATGCTCGCCGAACTTGGATTGCGTCAGTTCAATCAGGCGGCGGCGATGGCCGGATTCCTCCTCGCGCATGCCGCTGAAGATGGCCGCCGTCGCCGGGAAGTCCTCCCGCAGGCCGTCGGCGAAGTCCGCGTAGATGCGCTCATCCTCTTCTTCGAGCGAGATGGCCAGGGCCAGCACCTCGCGTTGCGACAGGCTGTCAAAACTTCTCATTCCATCCACTCTAAATCAAACGCGGACGTGTTAGCATCGGGCTGGAATGGCTTTCGCGGATCTCACTAAGCAACTGGCGCAACAGGCGATCCTGTCGGCCGCCAAGGACCCGCCCCCGCCCATACCCGCTCCTGGAGAGCCCGCCGCCGGCCCGGTGATCCTGGCGCAGATCGGCCTCATGCAGCGGGCGCTTAAGGAAGACGAGGAGCTGATCGTCCTCTATCACGCGGCGGGCGAAAGAATCCGCGTGCTCGAGATCTTTCTGCCATCGCCCGAGGTCGCCGTGCTCAGCGGCACCGATGCGAACCGCGCGCCCGTGCGCGCGATTGCGCCGGCCGCCTCGCTCGCGCTGCTCTGCAAAACCGTGAAGGTCCCACCCCCAGCCAAGCCCGCGCGCGTGTCCCTAGTCGTGCCGAAGCCCAAGTGACGGACGGGTGCCAGCCCGGGGGCGAATTCACTCCAGCCAAGGATAAACACAGATGCCCACAGATCAAAGAACAACAATCCTGCGTTCTTGGGTTTCTTATCCGTGTTGATTCGTGTTCATTCGTGGCCCATCTTCATTGACGGCTCAAATCGAAAAATCCTCGCCGTGCCAGATTCCTTCCGCGTCCGGGGCCGGCGTGTGCGGCGGCGGCGATTCGGCCACCGTGGGCTTCTCCAGCCGGTCTACGCGCGCTATCAGCGTGATCAGCATCTCGCCAATCGCGTCCGGGAGAATGGTGTGCTGCAGGTCGGGATCGTCCTGGGGAGAATGCGCCCTGGAGCGGATCACCGGCCGGCCCGGAACGCCGACCACCACCGAGTTCGCCGGCACCGATTTCACCAGCACCGAATTGGCGCCGATGCGGCAATCGTCGCCGACTTCGATGGCACCCAGCAGCTTGGCGCCGGCACCCACCACCACCCGGTCGCCCAGTGTCGGGTGCCGCTTGCCATGGCTGAGGCTGGTGCCGCCCAAAGTGACGCCGTGATAAATGGTGACGTCCGCGCCCACCTCCGCCGTCTCGCCGATCACCACCCCCATGCCATGGTCGATGAAGAAACCGGGGCCGATCTTCGCGCCCGGGTGAATCTCAATGCCGGTGAGGTTCCGTGCCAATTGCGATAGCAGACGCGCCATCAGGCGAAACCCGTGCCGCCACAGCCAGTGCGTGAAGCGGTACATCCAGATGGCGTGCAGCCCGGAATAGCACAGCAGGACCTCCAGCGCGTTCCGCGCCGCGGGGTCCCGGCGCAGCACCGACTGGATGTCCCGGTGCATGGTGAGCAGCGGATGCAGGTGTTCGCGGGTTGACGCCATTCTATTCAGTGTAGTGCAGGGAGTCAGGAGGCAGAAGAGAGGAGTCAGGAGGCAAGGTCGCAAATCACCGGCGGCGAAGACCGCCGGCGTTACGGCGTCCGTCGTCCTACTTTTGACTCCTGACTCCTGTCTTCTGACTTCCGTCGTCCGCCCGGCCTTACTCAATTCTGACTTTTTCTTTACGACTTCCTTATGTCGCGCCGACTACCCTTTGTACGTGGAGGCACACATGCGGACTCAGGCTGGGCTGCACATCGATCCGGGAGCACTCGAAGCCGGACCGGGAGCACGCGAACTGGAAGTCGTCGTGCCGTACACGGAATGGGCGTTGGCCGATGCGACGCTCCAGCGGGCCGCGGTGCTGGCGGCGGGGCTGAACGTCCGCGTCCGCCTGGTAGCGGTGCATTCGGTGCCGTACGCCGTGTCATTCGGCTGCCCGGCGGCGGTGCATGCGCACCTGGTGGAACAACTGGTAGACTTGGCATCGCGGTGCCAGTTTCCGGTTGAGCCGCAAGTGGTGATGGCGCGCGGTTGGGTGGAGG
>DASWZP010000218.1:0-20147 GCA_036404395.1 Bryobacteraceae bacterium | reverse complement strand
TCGTCGGGCTCGACGTACAGGTGCACGTAATAGCTGGCCAGGCCGCAACCTACCAGCAGCACCAGCAGGATGCCGAGCCAACGCAGCGTTTTGCCGTTCCAGGCACGCTCGCCTGACACCGCGGCCGCGGTGGCCTTGACCACCGAGAATGCCGCTGCGCCGCCCAGCAGGAGCTTCACCTGCCACGCCATGTAATCCAGGTGGCTCTGCCCGCCCACCTGGCTCCAGAGCACGAAAATGGCGATCAGCGCGATCAGGAACTGGGTGGCGTAAGCGAGGCGAAGGAGGGGCATCGGCGGCGATCCTTCATCTTACGCGATCGGAAGTGGGGGAAGGGAAGTCAGAAGACAGAAGACAGGAGTCAGAAGTCAGGAGTCGACTCCTGACTCCTGTCTTCTGCTTACCGTGTGCCCTGTTCCGCACCCACCTGGAAGGTGCCCAGGAATCCGCTGCGGCGGTACATGCTGGTCCAGGTCTCGCCCAGGGCGTCCCCCTGGTAAGAATCTTGCACTGTGTAGGCTGGCATGGCGTGCTCCAGTTTGTTGAGCGGTGGATAGAATACATCCTCATTGCCGCAAATGTGGTCGCCGGAGTTGAGCGCGCGGGTGCGGATGGTGGCTAACGTTCCGGCGGTGAGCGTGGCGGCGCCGCCGTGAATATTGCCGTTCTCGACGGTCAGCTCCACGGGCTGGTAATCGATCCGCACCACGTTGTCGAGCAGATCGCCCGCCTGCGCTTTGGCGAAGCTTACCAGCGCCACGCGTTGGGCCGCGCTGGCGCGGCTGTCGACGATCAACACCGCTACCGCCGGGTTCACCGGTTCGTAGGGATTGCCCAGCGTATGCTCGGCATGGACCACTCCCACCACAGCCAGGCCGGCCAGGTCCACGCCGCCCCAGTTGCCGTTCGAGATCTTCCAGGCGAACACAGCTTCCCGGCCGTTCATTTCGATTTCGCCGTTGGCGAAGCACGGGCCGGTATAGACGTCGGCCGTGCGAGCCTCAATGTAGTTGCCGGTAAGGCCGCCGGCGGGAATGGCCGCGGCCGAAGAAACCAAAGCAGCCGCGCACGTGAGCACAGCGGTACACAGAATCATCCGCATCCCAGTAATCTCCCTCTGTCTTGATTATAGCGGGTGTGGCCGGGCAAAGTGGGGTGGACGCACAGTCTGCGCGCTGGCCCCCGGTCGCGCAGGCGCTCATGGCAGATCTCTTTGACGAAGCGCGCTAGGAGCCGCCCGCCGCGGCCGGCGCGGTCTTGCGGGCTTGGAAGCACTCGCGGCAATACACCGGGCGTCCCTGCGTGGGCTTGAAAGGCACCGTGGTCTCGCGCCCGCACTGCGAGCACGCCGTGTGCGTTTCGCTCTTGGCGAAGCCGGATCCCGATCCGCCCTGGCGCTTGGCCTTGCAGCTCTTGCAGCGCTTCGGCTCGTTTTTGAAATTCTTATCGTGGTAAAAGTGCTGTTCACCCGCCGTGAACACAAAGTCCGCGCCGCAGTCCACGCACTTGAGAACGCGATCCTGAAATTCCGCCATAACTGGCCCCCGTTTGCGACCCTGACAACTTATTCCTGACGGAAAGCGGCGGAGACGCGAATCCCCGCCGCTCCCAAATTATTCCACGTCCCGGCGAGTTTTCTTCCGGTTCCGTTTACGGGCCAGCGCCTGCTTGACCCGCGCCTTCTCACCCGGTTTCAGGTAAAAAGAGTGCCGTTTCACTTCCTTGATGATGTCCTCTTGTTGCACCTTGCGCTTGAAGCGGCGCAACGCATTTTCGAGCGTTTCGCCCTCTTGCAGCTTCACTTCAGCCAATCGAAAAACACCTCCCCACTACATCTCGTGTTCCCGCGCAGGGTGAGAATTTATTGGGCGAAAACCCACCCTTTTCGAAGGGGCGGACACAACTCCACAGAAATTCCCTCGCCCTGCATAGAAGGTACTGATATCATAGGTGGTTGAGCGCCAAAGTCAAGCCCAAATTTCGGCCTGGCGCGGCCGCCGTCTGGCCCGGATCGGTGAACCGTTTTCTTTTCATAAACTTATACTGAAATGGAAAATGTCCTCGCAATTCTACTGGCGGGGGGCGAAGGGGGGCGCCTCCACCCGCTCACCAAGGAAACCGCCAAGCCGGCGGTCCCTTTTGGCGGCGTCTACCGCATTATCGATTTCACGCTCTCCAACTGCATCAACTCGGGCGCGCGCCGCATCCTGGTGCTGGCGCAATACAAAGCGCTCGACCTGATTCGCCACGTGCGCGACGGCTGGAACATCTTGTCACCCGAGTTGGGCGAATACATCGAAGTGCTGCCGCCCATGAAGCGCGTGCACGACGACTGGTACCAGGGCACGGCGGACGCGGTGTTCCAGAATTTTCAGAGCATCGAAGCGGAGTCTCCCGAGCTGACGCTCATCCTGGCCGGCGACCACATCTACAAGATGAATTACGGCGAAATGCTGGAATGCCACCGGCACCACCAGGCCGACATCACCATCGCCACGCTGCAGGTTCCGCCGGAGGAGGCTGGCCGCTATGGCATCGCCGAAATCGACGTTGGCCATCGCATCGTGGGATTCGAAGAGAAACCACAGCACGGCCACGCCAAGCGCTCGCGGTTCGATCCGACCATGGTGAGCGCATCGATGGGAATCTACGTCTTCGATACCGACGTGCTGCTGCAAGCGCTGCACGAGGACGCCGAGGATGGGGCCTCGGGCCACGATTTCGGCCACGACGTGTTGCCGCGGCTATTGGGCCGATGGCGCGTGATGGCTTACGATTTTCGCGACATGAACGCCAAGCAGGTGCGCTACTGGCGCGACGTGGGAACGCTCGACGCGTACTACGAAGCCAACATGGACCTGGTGGACGTGGAGCCGCTGTTCAACCTCTACGACCGGCGCTGGCCTGTCCGCACCAACCTGACGCAGCAGCCGCCGGCCAAGTTCGTCTTCGCCCAGGAGGGCCGCCGCATGGGCGTGGCGATGGATTCGATCGTCAGCGCCGGCTGCATCGTTTCCGGGGGCCGCGTGCTGCGCAGCGTGCTGTCGCCCGGCGTGCGCGTCAACAGCTATTGCGAGGTGGAGTTCTCGATCCTGATGCCGAACGTGGAGATCGGCCGCTGGAGCCGGCTGCGGCGCACCATCGTCAACACTGGCGTCAAGATTCCGGAATCGAGCACCATCGGTTTCGACCTGGAAGCCGACCGGGCGAAAGGCTACACTGTGACCGACGCGGGCGTGGTGGTGGTGGTATGAACGAATGTGGCGCACGCACTCGTGCGTGCCGCGTCGGCACTCCTGCCGACGCCCGGCGACCTGAGACGAAAACGCGTCGAGACGAGTCTCGACGCTGCACGCAGGAGTGCGTGCGCCACGGCACTTTAATCAAGGAGCACTTCTAACATGAGAATCGCAAGAACAAATCCGGGTGCGCCGGCGCAGTTGCCCGGCAGAAAGGCGTTCCGGCAATGACGAAGGTAGTCCTGTTGCGCCACGGCGAAAGCGCGTGGAACAAAGAGAACCGGTTTACCGGCTGGACTGACGTGGATCTTTCCGAAAAGGGCCGACAGGAAGCCGCGGAAGCCGGCGCCGTGCTGAAGGCCGGGGGATACAGGTTCGACGTGGCCTACACTTCGGTGCTGAAACGCGCCATCCGCACGCTGTGGATTGCGCTCGACGAATTGGACCTGATGTGGATCCCGGTGCACCGCTCCTGGCGGCTCAACGAGCGGCATTATGGCGCTCTGCAAGGCTTGAACAAAGCCGAGACGGCGGCCAAGTTCGGCGAGGCAAAAGTGAAAATCTGGCGGCGTAGCTACGATGTCCCTCCGCCCCAGCTCACGCCCGACGACGAGCGTTTCCCCGGCCACGACCCTCGCTATAAGGGCCTCAGCGCCGCAGAACTGCCGCTCACCGAATGCCTGAAGGATACCGTGGCGCGCTTCCTGCCGCTGTGGCACGAGACCATCGCGCCTGCCATCCAGAGCGGGCAGAAGGTACTCATTGCCGCCCACGGCAACAGCCTGCGCGCGCTGGTCAAGTATCTCGACAACGTCTCCGAGCCCGATATCGTGGAGCTCAACATTCCTACCGGCATGCCGCTGGTTTACGAGCTGGATGACAAGCTGCATCCGCTCAACCGCTACTACCTGGGCGATCCGGAGAAAGTGAAAGCCGCGATGGAAGCCGTGGCGGCGCAAGGTAAAACTAGGTAACGTGGGGCAGGTCCCCGACCTGCCAATGCCGGATTCCCGGCCCGCGTCTTGCCGTTCGCAGGCCGGGGGCCTGCGCCACCATGCGATAATCACACTTCAATGACCTGGTTCCGGATTCGCGTGCCGGCCTCCAGCGCCAATCTGGGAGCGGGCTTCGACGCTTTGGGGATGGCCCTGGGCGTTTATCTGACGTGTCGTTTCCGCTCGAGCCCGGCGCTGATTATTCGCGCCGAGGGGCGGGACGCCGCTTCCATCCCTACGGGCAGCGACAACCTGATCTGGCAGACGGCGGTGTCCGTGGCCGAGGCGCACGCCTCGGCGATGCCGCCGATTGAGCTCGAGATCCAGAACGATATTCCGATCGGCAAAGGCATGGGGTCGAGCGCCGCCGCGCTCACCGCCGGCGTGGTGATCGCCGACCGGCTGCTCGGTTTCGGCTGGAAACCGCTGCGCATTCTGGACGAAGCGGCGCGTCTGGAGGGCCACCCGGATAACGTGGCGGCCTGCACGCTGGGCTCGATCGTGGCCAGCGCCATCGATGGTGGCGGCGTGGCGCGCGCGGTGCGGATGGAGTTGCCGCAGCGCTTCGGCGTGGGGATAGTGGTGCCGGATTTCGATCTGCCCACCGCCAAGGCGCGCGCCGTGCTGCCGGCCAGCTACAGCCGCGAGGACGCCGTGTTCAACGTGCAGCGCGCCTCGCTGCTGATCGCCGCGCTATCGGCCGGGGCGACCTGGGCCTTTCCGGCGGCGCTCGAAGACCGCTTCCATCAGCCCTATCGGATTCCGCTGGTGCCCGGCCTCGGCGAGATCCTCAAGCTGCGCGCGCCCGGCCTGCTCGGCTGCGCGCTGAGCGGCGCCGGACCCTCCATCCTGGTGTTCTACGAGCGCGGCTGTCAGGATGTGTGCGGGCTGGTGCAGCAAATCTTCCGTCTGCACAACCATGATTCCGAGATCCTGCTCACGGGCATCGCCGATCATGGATTCGAGTTGGTGGAAGAGACCGAAGGTGCGTAGTGCCTCCGGTTGCATCACTGCGGCAGGGTCTGCTATAAACGCTGGAGTCCCGTACCGCCGCTGGGCTCGGCCGATATGCCGGATAAAAAGAAAACTTCCTCTGCCAAGAGCGATGAAAAGCGCGTGACGAGACCGCCGGCTACAAAACCCACCAGCCCGGGACCCGCGCGTGACGCCGAGGCGGGGCCGGCGTTCGATGCCGGCGAGCAGTTCAGCGCGTTTGAGGCCGCCATGAAGCAGTTCCACGAACGCCACCTGGCGCAGGCGCGCGAGTTATTCGCCGCCGCCGCTGCCGGGCCCGAACGCGACGTGGCGAATCGCGCGCGGCTGCACATGGCGATGTGCGACCGGCGTCTCCAGCAGGAGACGGTGAAGCCGCAATCGGCGGAGGACTATTACAACTACGGCGTGGCGCTGATCAACACTCGCAAGCTCTCCGAGGCGCGGCAAAACCTGGAGAAGGCGCTGGCCCTGAACCCGCAGGCCGATCACGTTCACTACGCTCTGGCGCTGGCACAGGCGCTCGGCGGCGACCTCGAGAACGCCCGCGGCCACCTCGCGCGCGCCATCGAGCTGGAACCGCGCAACCGCCTGATCGCGCGGCAGGATGCCGATTTCGCGGCTGTCGCCAGACACCCCCTGTTCGACGCTCTGCTCTATCCTGAGAAAAAGGGCTGGTAGCGCGGCGCTGGGCCGCGCACGGATTGCATGAATCGACAAGCACCTCTGCGCGTAGTCGCCATCGGCGGCGGGACCGGGTTGTCGGCGCTGCTGGGAGGGTTGAAGCGCTATACCCGCGCGGGCGCCCCTTCGCAACCCGCGGTCGATATCACGGCCGTCGTCACGGTCACCGACGATGGTGGATCGAGCGGCCGTTTGCGGCGCGAGTTCGACGTTCTGCCGCCGGGCGATATCCGCAACTGCATGGTGGCGCTGAGCGAAGACTCCGGCCTGCTGGGGCGGCTCTTTCAGTACCGCTTCGCGGCCGGCCGCGGGCTCAAGGGCCACAGCTTCGGCAACCTTTTCCTGACCGCGATGACGCACGTGATGGGCGAATTCTCGGGCGCGGTGCGGGCATCCTCGGAAGTGCTCAACATCGGCGGCCGTATCTTCCCCTCCACCGACGCCAACGTGTCGCTCGAGGCGGTGCTGGCGGACGGCACTCGCGTGGCGGGTGAAACCCGCATCAGCCACAGCCGGAAAAAAATACGCGCGGTGCGTCTGCGGCCTTCCAAGGCGCGCCCTCTGGCGGCCACCCTGCGCGCCATCGCCGCCGCCGACGTCATCACACTGGGCCCCGGCTCGCTGTTCACCAGTGTCATCCCGAACCTGCTGGTGGAAGGCATTCCCGCGGCCATCCGCCGATCGCCAGCAGTCAAGGCCTGCTTCATCAACCTGATGTGGCAACCCGGGGAGACCATGGATTTCCGCGCCAGCGATCACATCCGCGCCATCGAGCGCCATGCCGGCGGCAAGCTGCTGGACTATTGCGTAGTCAACACGCGGACGATTCCTCCGGCGATGCAAAAGCGCTACGCGCGACAGGCCGCATTGCCGGTGGAAAACGATCTCGCCGCGCTTTCTAAAATGGGCCTCAAGGTGATGACCGGCGACCTGGCGCAGCTCACCGGCAAGGTTCGGCACGATCCCGCCGCCACGGCCGACATAGTCGTGAAGTTAGCCCAGGAAGGCCGCCGGCGCAGCGGTGCCGGAAGCTGACACTGGAATGGTATGATCATACCGAGAGTATGAAATGGCGAGCGTTGATCGTGTGACCGTCACCCTACCGAATGACCTGGTAGGAGACATTGACCGGCGGGAGAAGAATCGCAGCAAGTTCGTCGCGGAGGCCGTTCGCAACGAGCTGGATCGCCGCCGCCGCGAGGAGCTTCATCGATCGCTGCGCAATCCCCACCCTGAAAGCGCTGCGCTCGCCGAGCAGGGGCTTGAGGAATGGACGCGCGGTTTGCCCGAGGAAGATGCCGAAACACTCGTCGACGCCAACGCCGGCAAGCCGGTCCGGTGGCTGCCTGGTGAGGGCTGGGTGGAGGGGCGCGAGTGATACTCGGCCGTGGCGTACTCATCGTGGTCGAACTCGAACCCACATTGGGTCGCGAACAGCGCGGCGTGAGGCCGTGCGTCGTGGTGAGCGATCCGGACGTCATTAGCGACCAGCGCTTTCCGCTCGTGTGCATCGTGCCGGTGACAGGGGCTGCCGGTGAAGGATTGCTCTACCCGTGCCTCGCGCCGGGCCGGAGCGGCCTGGCCAAGAAGTCCTATGCGCTGATCGACCATCTGCGATCAATCGACAAACGGCGTGTCCGGCGCGTATTCGGGGAGCTTGCTCGGGAAGAGATGGCTGCAATAGATGAGGGACTAGCGGTCTTTCTCGGCCTTGGCAACCGGTTCCATGCGCCCGGCGCGCCGCCCGTGCAGTAACGGCGGCCGGCGAGAGAGAGTGCATCGTTTCCAATACGCCAGACCATCCGTGCGCCAGCCGTAGTTATCCATCCGAGGTAGTATACATTAACCAATATCAGCAATTATTTTAGCAATTTGTCAACATTTTTTTACCTTTTTATCCGCATATACTTGCCTTATGGTAGAATGAGCCGAATGGGCTAAGGTGACCTCTTTGTACTGCCGGTATTGTGGCGATAAGATCGGTCCCTCGTGGCTCCTGAAAGACGCAGCGTTTTGCTGCGAAGCTCACCGCCAGGCACACGGTGAGCGGCCGAGCACGCTGCCGGAGCAGATGAAATCTGTCAGTGTGCCTGCACAGTCCGCTGCGCCATCGCTCGCACCGCCAAGCCCGCAGGACGGCGCACACGGGCATCCCCACCTCAAGTTCAAACTGCGCTTCACGGAAAAGCCGGAAAAACTCGACACTATGAATGCGATTCTGCCTCCCGCTTCGACATCATTGGCGGCGGGTCCGCCTCCGCTGGCCGGAACCGCGCCATTGGCGGCGGTTGCCACCGAGCGGCTCATGGCGCCCGCCGCGAGCGGTTGTCTTTATGCTCAGCAGCCCGATCCGGAATTGCCCGCGTTCGCCCTCGGCCTTTCCAGCTTGTGGCACGAAGCGTGGATGCGGCCCCCGGCAGCCGCGCCGGTGGAACGAATCTCCATAGCGCACGCCGCGGTAGGACGTCTTTGTCGAGCGCAGGAAGATCTGGAGTTGCCCGCGTTCGCCCTCGATCTTCCCAGTCCGATGCCGGCGCGAGGACTGGCGGACGAAGCTTGGATGGAGCTCCCGGCCGCCGCGCCGGCGGAGCGAATTTCCGCCGCGCACAGCGCGGCTGTGCTCGCCTTCCCCGGGTTCAGTGCATTGCAGCCTGTGATGGGATCGCTCGCCCTGGCGGATCCGGGTTCCTCCATGGCCGCGGATACCCGGCACTGCATTCCCGAGCCGCGAGCGGCCACGCCGGTTCCGAGCACGGTTGGGCCGATGCGGACCATCGCGATCGTGGCTCCCGCGGCGCACAAATCGGTTCACCGCGGATATTTCCCGGAGGGGCCAGAACGGGCGGCGCCGGCATTGCCCGGCGTCGAGAGTGCCCGCTTGCTGGCGATGCCGGTTTCCGGCACGGTTCCCGCCGCGCCTCCTTTGCGCCTGCCCCGATTCGGTGGCGACCCCATGCCGAACCAGGGGCTGCCGTCGGCGCCTTTCGTTTTAGCTGCGGCCCACCCAGCCGCCGAGACCGCTATGCCAACTCAAGTTCCGCAAGCGCCTGTATCCACCGTTACCCTTCGGTCTCCACAACCACCGGAGCCGTTCCAGCCCGCTGCGCTGACTGTGGCGGGACTTATGCCGCTCGAATACTTCTGCTCGCGGGGGCCGCGCGCGGCCGCCCATGGCGTGGGTTGGATCATTCCGTCGATGGCTGTCACCGCTCCCCGTTTCACCGCGCCGCTGACGGTCGAACGCGTTGAACCGCTGCCGGCTCCGCGAATCGAAAAGCGCAAGAGGCCCGCTCTGGCGGAGATCTTCACGCTCCCCGAAGCCGCCGGCCGGCGTTCCACCGCGATTCGCGATTGGAGCGCGAAAATCGCCGCCTGCCTGGTGATCGGGGCGATGCTTTGGTACGGAGTGAGCTACCTGCGGTCGAACCACGGCGCCGTTATCGGCTCGTTGTCTCCCACCGGGGGCCGGGTTTTGTCGGCGGAAGACTCGCCCGCCCTCCACGGCAATCCCGCGGCCGGATCGGGCGGGCTCATCAACCGTGTCCGCTACGCCATTTACAATCGCGCCGAGACGCATCTGGGCGATGGCTTCCATGAGGGCATGGCAGCCTGGGGCGCCCCGCAGAGTTCCTGGGCGCAGGGCTGGGTACGCCATCCGGAAGGATATGTCACCCCGGGCAAGCTGGCGCTGTTTCAGCCGACCCTTCGTTATACCGATTATCGCCTCGAGTTTTTCGGCCAGATCGAATCCAAGAGCATGAACTGGGCCGTGCGCGCCACCGACGACGCCAATTATTACGCCATGAAGTTCGCCGCGGATGGCCCCGGGCCGCGCACCGTCGTGAGCATGATTCACTATCCCGTCGTGGCGGGCGTGAAGGGCCCCCGCGTGGTTACTCCCCTGAATGTCATGATCCACGACCACACTGCCTACCACGTGGCGGTGGATGTGCATGGCGACCGCATCACTACCTCCATCGAAGGCGAGGAGGTCGATAGCTTCGTGGATAGCACACTGGCCCGCGGCGGAGTTGGCTTCTTCGCCGATGCCGGCGAACAGGCGCGTCTGTACTGGATCAAGGTTTCCAAGAATGAAGACTTGCTGGGACGGGTTTGCGCATTCCTGAGCGGCGGCAGTTCGGATACCGCGCAGTTGCAGCCCCCGGCGGGTACGGTTCCCAACCCCGATTCCGGAGCTCCTATGCCCGCCAACCAACTGGCTCTGGCGGCTGGTTTTGGCCTTATGCGCCGCAATGCGTTCAGCCGAATCTCGGATCACCGGAGGTCTTGGTTATGTCGTTCCTGACCGGCTCGGATACTAGCATGACTAGCTTGGGGTCCTTCCTGGACCCGAGCGTGACTTCGATCGACCAACCCCTCAAACAACCGGACCGCGGCAACAAGACTCTCTCTCGCGCCGTGGCGCTCCACCTGGAGGGCAAACGCGAAGCCGCCGCGCGGACTTTGAGCAAGGCCATCGAGGCGGGCGAGCGCGACGCGGCCCTGTACGCCGCGCTGGGACACGTGCAGTTCGAGTTGCGCGACTTCGAACACGCCGCCGCCACCTACCGGACGCTGACGGAGATGGAGCCGGCCCATCGCACGGCGCACTACAACCTCGGTGTGTGCCTGGGAAACGCCCAGCAATGGAAACTGGCCGCCGAGGCCTTCCGCAAATCTCTGACCGCCGATGCCACGCACGTGGATGCGCACCTCGGACTGGGGATTGCCTTGATCCGGAGCGGCAGCCCCGCGCAAGCCCAGGAATCGCTCGATAAGTACCTCTCTCTGTTTCCCGATCATGAACCGGCCATGTTCGCCCGCGCCGTGACACTGCAACAACTCGGCCGGCACGGCGAAGCCGTCGAGCAATATCGGAAAGTGCTGGTGCGGAATCCGCGCAGCGAGGAAGCTCTGTCGAATCTGGTGGCGCTGTTCCTGGACCGCCGCGACGGCGAATCCGTGCGCCGCTATGCCGCCATGCTGGCCGAACTGCGGCCCGGTTCCACGGTGGCTCTGGAGGCCCTCGCCACGCTGGCATTCGCCGACGAGGACTACCCGGCTGCCGCGCGCTACGCGCGCGAGCTCGCCACCGCCATGCCCGACCGGTATGAGAACTGGTTCAACCTGGGCGTGGCGCATCACCAGATGGGGGACCTGGAAAGCGCGGCCGACGCCTATTCGCGGGCCACCGTGCTCAATCCCTCCTCGGCGCCGGCGTTTCTCAATCTGGGCGTCATCCGCCAGGAGCTCGGCGATCTTCCCGTGGCGCGCGACTGCTACGAAAAGAGCCTCACGCTCGAGCCGGATCAGCCCAGCGCCACCTGGAACCTGGCGCTCGTGCTCGAACAACTGAACGACCGGCAGCGCGCCGAAAGCCTCTATGCGCAGGTCCCCGAGACGGCATTCGAATGGTGCGACGCGCACTTCCGCCTGGGTTACCTCCGCTTGCTGCGCGGCGACTATCACGGCAGCGCGGAAGCGTTTCAGGCCGTGCTCGCCAAACAGCCCAACTGGGCCGAGGCCTGCCTGAACGCCGGCATCGCGTTTGCCCGTTCCGGCGATCCCGTATCGGCCCGCCAGTTCTTCACCGAAACCGTCATGCTGCGTCCCGATTCGAGCGACGGCGTGCGCGGCCTGGCTGCCCTGGCGCTCGAACAGAACGAATACGAGGAAGCCCTGGAACTGCACGAGCGCCTCATCGAAATGGGAGAGCGCAGCCCGGAGGTGTTTTACAACGCCGGGCTGATTTGCCAGAAGCGCGGCCATTTTGCGGATGCGATCAGCTTCTACCAGCAGGCCATCGAAGTGGATCCGCAGTTCGCCGAAGCCCTGCTCAATATGGGCCACGCCCAGATGGCATTGGGCAACGAGGACCAGGCCCTGACCTCGTGGCGCCGCGCCATCAAGGAAAAACCCTCGCTGGCCGATTCCTATTTCGAACCCGTCGACCCGCACGCATAGTGGGGCAGGTCCCCGACCTGCCGGCCGGGCGAAGCCCGGCGGGTTTTCGGCCAGACCGGTCGCCGGGTCCGCCATGAAACTCGTAAAAGCCGCCTACATCCTTGCCTTCGTAATTGCGGGGATCTCCATTGTTGTCGCGCTCGCCGGGCCCATAGTTGTACTGCCTCTTGCCGCGATTCCCCTGCTCGCTGGAATCGGCATCGTGCGGAGGCGGGTCTGGAGCGCTTATGGACTAGCGCTGTATGAGTTCGCGCAGCTTTTTTTGCTGCCAATTCTTCTGAGCCGATCCGGCAACAGGCCGGGGGTCTTGCCGGGAGCCATTGTGAGCGCCGTCGTCGGAGTGGCTCTGGCCGCCTTGTTTCTGTCTGCCGGCCGAGCGCTCCAAGCTGCCGGCTGCAAACGGGGCTCCGCCGCTCCATGGATCGCCGTCTCCCTTCTGTGCACAGTGCCGCTGATTTTCGTGGATACGTTTGCGATGCCAAGTGCCTCAATGGAAGACACGCTGCTCATTGGCGATCGCTTTTTCGTTCAGCGCTGGCCGAGGCCACAGCCAGTGCGCGGCGAGATTGTCGCCTTTGTCTATCCGATGGACAGGAACGAGGATTACGTGAAGCGGATTATCGGCGTGCCCGGAGACCGGATTCGCATCGCGAACAAAGCTGTCTGCCGAAACGGCGCGCTACTCCGGGAATCATACGCTGTCCACAAGTTCGGCTCCATGGACCCATATAGGGACAACTTCCCGAGCGACCCCGCGGCTGGCGTCTTAACTGGAGGCCTGGACATGCTCAAGAACCATGTCGTGCAGGGCGAGGTTATCGTGCCTGCGGACCGCTATTTTGTCCTGGGCGATAATCGAGATGATTCGTTCGACAGCCGCTATTGGGGTTTCATTGCAACGGACGACGTGATTGGGAAGCCCCTTCTGATCTACGATTCCCAAGAAGAGTCGCCAGAGGACGCGCTGAGCGGCAAATCGACCGGGTTGCATCGTCGAATGCGCTGGAACCGGATTTTCAGGATCCTTTGACGCGGGAGCCTCTCCTTCTGCGGGCGGAACCCTTTCTCCCGCTGGTAAAATAGAATCTCCAACTCGAGGAGGGAATCCGATGGCGCTGGGTGCCCGCCGCAAGGCGGTGGTTGTGGACGTGGGAGGCGTGCCGGTCGGCGGGGATCATCCGATTGTCGTGCAATCGATGACCAACACCGACACCGCCGATGTGGCCGGCACGGTGAACCAGGTGATGGCGTTGGCTGCCGCCGGCTCGGAGCTGGTGCGCGTCACCGTCAACACGGAGCACGCCGCGGCAGCCGTTCCCAAGATCGTCGAGACGGTGCGCCTGTTCGGCTCGTGCGTGCCCATCATCGGCGACTTCCATTACAACGGCCACATCCTGTTGAAGAAATATCCGGAGTGCGCGCGCGCCCTGGCCAAGTACCGGATCAATCCGGGCAACTCGGACATAGGCCGCAAGACAGACGATAATTTCCGCACCATGATCGAAGTCGCGGTCGAAAACCACAAGCCGGTGCGCATCGGCGTCAATTGGGGATCGCTCGATCAGCAATTACTCACCCGCATGATGGACGAGAACTCGCGTGCCGCCGAACCCAAAGATGCACGGCAGGTGACGCTAGACGCCATGGTGGCCAGCGCGGTCGAATCGGCGCAAGCCGCCGAGCGCTATGGCCTGGCGCACGACCTGATCATCCTCAGCGCGAAGGTGAGCGGGGTCGAGGATCTGATCGACGTCTATCGCGCGCTCGCCGCGGCCTGCGATTACCCCTTGCATCTCGGCCTCACCGAGGCCGGCCTGGGCAGCAAGGGCATCGTCGCCACCACCGCCGCGCTGGCGCCGCTGCTGCTCGAGGGGATCGGCGATACCATTCGCGCGTCGCTCACGCCGCTGCCCAATGGCGACCGCACCGAGGAAGTGATCGTCTCGCAGCAGATTTTACAATCGTTGGGCATGCGCAGTTTCACGCCGCAGGTCACCGCGTGTCCCGGCTGCGGCCGCACCACCAGCACTTTTTTCCAGGATATGGCCGACCAGATCCAGACCTACCTGCGCGAACAGATGCCGAAATGGAAAGAGAACCACCCCGGCGTCGAGACCATGAAGGTCGCCGTGATGGGCTGCGTGGTCAACGGTCCGGGCGAATCCAAGCACTCCCACATCGGGATTTCGCTGCCCGGCACTTTCGAAGAGCCCAAAGCTCCGGTGTACGTGGACGGCCGGCTGACCGTCACGCTCAAGGGCGACCACATCGTGGCCGAGTTCATCGAAATCCTTAACGCCTACGTGGCCGGCCACTATGGCGCGGCAAACGGAGCCGCGACCAAAGGGAGCGGTCAGCTTGAAGACTTGACCACTGCCGGTGGTACGGTCCGACCGCTCGCGTGATGGGAGATCCGTTTATCGCCGCAGCCAGACCGCTCCCTTTGGTCGCGGCTCCGTTTGGCGTCGCGGCTCGGTTTCGTGCCGGCAATTGTGTTATGCTAAAAAACGTAACGAAACGAGAATAAGAGAAGACAAGGAGCAGTACTCCAAGAATGGCACTGGCGGTCGAAGCAAAACGGCAGGTATTTACCACTAATCAACGCCACAAGACCGACACGGGGTCGCCAGAAGTGCAGATTGCCCTGTTGAGTCAGCGCATCACGCTGCTTACGGAGCATTTCAAGGCGCACAAAAAGGATCATGGTTCCCGCAAGGGCCTCCTGACCCTGGTAGCTAAACGGCGCCGGCTTCTGACCTACCTGCGCAATACGGACCCGGAGTGTTACAAGGCAGTCTTGCTACGCCTGGGCATCCGTCGTTAGTCATTCTCCGGAAGCAGTCCTGTTTTCCATACGAAGAAGCGGGTGCTTTCGAGGATCACATTCCATCCGACCTGGAAGCCGGTGCGGCTTGCGCCGCATAGCTGGACTTCCGCATTACGTCAACAATCCGTCAACTCCATTCTCAAATGGCTCTTTCCTTCGGGGGAGGGCCGCATTGCGACTCGTGCGGGGCTGGACCCTGGCCGAGACTAGAGGTTTTTGAAAGATTATGATTCACACAGTTGAAGTTGACCTGGGCGGCCGCAAAGTTACCTTTGAAACGGGTAAGATGGCCAAACAGGCGAACGGCGCGGTCGTCGTTCGTTCCGGTGACTCGGTAGTTCTGGTCACCGCTTGTATGGCCGAACAGGCCAAACCGGGGGCGGGCTTTTTTCCGCTCACCGTGGACTATCGCGAGTACACCTACGCCGCCGGCAAATTTCCCGGCGGTTTCATCAAGCGGGAGGGGCGCATGTCGGAGAAAGAGACTCTCACGTGCCGGCTCATCGACCGTCCCGTGCGCCCATTGTTCCCCGAGGGTTTTCTGAACGAGACGCAGATCATCTGCATGGTGCTCTCGGCCGATCCCGAACAGGATCCCAACAGCCTGGCCATCTGCGGCGCGGGAGCCGCGCTGGCCATTTCCGATATTCCTTTCGAACACGTGCTGGGCGGCGTCCGCGTCGGCATGAAGGACGGCGGGTATCTGGCTAACCCGACCTATACCGAAGGCCGCGAATCGAAGCTGAACATCGTGGTGGCAGGCACCGAAGGCGGCATCGTGATGGTGGAAGCCGGAGCCCAGCAGGTCTCGGAAGCCGACGTTCTGGGCGCCATCGAATTCGGCCATGAATGCTGCAAGAAGATCGCCACGGGCATCCGCGAGCTGGTCAAGCTGGCCGGCAAGCCGAAGCGCGAGTTTACCGCGCCCGCGCTCGACCAGCAAATTTACGCCGCCATCGAAAAGGCCGCGCGCGCGGATCTCGCCGACGCGCTCAACACGCAGAAGTATCCGAAGCTGGAAAGCTACGCCAAGGTGCACGCCGTGCGCGAGCGCGTGCTGGAGCCGATCGCGGAGGAGCAAAAAGCCGAGGCAGGGAAGTGCTACGACGCGCTCAAGGAGCGCATCTTCCGCGATGAGATGCTGAAGAACCGCCGCCGCCCGGACGGCCGCGCGTTCGACCAGGTGCGGCCCATCGATATCGAAACCAGCGTGCTGCCGCGCACTCACGGCTCCGCGCTCTTCACTCGAGGCGAGACCCAGGCGCTGGTGACCATCACGCTCGGCACCAAGGACGACGAACAGCGCATCGAGCTGCTCGAGCCCGGCGAGGTCACCAAGCGCTTCATGCTGCATTACAACTTCCCGCCGTTCAGCGTCGGCGAAGTCGGCTTTATGCGCGGCCCCGGCCGCCGCGAAATCGGCCACGGCGCGCTGGCCGAGCGCTCTCTCTCCGCGCTCATCCCGGATGAGGCGACCTTCCCCTACACCGTGCGCATCGTCAGCGACACGCTGGAATCGAACGGCTCCAGCTCGATGGCCGCCATTTGCGGCGGTTCGGTGAGCCTGATGGACGCCGGCGTTCCGGTCACCGCGCACGTCGGCGGAGTGGCCATGGGCCTGGTCATGGAAGGCCACCAGTACGCCATCCTCACCGATATCGCCGGCGCCGAGGATCATTACGGCGACATGGACTTCAAAGTGGCCGGCACCCGCGAGGGCATCACCGGCATGCAGATGGATATCAAGGTGCCCAACGTCTCGACCGCCATCCTGCAGGAAGCGCTGGAACAGGCGCGCCGCGGGCGGCTTTTCATCCTCGACAAGATGTATGAGGCTATCGCGCAACCGCGGCCCAACATGTCGCAGTATGCGCCGCGTATTTACACCATCAATATCCCGACCGATAAGATTCGCGACGTGATTGGACCCGGCGGCAAGGTCATCCGCGGCATCGTCGAGCAGACCGGCGTCAAGATCGACGTCGAGGACGATGGCACCATCCGCATCGCCTCCGCCGACGAAGCTTCCGCCAACAAGGCTATCCAGATCATCTCCGACATCACCGCCGTGGCCGAGGTGGGCAAGACCTACCTGGGTAAAGTAGTGCGGCTGGTCGATTTCGGCGCTTTTGTCGAGATCTTCCCCGGCACCGATGGCCTGCTCCACATCAGCGAAATCGCCGAAACCCGCATCAAGGACGTGCGCGACGAGCTGAAGGAAGGCGATCAGATCCTGGTCAAAGTGCTGGCCACGGAAGGCAACAAAATCAAGCTCAGCCGCAAGGCCGTGCTGCGCGAGCAGCGCGAGAAGCTGAAGCCCGGCAAGGGTGAATCACCCAAGGCCGAGCAAACCCGCTAAGCGCGATCACTCATGGGGGCCGGGTAAGCCCGGCCCGCGGCGGCAAGAATGCCAAACTTGCGTGGTGCGGTGCTTCGTTCTTCGTAACGCCGGCGATCTTTGCCGCCGGTTCTTTTTTTTCGGCCATCGTCCAGCGTTCGCGAAACGCAAATCACCGGCGGCAAGCGCAAGACCGCCGGCGGTACCGGCCCTACCCTAATTTCACCCTTGTGAACTCCAAAATTAATTGTAGATTTTTACGACAAACAGGTCTTATAATATGGCTTAAGGAATCCAATTCCACATCTCAAAATCCCGCAGGAGGGAAAGTTGTCCAGTACAACCGCCAACCGGCCAAAAGTACTTGTCGACGGTAACGAAGCCGCCGCGTACGTTGCTCATAAGGTCAGCGAAGTCATAGCTATATATCCGATTACACCCTCGTCGAACATGGGCGAATGGGCGGACCAGTGGTCGAGCGAAAACCGGCCGAATATCTGGGGAACGGTGCCCACGGTGATCGAAATGCAAAGCGAGGGCGGCGCGGCCGGTGCGCTGCATGGGGCGTTGCAGGCCGGGTCGCTAGCCACAACCTTTACCGCCTCGCAAGGTCTGCTGCTGATGATCCCGAACATGTACAAGATCTCGGGTGAACTGACGGCGACCGTGTTTCACATCGCGGCGCGGGCGCTGGCGGCGCAGGCGCTTTCGATTTTCGGCGATCACAGCGACGTGATGGCGGCGCGCTCAGCCGGGTTTGCGATGTTAAGTTCCAACTCGGTGCAGGAAGTGATGGACCTGGCGTTGATCGCGCACGCCGCCACGCTCGAAGCGCGCGTGCCATTCCTGCACTTCTTCGATGGCTTCCGCACGTCGCACGAGGTCGCCAAGATCGAAGAGCTGACCGACGAAGATCTGCGCGCCATGATCGACGACAACCTGGTGCATGCGCACCGCGCGCGCGCGCTTTCGCCCGACCGTCCGGTGATCCGCGGCACGGCGCAGAATCCGGACGTATACTTCCAGGCGCGGGAAGCCATCAACCCGTTCTATTTGGCCACTCCAACCATCGTGCAGAATACGATGGACAAGTTCGCGGCGCTGGTGGGCCGGCAGTATCATCTGTTCGATTACGTCGGTGCGCCGGATGCCGAGCGCGTGCTGGTGATGATGGGCTCGGGCGCCGAAGTGGCGCAGGAATGCGTGGAAGCGCTGACCGCGAAAGGCGAAAAAGTCGGCCTCCTGAAAGTGCGGCTGTTCCGGCCGTTTGCGATCGAGAAATTCGTCGAGGCGCTGCCTGCTTCCGTCCGGTCGATCGCCGTGCTCGACCGCACCAAGGAGCCCGGCGCCACGGGCGAGCCGCTGTACACCGAAGTGCTCACGGCATTAGTCGAAATGGATGTAAAGAAGAAGGTGATCGGCGGACGCTACGGACTTGCATCCAAAGAGTTTACGCCAGCGATGGTGAAGGGCGTTTTCGACGAGCTGTCGAAGCCGAAAGCGAAGAACCATTTCACCATTGGCATCGTGGACGACGTCACCCACACCAGCCTGGACTACGACCCCGAGTTTTCGACCGAGCTCCCGAGCACGATTCGCGCGCTGTTCTTCGGGTTGGGCGCGGATGGAACCGTCGGCGCCAATAAGAATTCGATCAAGATCATCGGCGAGGAAACCGACAACTTCGCGCAAGGCTATTTCGTTTACGATTCGAAAAAGTCCGGCGCCATCACGACTTCTCACCTGCGTTTTGGACCCACTCCGCTGCGCTCGAGCTACCTGATCGCCAAGGCCAGCTTCATCGCCTGCCACCAGTTCTCGTTCCTGGAGCGGATCGATATGCTGAAGGCGGCCGAGCAGGGCGCGACGTTCCTGCTCAACAGCATCTACGGACCGGACGAAGTTTGGGACCACCTGCCGCGCACCGTGCAGCGGCAGATCATCGAGAAGAAACTGAAATTCTACGTGATCGACGGTTACCGGGTGGGCAACGAAACCGGCATGGGCGGGCGTATCAACACCATCATGCAGACCTGCTTCTTCGCGATTAGCGGCGTGTTGCCGCCCGAGGAAGCCATCGCCGCCATCAAGCATACCATCGAGAAAACTTACGGCAAGCGCGGCGAGAGCGTGGTGAAGAAGAATTTCGCGGCGGTGGATGCGGCTCTGGCGCACCTGCATCAGGTGAAGGTTCCGGCCGCAGTGAGCGCTCAGTTCGACATTCGGCCGGCCGTCCCTGCCGCCGCGCCCGAATTCGTGCAGAAGGTGCTCGCGCGGATCATTGCCGGCGAAGGCGACGATCTGCCGGTGAGCGCGATGCCCATCGATGGAACGTTCCCCAGCGCGACCGCGCAGTGGGAAAAGCGCAACATCGCGCTGGAGATTCCGGAATGGGACCAGGAGCTGTGCATCCAGTGCGGCAAGTGCATACTGGTGTGCCCGCACTCGGTGATCCGCGCCAAGGTATACGACGAGAAACACCTGGCCGGCGCGCCGGCTAGTTTCAAGGCAGTTCCGGCGCGTTGGAAAGACATGAAGGACAAGAAGTACACGCTGCAAGTGGCGCCGGAGGATTGCACCGGCTGCACCCTATGCGTGGAATTCTGCCCGGTGAAGGACAAGACGCAAGTGAAGCGCCGCGCCATCAACATGGTGGAGCAACCGCCCATCCGCGAAACCGAGGCTGCCAATTGGGACTTTTTCCTGGGCATTCCGGAGACCGACCGCGCCGCACTTTCGATGAGCCAGGTGAAGGACGTGCAGCTCCTGCGCCCGCTTTTCGAATTCTCCGGCGCCTGCTCCGGCTGCGGCGAAACGCCGTACGTCAAGCTGATGACGCAACTGTTCGGCGACCGCATGTACATCGGCAACGCCACCGGCTGCTCGTCGATCTACGGCGGCAACCTGCCCACTACGCCGTATTGCATCAACGCGGAAGGGCGCGGTCCCACGTGGTCGAATTCGCTGTTCGAAGATAATGCCGAATTCGGCCTCGGCATGCGGCTGGCCGTCGATGCGCAGAACCAATACGCGCGCGAGCTGGTGACGCGCCTCGGCGGCGCGCTGGGCGACGAGTTGGTCGAAGCCATCCTGAAAGCCGATCAGAC
>DASWZP010000217.1:0-5355 GCA_036404395.1 Bryobacteraceae bacterium | reverse complement strand
GTCGGCGGTGTGTAAACCGGCGGCGTCGCCGGGCAGTCGCTTTCCGACACCAGGCGGACCCTTCCCGACGCCAGCACATACTCGCGCCGCACCCGCTTGTCCACCCGGTTCACCACGCAAATGGAAAAGCCCGGTTCGTCTTGCCCATTGGCGCCGGCGGGTTTCGCCAGCACGGGCAAGTAGCCTTCCAGGTTCCGTTCCACGTGGCTGGTTTCGTAACGGTGGTGGCGGAAGCTCCAGACAAACACGCGAAAGCTGTCGAAGTCGTAATCGTGAATGCCGCTGGCCACGGTGGCCCACAGCCAGATCTCTTTCCGCTCGTCGTGGTCGGCCAGTTGGCCGAGCGAGAAATAAGAGACGATGCGGTGCCCCTCGGCATATTGGGCCACTTCGTCCGGGATGGCCATCGAGACGTGGCGCGTCATCACCCAGCCGGCCTGCCCGGTCGAAACGCGCACCAGGCTCCAGTAATCCAGCGCCGCCGGCGCCCGCTCGGCCGGTTCCTCGGGCTCGGGTGCGGACTCATCCTGGTCTCTGCCGGACAGCTCCAGCAAGTCGGCCGGCGGCGGAGGTGGTTTGGGCATGGGCGGCGGCGGAATCTTGGTCTTGGAATCCTCTTTCTTCGCGACTTTCTTCGGCGGCGCTGGAAAAACCAGCGGCGCTCTGGGCAGGTCGGTGCGCGGCAAGGCAATCGTGGCCAGCAAGTCGAACTTCTCAGCCGCGCGGATTTGCAGGAAGCTGGGCGCGGCGCGCGAAGGCTGTGTGTGCGCGTTCAAATCGCTGTAGCTCGAGCCCTGGCCCTGCGACGGCATTTTGGCGGCGCGCTCGGCGAGTTCCTGCAGGCTGCCCATATCCGAAGCGGCCAGCAACTGGCGCGTTTCGGTCCACCCTTCCGTCCCGCCCGGAGTGCGCACGCGAATCAGGCTCCGCCGCCGCGCCAGAATCTCCAGCCGCTGGCCATGTTTGACGGTGGCCACCGTGGGAGATTGCAGAGAGATATCGCCGTGGATCTTGAGCGTGGCCGGGCCCACGAAAGCCTGCCCGATGGCGGGCGCGTGCGCCGCCGGGCCGGAGCGGCACCCGGCGAACACCAGCAGCGCAGCCACGAGACAAACCGTGTTGATGGACCGGCAGCGCACCTATCGTGATTCTAGTCGAGCCGGCCGAGTCGTTTCACCTTGTGGCACCCCGTCAGGGAGCGGTTTTCTCCATAGTCTAGAACCCTGCCGCGCCGTCCAATGGTCACCCCTCGCGCCCTCAGCACACATGCGCCCCGCGCGTGCCCACGTAGACGGCGTAGAGAGACTGGCTGGCGGCCATGAACAGACGGTTGCGTTTGGCACCGCCGAAACACAAGTTGGCGCAGATTTCCGGCAGCAGGATCATACCAATCCGCTCGCCGCCGGGCGTCAACACGTGCACGCCGTCATAGCCCGCGCCAGCCCAGCCCGCGCCCACCCAGAGGTTGCCGTCGATATCGGCGCGCATCCCGTCGGCGATGCCGGAGCCTTTGGCGGTGACCATCTTGGAAAACAGGCGGCCGTTGCGCAACTGGCGTCCGTCCGCCACATCGAAGACGTGGATGTCCTTGGCATCGCCGCTGTCGATGATGTACAGCTTCTGGTAATCGGGGGAAAAACACAGGCCGTTGGGCTGCCCGAAACCGGCGGCGACCAGATCGAGCTTGCCGGTCTTCGGATCGGCGCGATACACGGCGGTCGGTATCTCGGGGCTCGCCTGGAAGCCTTCGTAGTTGCCCAGAATTCCGTAAGTGGGGTCGGTGAACCAGATGCCGCCATCCGGGTGCACCACGATATCGTTGGGCGAATTAAGCCGCTTGCCGTTCCACCGGTCGGCGATCACCGTGAGCGAGCCATCGTGCTCATAGCGCGCCACGCGGCGCTGACCGTGCTGGCAGGAGACCAGGCGGCCTTCGAAATCGAAGGTGTTGCCGTTGGAGTATCCGGAGGGCTCGTGGAAGACGCTCACGTGCGCGTCCTCTTCCAGCCAGCGCATCTGGCGATTGGCGGGGATGTCGCTCCACACCAGGTAGCGGCCGGCGGCGTGCCAGGCCGGTCCTTCGGCCCATCGGGCGCCCGTCCAAAGGCGCTCGATGGCGGCGCTGCCGATTTTGTATTTATCGAAGCGGGGGTCGAGCGAGACGATATCGGGATCGGGATAGCGGACAGTTTCCCGGCCGGCCCAATCGCGCGGCGTCTGCGCGGCGGCCGGAACCAGCGCGGCAGCCGCGGCCAATAAGGAACGGCGGTGAATCGTCACCAGAATATTCTATGCCAAACAGGAAGTTCCGAGAGCGCGGAGTTAAAATGTGGCGACGTCACCACTTGCTGACGCGCGCGGCTTCGCGCATCGGAGCCGGGCCCAGAGGGCACCCCAAAGGGAGCGGTCAGGCGCTCTGCCCAGCGCCGGTTCCATCTGGCAAGGAGGCCGAGACATGCTGCTGCACGAGAAAGTGGCGCTGGTGACCGGCGCGGCTACCGGAATCGGGGAGGCGATTGCGCGGCGGTTCGCCGAAGAGGGCGCGCGTGTCTTCCTGTTCGATCGCGACGCGGAAACGAACTGCCGCGTGGCGGGATCGATTGGCGCAGCCGGAGGATGGGCCGAAGCCATCACCGGCGACGTGCGCCGCGCCGATGACCTGGCGAGCCTGGTAGATGCGGCGCGCGCGCGTTTCGGGCGCATCGACGTCCTCGTCAACAACGCCGGCATCTTCCCGCGCCAGCCGTTCCTCGAAATCACCGACGAACAGTGGGACGAGATGCAGGACGTCAACCTGAAGAGTATGTTCCGCTTGAGCCAGCTCGCGCTGAAACCGATGATGGCGGCGCGCGCGGGCAAGATCGTCAACATCTCGTCGGTGACATTCTTCCTTGGCGTGGGCAACCTGGCGCACTACACGGCGTCCAAGGGAGGCGTGATCGGGCTGACCCGCTCGCTGGCGCGCGCGGCCGGGCCGTACAACGTTCACGTCAACTGTGTCACGCCGGGCTTCATCCAAACCGAATCCGAGGTCCGCTTCGTCAACGAGGACGAAGCGCGCAAGATGGTGGCCGACCAGTGCTTGGCGCGCAGAATCAGCCCGCTCGACGTGGCGCGGGTGTGCCTGTTTTTGGCGTGCGATCTGAGCGACGGGATGACCGGGCAGTGCCTCAACGTGGATGGCGGCTGGGTAATGCACTAATCAGCCGTGGCGCGGGCTGGATTTCGACACTTGCCTTGGGCCCGCGGCAGCCATCTCACACGCCTACGCCGGCGCGCCAGAGTATGTAGCCGATCGCCTGCCGCAGATAATTCCATTGCTCGCGTGGCGGCGAGTTGCGGTCCTTGCGCGGCGATCCGTACACTTGCAGCCCGCGGTTTTGCAGCATCCGCTTCACGCGATAGATGTGATATCCGTCGCTGACCACGATCACCGAATTGAGGCCCATGCGGCGGATGATCTCGCCCGCCAGCACAATCGATTGCACGGTGGTCTCGCCTTCGTTTTCCACCACAATGGCCTCCGAGGGCACGCCGTGGCTCATCAGGTAAGTGCGCCCCACTCCGCCTTCGGTGAACACCGGCTCGCCGCCCGCGCCGCCGGTGGTCATGATGCGGGAAGCCAGCTTGCGCGCGTACAAATCGAGGGCGTGGTCCAGGCGGGCTCGTAGCACCGGCGAGGGCCGTCCATGATATTCCGCCGCGCCGAGCACGAGGATGATGTCGGCCGGCCGGGCTTCGTCCACGGTGGACTGCCGTTCGATGCGGTTGGCCAGGCGAACGATGCCGATCGCCAGGATGACCAGCGCCACCAGCGCTGCCAGCCCCGCGGCCCATGCCACGCGCTTCATCTGCGATAATTTGATCGTTCGAAACTATTGTAGTCGCATATGCCCCGGCCGGAAACCATATCGAGCGCGGCCAATCCGCTGCTGAAGGACGTGCGGCGGGCCATCGCGCGCGGCGGCCTGACGGCCGATGGCTGGTCGGTGGCCGAGACCTTCCATCTGCTGGAAGAGGCGCTCAAGAGTGAGTGCGAAGTGAAGATCGTGCTGGCGGCGGAGTCTGTGCGCTCAGCCGCCACGGCGCACGTCCGGGGCCTCTCCGGCGTCCGTGTGGCCGTGCTCCCCGACAGCCTGTTCCAGAGCATTTCCGGAACTGAAACCGCGCAGGGAGTGATGGCGCTGGTGCGGCCGCCGGAATGGAAAATCGAGCACCTGTTTCGCGGCTGCCCGCTGGTGGTGGTGCTGGATGGCCTGCAGGATCCCGGCAACGCCGGCGCCATTCTGCGCGCCGCCGAAGCCTTCGGCGCCACCGGAGCGCTGTTCGTCAAGGGCACGGTGAGCCCGCACAACCCGAAAACCATCCGTGCGTCGGCGGGCTCGGTGTTTCGCGTTCCCTTTCTTTTCGGAATGGATGCCGCGCTGGCGCGCGCGGCGCTACAGCAGAACCGGGTCGAGCTCTATGCCGGCGTTCCGGCGCGCGCAGCGTGTGCGGCGCGGGCGCTGGCTGACGTGGATTTCGCGCGGCCCTGTGGCCTGGTGATCGGCAACGAAGCGCGCGGAGTGGGCAGCGTGCTGCGCGCGGCCGCGCACGACGTCTCGATTCCCACCGTGGGCGTCGAGTCGCTCAACGCCGCGGTGGCAACCGGCATTCTGCTCTACGAAGCCCGCCGGCAAAGGACCCTCCGCGCGTGAGCCTCTTCGATTCCACTCCGCCCGCGCCCGATCGGCCATCCGCCGGCGATGCGAAGCGCCCGCTCGCCGAGCGCATGCGGCCCGACCGCCTGGAAGACTTCATCGGCCAGGAGCACATTCTCGGGCCGGAGAAACCGCTGCGCCGCCAGATCGAGCGCGACGAGCTTAGCTCGGTGATTCTGTGGGGCCCTCCCGGCGTCGGCAAAACCACGCTGGCCAAGCTGATCGCGCGCATCACGCGCTGCGAGTTCATCCCGTTCAGCGCGGTGTTGAGCGGCATCAAGGAAATCAAGGCGGTGATGGCCGATGCCGAAAAGCTGCGGCGGCTGGGCAAGCGCACCATCCTGTTCATCGATGAAATCCACCGCTTCAACAAAGCCCAGCAGGATGCTTTCCTGCCCTACGTGGAGCGCGGCGACATCATTCTCATTGGCGCCACCACGGAGAATCCATCTTTCGAGGTGATCTCGGCACTGCTCTCGCGCTCGCGCGTTTATGCGCTGCGGCTGCTCAGCGTGCCGGAGTTGACGACTCTGCTGCGGCGCGCGCTGCCGGTGGTGCATCTGGAAGCGGCGGACGAGTTGCTCGAGCAGATCGCCATCTACTCGAATGGCGACGCGCGGCAGGCCTATAACACGCTCGAAGCCGCGGCCGCCGC
>DASWZP010000216.1:0-14880 GCA_036404395.1 Bryobacteraceae bacterium | reverse complement strand
CGGGCGGCGTTTGCTTACATCGATACCAAAGGCCGCCGTGTTTTCAACTATTGAAACGGGGCGTGGCTCTCCGATTCCAACTCCTCCGTTTGACCTCACCCTCCCTCTTGGGATAACTTGGTTCTAAGCTGCTCGAGCTCGTCTATGGGCTCGATCGCACAGGAGAGGAAAACAAGTGAAACACATTTGGACATTGCTCGCGATGGCTGCCGCCGTGTCTGCGCCGGCCGCGACCGCGCAAGTCTCGGGAGGCGACGTGAAATCGTTTTACGAAATGAAGACAACCTACCTCGATGGCAAACCGGCCGACCTGTCCGCGTATCAGGGCAAGGTCACGCTGGTGGTCAACGTGGCCAGCAAGTGCGGTTTCACGCCGCAATACGAGGGGCTCGAGAAGCTGCACCGCGATATGAGCGGTAAAGCGTTCGAGGTGCTCGGATTCCCCAGCAACGATTTCGGCGGACAGGAACCCGGCACTCCCGAGGAGATCGCCACCTTCTGCAAGCGCACCTACGACGTCGAGTTTCCGATGTTCTCGAAGGTCGTCACCAAGGCCAACCCGGACCAGTCGCAGATCTACAAGTTCCTCGGCGCTTCCGGGCACTTACCCGCGTGGAACTTCAGCAAGTACGTGATCGATAAGAACGGCCAGGTGGTGGCCTTCTTCCCGAGCAAGGTCAAACCCGACGATCCCGAACTCCGCGCCGCCATTGACAAAGCCCTCGGCGAGTAAAGGGCAGCCCGGCGGCTTCGGGTTCCGATTTGGCGACTTTTCGCCCAACTGGATAACGCAGCGATGCAGAACGACCCCAGGGTCGCCGGTGGGACACAAGAAGCATGCCCAAGCAACCAACCGTCGGTCTGCGCCAGCATCTGGCGAACCTGCTCCGCATGAAGGGCGCGCACCTCACCTTCCAGGAGGCTGTCGCCGATTTCCCCGTCCACCTTCGCGGTGTGACATCGCGCGGAGCCCCGCATTCCGCTTGGCAACTCATTGAGCACATGCGACTCGCGCAAGCAGATATTCTGGACCTCTGCCGCAATCCTGAATACCAGCCGAGGAAATTCCCCGACGACTACTGGCCGGCTACCAGCACACCGCCCAGCGACGCCGCCTGGGACGCTAGCATCCAACGGTTTCAATCTGACATGCAGGAAATGCAGGAATTGATCGCCGACACCAAGAACGACCTACTGGCGAACATCCCGCACGGCAAGGGACAAACCCTGCTGCGCGAGGCCCTCCTGGTGGCCGACCACAATTCATACCATCTGGGCCAGTTGGTATTCCTGCACAAGATGCTACAGCAGCCGGCTTGAAAAGACCATATAGGTGGGACGCATTGTTCGCGGGCGCGACCGTGTTTTGTAGCGGAGAGCGAAGCCGCAAAATGCGTACGCCCCAAATTGCTCAGTTCAACCTTCCGGGTGGTACGTTCGAGGGTCTACAAAGATGCTTCCCGGCGGAGGCACCTTGCACTCCTTGATGCGCTGCCTACTGTCGTCGCCATAGGCCTCTGACCAGTACCTACGCGACCATCCGATCTCAGCGTTCCGGTCAAATCCTGGCAGACACTCTGATCCCCGAAAGTAGACTACGGCCTCTTGTCCCTCATGGGCGGTCACCCTATAGCAGTACGGTGCGATCACGATGTTTTCGAGGAGCCACTCAGTCAGTGTCGGCGACAGCTTCCTAAAAGCCTCCACATAGCGGGTGATGTAGTATCGCAGAAACCCCGCGCTCGGATCGTCTGGCTCTTGCATCAACTCACGGACTCTTTTCTCACAGAGCTCTTTCTCGGCCCGTAGGATCTTGAATTCGTACCACCTAATGTCGAGGCGCGTCCGAACCGCCTCTGCCTTCAGATCGCTCATCTCCAGGGGGTCCATTGCCACCCCATACGCTGCCTGACGCTGCGCCCGTTCGGCCCATGGATGAGCGAATAGCTCTAAGATCGGCCCCGGCTGACCAGGCAGGAATGGCATCACGGCTAATCGACCGATTGCGTACTCCCCACACCCAGCAAAGGCGAAGGCGATACCCAGGTCGCCTGTAAAATCGACAATCCGCGAGGGCATCCGATAGTGTTGTAGCAGCGCGAATGCTCCCGGTAGGCTAAGGTCCTCGCGCTCCTCGTGAAGTGTCGCGGCTATCCAATCGCTAATTTCAGCCAGGTTCAGTACATCCGCCCTGCAGAGGCGGTTTTGCAATCTCGCGATACTTGCCGTGGTCGCCGGATACTCTCCGCACTCGCCGCGAAACAGAAACGCCGGCGCCTCTCGCGGACACAGAGCTCCGGAAGGCCCTTGGTCGTAGGTCGGAGGGTTTTCTATCGCTGTGCACTGGCTCGAAATATAGAGACATGCCTTAGCCAGGCTTTCGAACTGCGGGTGATCGAGTCGAAACGGCACGCCTACCCGTAGATTAACGCTCCGCGCGAAACTCCGGAAGCCCCCCTTTGCTGCCAGCTCGCGCAAAATCCAACTTACTACTCTATCCGCCTACCCGCTTGCGCTCTGCTCGCGCGCGGCGCGAGTGGCCAGCTCGTCGCAGCGGTTGTTATCGGCGTGCGAGGCGTGGCCCTTGGTCCACACCCAGGTGGTCTGGTGGCGCGATACTTGTTCGTCGAGGGCTTTCCATAGGTCCTGATTGATCACCGGTTTCTTGGCCGATGTCATCCAGCCCTTGCGCTTCCAGCCGTGAACCCAAGTCGTGATGCCGTTCTTGACGTATTCGGAATCCGTCGTCACTTCCACCGCGCACGCCTCTTTGAGGGCGCGCAACCCTTCGATGGCCGCGCGCAGTTCCATCCGGTTGTTGGTGGTGTGCGGCTCAGATCCCCACATTTCTTTGGTGTGGCGATTGTGGCGCAGAATCGACGCCCAGCCGCCGGGGCCGGGATTGCCCAGGCAGGCGCCATCGGTGATGAGCTGAACTTCTTTCACAAGATCGGTTTCACGAAATCACTTTCACGAAATCGGGTCTGACGAAATCGGGTTTCACCGGCTCAGGAAACCGCCGCCGGTTGGGCCTGGAAGAATTCGTCCACCAGATCGAGAATCGCTTGCGGGTTGTGTGTCTGGTAAATGGACGCGCGAAGCCGCGCGCCGTGGCGCACGCCGTGGGTGAAGTAAGTGGCGAACTGTTTCATCTTGCCGACCGTGTCCTTTTCGCCGCGCTCCACCAGCATTGCGTAGTAGCGCCGCATGATCTGGTAGCGGTCGTGCTCGCTCGGTTGGTCGTAAGTGCCGGTGGTTACGTATTGCTCGATCTGGCGGAAGATCCACGGGTTGGAGCTTGCGGCGCGGCCAATCATCACCGCGTCGCAGCCGGTTTCAGCCACCATGCGAACGGCGTCCTCCGGAGTAACGATGTCGCCGTTGCCGATCACCGGGATCTTCACCGCGGCTTTCACCTCCGCGATGCGGCTCCAGTCGGCTTTGCCGCCGTAACCCTGCTCGCGCGTGCGCGGGTGCAGCGCAATGGCGTCCAGGCCGCAATCCTCCGCCAGCCGCGCCAGCTCCACCGTCACCAGCTCGCGATCGTTCCAGCCGGCGCGATATTTCAGCGTGAACGGAATCGTCACCGCGCGCCGGACTTCGCGCAATAGGCGCTCCACCAGCGGCAAGTCGCGCAGCAGGCCGGAGCCGCCATTGCACTTCACCACCTTGTTGACCGGGCAGCCGAGATTGAGGTCGACGATGTCGAAGCCCAGGTGCTGGCAGACGCGTGCGGCGTCCGCGCATACCGCCGGGTCGGCGCCAAAGAGCTGCGCCGAAATGGGACGCTCTTCCGCTTCGAATGCCAGGTACTTCAGCGTGCGCGTGGGCCTGTGCGCCACCCCCGCTGCCTTCACGCCGTGGGAGCTGGTGAATTCCGTCATCATCAGCCCGCATCCGCCCAGATTGCGGATGAACCGGCGGAACACGGTATCGGTGACGCCCGCCATCGGCGCCAGCACCGTGGCCGGAGCAATCCGCACCGTGCCAATCGAAAACTCGCCGGGAAATGCGCGCATGGGCCAGAGCCTATTTCAATCTTAACGGTTACCAGCCGGAAACGGCAGTGGGGCGGAGGCTTCCGCGGGCGAAAGCCTGCCCCACTTTTGTTGCGTGCGCGCGGTTGGCAGGTTGGGGACGTGCCTCACTACGCGCCTAGGAACAGCGGGCGGATGTGGCGCTCGAAAAGATTGGTGGTGACGTTGCGCGCGATGGATTCCTCACAGGCGTCCAGCATCTTGGTGTACCGCTCGCCCATCTTGGCCGCGACCTTGTAACCGACGTGCAGCAACTGGCGCAGGTTGGGATTGAAGAGCGGATTCCGCCGGTCGTGGCGCAACGCGCCGGCGTACTGCTCCGCCGTCCAGCCATTCACCGTCGCGGGCGTGGGCAGCTTGGAGGCATCGATATCGATCACCGCGGCGTACGGCTTGCACAGCTCAGTCTGGTGATCGTAAGCTTCCGCGTAGATTTCCTTGGCCAGCGCCAGCCCCTCCGCGCCGGCTTCAGCCAGGCCGATGAGTTCCTCCAGCCACGTGGTGCCGGCGGTCTTGAGATGAACCCCGGTGCCGTTGTTCCCCAGCGCGCGGCGAATCGGCGCGTACAGCGAAAACTTGTCGCTGCCGGAGTGCACGCTCAGCTTCAGGTGCTTGGGCAGTTTGTAGCGCTCCACAGCGTGCGCGACCACCGCCAGGTCGGTCGAGAACTCCTGCTCGAACTGCTCCACATTGCCCACGTAGTCGACACCCTTGTTGAAGCGGCCGGTGAACTTGGGGGCGATGGTTAGGATCGGGATGCCTTCGTCGGCCAGGCCGGCCAGAATCAGCAGCAGCTCCGAAGGCGTCTGCGGCGAATCGGTCTCATCCATCGAAACTTCCGTGATAAAGCTCGCTGGCGCGCGCTGCGCGATGTGCCGGTAGATGGCCCCCGCCTCTGTGATTGCGCGCAAATACTTGGACGCGGCTCGAAACGCCTTCTCCTTGGTGATCGTCAGCGGTCCGGCGAGCCCGGCGATCTCGATGCGTCCCACCAGTTCCCGGTGGCGCGCCAGGAACGCTTCCACCGCGCCGGGCTTCGGGCGATGCGCGATGGCGTGGGCTACGTCCAGCGTGAAAAAGTCGCACGGCCCAATGAACCGATCGACCGTCTCCAGGTTGATGTGGTCCGCGTCCAGGAAATAGGCCTGCTTCCAGTCCAGAGCCGCCACGGCCCCATCGGCGGCGGCGCGCGTGCTCGCGGGTTCCGAGCCCACGATCTTGTGTTCGCGGTTGGACTTGTTCCAAACCGGCGTCACCGAAACGCCTTGGGCCGCCGCGCACACGCAAGCCGCGAGTTGCGCCCTCGCCTGGTGAGAAAACCGGTCGCCCAGGCCCAATGAATAGCGTTCTAGTCGAAGTTCGTTCTGATCATCCACAATCGGCCGCCAAATGCCACGTCTTAACGAAAAAGTCTCTTCGGCTCTGAATATATTGGGCGGCGGCGGAAGTCGTCAACCCCGCGGCGTTAAAACAGCGTTTTAGAAAAACTCAATGAAACCGGCGCGGACGGCGCCTATAATAATCGGGGGAAACGCAATCATGACACGCCGCACACTCTTGGGAGGCGCCGCCGCGCTGGCGGCTGCGCGCTTCCGGCTCCGCGCCGATCCGCCGGCCGACCCCGCTCGCCAGTTGGAGCAGATTCTGGCTCGCATCCGCCCGCCGCAATTCCCGGACCGCGTTTTCGACATCACTCGTTTCGGCGCGCGCCAGGGCGGGCAGATCAAATCGACCGGTGCCATCCGCGACGCTATCCAGGCCTGTTCGGCGGCGGGCGGCGGCCGGGTGGTGATCCCGGCCGGGATCTTCCTCACCGGCGCGGTTCATCTCTCGAACAACGTGAACCTGCACCTGGAAGACGGCGCCACGCTGCGCTTCAGCCAGGATCCGCAGGACTATCTGCCGGTGGTTTTCACCCGCTTCGAAAGCACCGAGTGCATGAACTACTCGCCCTTCATTTACGCCTTCGAGCAAACCAACATCGCCGTCACCGGAAGCGGGACGCTCGATGGCGGCGCGGACGCGGATCATTGGTGGCAGTGGAAGAGAGACTATTCGCGCGGCCCGCTGCCGGCCGCCGCCGACAACCGCGCCCTGCTGGAGCAGGGCGAGAAGGACGTGCCGGTGAGCCAGCGCGTCTACGGCGAAGGCGCTCGGTTGCGGCCCAACTTCGTGCAGCCGTACCGGTCGACCAACGTTCTGCTGGAAGGCGTGACCATCCGCAATTCGCCGATGTGGGAACTCAACCCCGTGTTGTGTAAGAACGTCACCGTGCGCAACGTCAAGATCTCCAGTCACGGTCCCAACAATGACGGCTGCGATCCCGAGTGCTCCACCGACGTGCTGATCGAAGGTTGCGAATTCGATACCGGCGACGACTGCATCGCCATCAAAAGCGGCCGCAATCGCGACGGCCGGCGCGTCAACGCGCCTTGCGAGAACATCGTAGTGCGGAACTGCCGCATGAAGGACGGCCACGGCGGCGTATCCATCGGCAGCGAGGTTTCCGGCGGCATACGCAATGTGTTCATGGAAAACAACCGGATGGACAGCCCGCACCTCGACCGCGCCCTGCGCATCAAGACCAACTCGCACCGCGGCGGCGATCTGGCGAATTTCTATTTCCGCAACAACACCGTGGGCGAAGTGGCGCGCGGCGTGATCGATATCGATTTCTATTACGAGGAAGGCCCCGGCGGCCCGTTCACGCCCAGCGTGCGCAACGTGGTGGTGGAGAACATTACGTCCGAGCGCAGCCGCTATGCGCTTTACCTGCGCGGGTATGAGAACGCCAAAATCTCCGGCGTCCGCGTCGCCCATTGCGTCTTCAACAACGTCGCCCAGCCCGACGTGATCGAAAACGTAGCTTCGCTCGAACTTGTCGACGACTTGAGAAACGGCAAGCCGATGGCGGTGAAGTAAGCGACCGGCTCCGTCTGCTTGCGGCTCCGACTTGTTTCTCTCCGCTGCCTGCTATTCTGGAGGCCACCGGAAACGCACCTCATGAACGCTAAATACACATTTGCACTTTTGCTCATATGCTTCGCCGCGCCGCTCGAGGCGCAGAAATTCGAAGGGCTGGCTGCCACGCCGCCGATGGGATGGAACAGTTGGAACACGTTCCAAGGCAATATCAGCGAGAGCCTGATCAAAGAAATGGCCGACGCGATCGTCTCCAGCGGAATGCAGAAGGCGGGCTACCGCTACATCGTGATCGACGATGGCTGGGAAGCCCCGGAGCGGGACGCCCAGGGCAACCTGGTCCCCGACCCAACGCGTTTCCCGCACGGCATGAAAGCCGTTGGCGACTACCTGCACGCGCGCGGTTTCCTGTTCGGCATTCATAACTGCGCCGGAACCAAAACCTGCGCCGGTCTGCCTGGCGGGCGCGGCCACGAGTTTCAGGACGCCCGCGCGTATGCCTCCTGGGGAGTCGATTATCTGAAGTATGACTGGTGCAATCACGGCACGGCGAACTCCGAGGAGACTTACAAGACGATGCGCGACGCGCTCCACGCCGCCGGCCGGCCGATCGTCTTCAGCCTTTGCGAATGGGGCGACACCAAGCCGTGGAGCTGGGCTAAAGACGTCGGTCATTTGTGGCGCACCACCGGCGACATTCTGAATTGCTACGATTGCCAGGGCGCTTACTCGCTCGGCTGGAAATTCATTCTTGAGCTGCAAGTGGGCCTGGAGCAATACGCCGGCCCGGGCCATTGGAACGATCCCGATATGCTCGAGGTCGGCAACCCGGGCCTGAACGAGGCGGAATCGCGCGCCCACTTCAGCCTCTGGGCCATGCTGGCCGCGCCGTTGATGGCCGGCAATGATGTGCGCAAGATGGCGGACCAGACGCGCGACATTTTCAATAATTCCGAAGTCATCGCCATCGATCAGGACGCGCTGGGCAAGCAGGGATACCGTTTCATGAAGCATTTCGGCAAGCAGATCTGGGCGAAGGAATTAGCCGGCGGCGATTGGGCGGTCTGCTACTTCAACGACAGCGAAGAAAGCGTGCAATTGCGGATCGACTGGACGCATCTGTCGTTTCTCAAAGGCACCTACCGCGTGCGCGACGTGTGGCAGAAGAAGGACCTGGGCCGCAACGAGGGCGAGTTTCGCGCGCCGCTGCCCTCGCACGACGTGGTGGTACTGCGGCTGACGCCAGTGAAGTAGCCAAGCGCGCAATATCCACTGCCGTTCGTGGCGCGAGCTGTCCACCCTGGCGGGACAGCCTGCTGAGCCGAGAGTCGTCTCGGCTTTTCTTGGCCGCTGTTAGCCGTGACGCTTCGGGCAACGGCAGAGTCTCGCGGCATCCAAACGAAAGAAATGTCGAGATGAATCTCGACACTGCAGGCTAGACAGCCCGCGCCACGAACTTTTAGGCGATGCCGCCGCGCAACAGGGACGCGGCCGAGGGCGGGGCGGCGTTGCGCAGCGCCGGAGCGTCTTGGCTTTCCTCCACCTTGTCGCCTTCGCCGGGCGCCAGGAACAGGTTGGCGTCGATGCCGTGCTGCCGCGTGTAGAGGTCGTAATAGCGGCCGCCGAGAGCGTACAGCGATTGGTGCGTGCCGCGCTCCAGAATGCGCCCGTCCTCCACGACCAGGATCTGATCGGCGCGGCGGATGGTGGAAAGCCGGTGCGCGATGACGAACGTGGTGCGCCCCTTCATCAGGTAGGAGAGGCCCTCCTGAATGGCGGCCTCGGATTCGGAGTCGAGGCTGGAGGTCGCCTCATCCAGAATCAGGATGCGCGGGTCGGCGAGAATGGCGCGGGCGATCGAGACGCGCTGGCGCTGCCCGCCGGAAAGCTTGACGCCGCGCTCGCCCACGATGGTCGAGTATTTCTTTTCGAGCTTCTCGGCGAACTCATCCACGCGCGCGATGCGGCAGGCTTCCAGGATCGCTTCTTCCGGCGCGCTCTGCCGCGCGAAGGCGATATTCTCTCGAATCGAGCCGTCAAACAGAAACGTGTCCTGCAAAACGACGCCGAGCTGCGTGCGATAGGCATCCAGACGCACCGTCGAGAGATCGATTTCGTCCACCAGCACGGAGCCTTCGCTGGGCTCGTGAAACGCGGCAATCAGGCTGATGATGGTGGATTTCCCGGAGCCCGACGGGCCCACCAGCGCGGTGACGGTGCCGGGCGTGGAGGCGAAGCTCACTTCATGCAGCACGGGCTTGCCGGGGTCGTAGGCGAAGGTCACGCGGTCGAACGTGAGATAGCCCTGGATGGTCCCGATAACGGTGGTGCGGCGCGGTTGCTCGTCTTCGGGCCTTTCGTGCAACACCTCCTGCGTGCGGTCCAGGCCGGCCAGCGCTTCGGTGAGCTGGGTGCCGATGCCCACCACCTGGAACATGGGCGCCACCAGGAAAGCCAGGAACATCGTGAAGCTCATGAAGCCGCCGAGCGTCAACGTTCCGGCGCCGATCTGGCGTGCGCCGATGAACATAACGGTGGCTCCCACCAGGCCCATCAGAACGGTCGCCGACAGGCTCATCAGCGAAATGGCGGTGAGGCTTTTCAGCACGTTGTCCAACAGGCGCTGCACTCCGTCCGCAAACACGCTGGCTTCCTCGGCCTCGGCGTGATAGCCCTTCACCACGCGCACGCCGGCCAGCGATTCGGTGAGCCGGCCGGTAACTTCCGCGTTGATCTTGCCGCGCTCGCGAAAGATCGGCCGGATGCGAGTGAACGCCTTGCTCAATCCGAAACCGAAAGCGCCGATGAACAGCAGCGCCAGGCCGGTGAGCAGCGGGCTGATGTAGACCAGGGCGGCCAGCGAGAACAGCGCCTTCATGATGCCGCCCACGAAGTCCACCAGGCCGGTGCCCACCAGGTTGCGCACGCCTTCCACGTCGGTCATGATGCGGGAAACCAGCGCGCCGGTTTTGTTGGCGTCGTAATAGGCGACCGGCAGGCGGCCGATGTGCTGTTGCACGCGGCGGCGCATTTCCGCAATCAGGCGCTGCGCCTCTTTGGAAAGCAGTTGAGTGAGCGAATAGGAAGTGGCGCCCTGAATCAGCGTCGCCAGCAGCACCGCACCCACCAGCGGCAACAACAGTTTCGTCTGGTGTTTGCCGATGACGCCATCGATCAGGAACTTGGTGGAACCCGGCAGCACGATGCCGCAGACGCTGTTGATCAGCGTCAGCAACAGGCCGAGAGCGAACAGGGCGCGGCGCGGCCGTACCAACTCGACCACCAGCGGCCAGGAGCTGCGCAGCGTTTCGGCGGTCTTCTTCTTGGCGCCGGGAGAAACTGCTTTCGAATGATGCCCGTGTGTGGGAGACACTCATTTCAGAGTACACTGCGCGCGTTCCGCCCGTCAGCCCGCTCTTTCGGCTAGGCGGCGCGTCACCAGCGCGGGCATTTCGGAAGGCTCCGCGACGGCGAGCACGGCAAAACCGGCAGCGCGTCCGCTGGCGAGGCCGGCGACGGAATCCTCGACCACCAGCGGCGCACGCGCGCCCAACAGTTCGGCGGCCTTGCGGTACGGTTCCGCATCGGGCTTGTAGCGGGTCACATCCTCCGCGCCGACCAGCGCGTCGAAGTGGCGGCGCAGACCGCCCCGGACGAGCAGCGGATCGATTTCGCCGCGCGCGCTCGACGTTACAACAGCCAGCCTGTACGTGCGGTGCAGATTTTCGAGAAAGACATCGAGCGCCGGGTCAAAAGGCGGGTGGGCGAACACGCGCTGGCGGAACAGCTCTTTCTTCCTGGGATATTCGGCGAACAACGTCCGCCAGTCGAGCGGCGGATTGGCGAGCCCGGCCAGCACGCGCAGCATCTCCTTGTCGTCGATGCCGATGCCGTGTTCGCGGTAGTAATCCCAAACGAGGGCGATGCCGAACGGCCGCAGCACCTGGGCCCAGCACGCCCAGTGAACCGGCTCGGTGTCGGCCAGCACGCCGTCGAAATCGAAAAGGATGGCGTCGAACTGGGGCATGAAGCTTAATTGGCGGATCCGGGCTTGTGCACTAAGCTTGACAGGCGCTGGTATTCGAACGTGTCCATGGCCTCGCGATTCAGGCTCCCGGCGCTCAGTTCGACGATCTCGATGTCTCTGCGGTCGCGAGCCTCTCTTTCGAGACGCGCGGTGATGGATGTCTTGACGTGCACAAGATAATTGTATGCTCGAAGACCCGATGTCGCATGACGTTGGAAGCAGGGAAAAAACAACCCGCCCGCAAGCGGGAGTTGGCAAGCTAAAGCGTGCCCTACCAAGCGTGCTAGGATAATCCTCCAGGACTGTACGCGATATGCTCGGCTTTGATAAGCGCGCTGCCCGCTGCACGTGGACGGCGGCGCTTGTGCTGTTGCTGCTCTACGTGGTTTATCTGGCGCGCAAGACGCTATTCGTTTTCACGCTGGCTCTATTGTTTGCCTATGTGCTGGCGCCACTGGTGAACCTGCTCGACCGTATTTTTCCTGCGCGCCGCACCCGAACGGCGGCGTTGGCGCTGGCGTTTGTAATCGTGGTGGCGATTGTGGGCGGGCTCGGATATCTGATCGGTGTGCGGGTGGTGGACGAGGCCTCGGTGCTCGCCCTGAGGTTTCCGGTCATGGTGGAGAGCTGGCAGCACCCGCCGCCCAGCGACCATTCGATGAGAGCGCAGATCGCGGAAAGGGTCCGCTCCGAAGTGGCGGCGCGTTCGAGCAGCCTGATCTCCGAGTTGCCACAGTACGGGCTGCAAATTCTGAGCGTAGCCAGCAACCTCATCTACGTAGTGATCATCCCCGTCCTCGCGTTTTTCTTCCTGAAGGACGCGCCGACGATGCGCGGGCACTTTCTCGACCTGTTGGAGGAGGGCCCGCGCCGCGCGCTGCTCGACGACGTGATCTCCGACGTGAACCTGCTGCTGGCGCACTACATGCGGGCGCTGTTCCTGCTCTCGGCAGCGGCGTTCGCGACGTATGCGATTTTCTTCTCGGTGATGCGAATGCCGTACGCGATTCTGCTGGCGGCCGCGGGCGGCCTGCTGGAGTTCATTCCCATGCTGGGGCCGGTCGCCTCGATCGCCCTGATCCTGGTCGTCGCCGGTCTGGCGGGCGTGAATTTGTGGCCCGTGATTGCGTTTGTGGTTGTCTTCCGCATGGTGCAGGACTACGTGATCTCGCCGCACCTGATGGGTCGAGGCGTCCAATTGCATCCGCTGCTGGTGCTGTTCGGCGTCTTCGCCGGCGCGGAGATCGCCGGCATTGCGGGGACCTTCCTATCGGTGCCAGTGCTGGCGCTGGTGCGGATCGTGTACCTGCGCATTCGCAAAACGCGTTTGAGCGCCCGGCAGGCGACGGCGTAGCGCGGTAGGACAGACGATCGGTTTTTGTTGGCGAAGCATGACAGACCACCAAAGGCGATGGTCTGTCCTACCGGCCGGCGCTAGCGCCAGCGGCCGCGGTAATAACGCCAGTGAGCGCCTTCGTGGCGCCACGCGGGAGCCACCCAGACTGCGCGCGGACGCGGCGGCCGCATCCAGCGGCCGGGCGCCCAGACCCACGCGCCGCCACGCAGATCCCAGAATCCTTCGGTCCAGACGAAGCCCGGGCCGGGCGCTACGCCGATCACACCGTACCGCGGCGGCGGTGGTTCCACGATCACCGCGGCGCTCCCGGCGCAACCGGTGAACAACGATCCTGCCACCAAGAAAGCTGCCGTCAAGAGTTTCCGTTTCATTTTGCTCTTGCCTCCTACAGGGTCAAACGCGCCGCGGGGGATGACGTTGCGGGTCCTGAAGCGAAGTTAATGTTACGAGGCGTTAATGCATGCGAGGTTGTCCGCCCGCTGTGAAGGCGATCGCTTCACTTACCCGTCCAGCAGGGTGGGCGCTTGGCCAGGAATGCGGAGATGCCCTCCTGCGCGTCCGCGGCCAGCGCGTTCCTCGACATCGTTTCTTTGGCGTAAGCGTAGGCTTGGGCTTGCTCGAGATCGATCTGCTGATAGAACGCCTGCTTGCCGAGAGCGATCACGAGTGAGCTCGCTTCGGCCACTTTCGCCGCCAGCTTGCGCGATTCGGTTTCGAGCTCGGCGGCCGGAACCACGCGATTGACGAGGCCCCAATCGGCGGCGGTGCGGGCATCCACCATTTCGCCGGTGAGCAGCATCTCCAGCGCGCGCTTGCGGCCGATGGCGCGGGTCAGGGCGACCATCGGCGTGGTGCAGAAGAGGCCGATCTTCACGCCGGGCGTTCCAAAGGCGGCCGTTTCGGCGGCGATGGCGAGGTCGCAAGTGGCCACCAACTGGCATCCCGCGGCGGTGGCGATGCCTTGCACCGCGGCGATCACCGGCTGCGGGATGGATTGAATCTTCGTCATCAGTGTTGTGCAGACGTCGAAGATGCGGCGGTATTCGTCGAGGTCGCGGCCGGTCATTTCGCTGAGATCGTGGCCCGCCGAGAACACCGTTCCGGCCGCGCCCAGGATCACGGCCCGGATTTCGCGGTTGCCGCCGATTTCCTCCAGGCAGGCCGCCAGTTCCAGCATCAGGCCGAGGGAAAGAGCGTTGCGGCGCTCGGGACGATGCAAGGTGACGATGGCTGTCGCGCCTTCCACTTGCCAGCGAATGGATTCGAATGTGCCGATTGTCATGCGGGCGAGTCCTCTTCTTTTTGATTGTAGACACGTCGAGCCGCGGAGAAATTCTATCGGTTCGCGGTTGAGCGTCGAGACTGCGGCTCGCGGCCGAGCGGGATCAGCCGGGAGTCAGCTTGGATTCGGCGCGGAACAAGCGGAACCGCGAATAGCGATGGCGGTTGCGGAATTCGGTGTGGTTCCACCTTATTGTGACGGTTACGTCGTGGGGCAGCCAGAATGTCTGGTCCGCATCCTTGAACCGCACTTCGGCGAGCCTCGACTCGGTTGTTTCTTTCTCAAGCTCGGGATCGTCATCCGGCTGCAACAGGTCGGTGCGCATGCGCAGAATGTGGTGGTCCTTGGAATCGATCCACGCAACTCCCTGCACCATGATCACGATGGAACGGCCCTGGGAGACGAGCGACTGGGTAACGCGGGCCCTGCCGGGAATCTGTTCGAAATAGACTACGTCGGCCGGACGATTGTCCATCTTCTGTCTGCCGAGATAGCGGAACCACGAACCCGGCAGGTACAGAGGATGAAAGTGGATGACCATGGAGACGGCGCCCTTGGTTACGAAGCCGTGCGCCGTGGCGGGCTCGACGCGTTTGCCAGCGTCGTCCGTGCGATACTCTTCGATGGCAATGCCGGCGTTTTCGGGCGGGCGCAAGGCCAGATAGTTGAAGTCCTCCTCGGTGTGATGAAGCGGATCCTCGAGGTCGATGTGCTCGCGGGCGACGACATCGGGCAACGAGTCGAAGAGCTGCTTCACGTTCTGGCTGGCGCCTTCCAAAAGCGCCGTGAGCGGCTCTTGGTTCACGGCAGGCTCCAGCCCTTTCAGCTCGGGCATGGCCTTCAGGAACTCCGCGGTGCTCCAGGCGGCCATGGATCGGCTTTTCGGTTGTGCCTTAGTCTTTTCCGGGACGGCCGGCGGAGGCGGCAGCGCGGGAGGATTTTGCGCACGTCCCGGAGATGCGAGGATCAGCACGAATGCGGCGGCGCAAGCCAGCAGCCGGCCAGGAGAGTGGAATCGCATGTCGTGCGGGCCCGTACCCAATGAGGTCGATCCGGCGCCGGCTGGCATAAGAGCGGCGATCCGGTTAAGGATGGACCGGGCGCGGCGCCAGAGTCCGTCCAGCTTAACCAGTCTAATTTTACTCCACGGCACGCTGGCGCGAAGTGCGCTTCCCTCTTCGCATGGCCGGGCACGGGCGCGATGGTAAGTTCAATTTCGGAGTTCAGCTTCCGCATAAGCCGGTTGCCTGCGATT
>DASWZP010000215.1:0-10731 GCA_036404395.1 Bryobacteraceae bacterium | reverse complement strand
CATAGGCTGGAAGATGCGGCAAAAGGAAACCCGCCAGACGCGGGACTCCGCCAAGGAGGCCAAGCCGCCGGCAGCCAAGGATCACCCCGAAGCGCTGCTGCGTGTCGAGCCGCTGGCGATCGAAGTCGGACTGGGCCTGGTGGGTTTGGTCGAGGGCGCCCAGGAATCGCCTCTGCTGCGCCGCATCTCCGCCATCCGCAAGCAGTTGGCGGGCGATCTGGGCTACTTGCTGCCGCCCGTCCGCGTCACCGACAACTTGGCGCTGCGCAGCCGCGAGTATGTCATATCGATGAAGGGGGTCGAAGTCGCCCGCTATGAGCTGCCGCAGGGCAGGGAACTGGCCATACCCGGGGCGCAAATCGACCACGCGCTCGACGGCCAGCCGACGCGCGAGCCCGCCTTCGGGATCGGCGCCTTTTGGATTCCGCTCGAGCGCGCGGAGCGGGCGCGGCAATCCGGCTATACCGTGGTGGACGGCGTGAGCGTGCTGGGGACACATCTCTCCGAACTGATCCGCCGTCACGCTTACGAGCTCTTTTCGCGCCAGGACGCCAAGCGGCTGCTGGACCGGGTGGCGATCGACAACCCCAAGGTGGTGGAGGATCTGGTGCCCAAGGTGCTGCCCCTGGCCGCCGTGCAGCGCGTGTTGCAGAACCTATTGCGCGAACGGGTATCGATTCGCGACGCGGTGACCATTCTGGAGGCGCTCGGCGAGGCCGGCGCCGCCACGCGCAACACCCTCCTGCTGACCGAATATGCGCGCCAGACGATTCGCCGTTCGGTGGTCAAGCCGTACTTGAACCGTGCCGGCGAACTGCCTGCCTGGTTTCTCGATCCGGCCATCGAGCAGGCCGTCGAGGCCGCCGTGGAGCATGGCGAGCAAACCAGCCACCTGACGCTGGCGCCGCAGGCGGTGCGCGACATATTGAACCGCATCGGGGCCCGTGTGATAACGCCGGAAACCGCGGTGGTGGCAATTACTTCCACTGGCGCGCGCGCCTTCCTGCGGCAGATTACCGAACCCACCATCCCCAACCTCTTTTTCCTGGCGCACAACGAGATTCCACCCGGAGTCCGCGTGCAATCGCTGGGAAGTATTTCGTAGTCCCGCCCTACAGGAAAACACCCGCTCCGCCGATCAATCTCAATGACCGGCGAGCCACCGCGCCCGCCGGGCGAGGAGCGTTGGATGAGGATCAAGTCCTATTTCGCCGCCGCCGTGGAAGACGCCATGGCACAGGCGCGCCAGGAACTGGGGCCGGAGGCGATGCTGGTGAACACTCGCAAGTCGCCGCCCGAGGCCCGCCACCTGGGGGAATACGAAGTCGTTTTCGCGGCCGAGAATGTCCCCGCCCAGGCGGAAGGCACTGCCGCGCAAGTCCAGGCACAAAGCGGGAACGGCGCCGACCGGCTCGCGATGGACGTGGCCAGCCTCAAAAACGAACTCGAGGGCATGCGGCGCGCTTTGGTGCGGTCGGCGTTTGCGCCCGCCCGCTGGAGCGGAGTGTCGCCCACCGCATCGGAGGCTTACGCCGCGCTCGCCGCCCAGGAAGTGCTGCCCAGCCTGGCTCGCGAAATCGTCGAGGCGGCTGAAGCGCGGGTCGCGGCGGCGCGCACCACGGCGCCGCGGGCGGCGCAGAGCGGGGACCAAGCGAACTGGCGCCAGGCCCTGGTGGAGGAAGTCCGTTCCCGCTTCACGGTCGAGCCCGGCCTGGGCCGTGGCGAATCCCCGCCCCGGGTGGCGGCCATGGTCGGGCCGTCCGGCTCGGGCAAGACCACCACGCTGGTGAAGCTGGCCGTGCAATACGGTCTCGCCAGCCGTCGCCCGGTGCAGCTTTTGTCGGTCGACACGTTCCGCATCGCCGCCGCGGCGCAACTGCGATCTTTCGCGGCCATCCTGGGTGTCGGTCTCCAGGTGCTCGAGAACGTGGGAGCCCTGGCTCAGGCCATCCAGGAGAATCGCGGCAAGGATTTGATCTTGATCGATACTCCCGGATTCGGTCCGGCCGATATGGAAGCCGATTGCGGATTGGCGCAGTTTCTCTCTTCCCGCAGCGACATCGACACGCATTTGGTCCTATCGTCCTCGATGAAAGCCGCCGATGTAACCCGCATGGTGGATCGATTTGAGATCTTCCGGCCGCAGCGGCTGCTGTTTACGAGACTGGACGAAACCGAGTCGCTCGGCCCGATTTTCAACGAGGCCGCACGCACCGGGAAGCCGTTGTCGTTCTTCGCCAATGGCCAGCGAATTCCGGAGGACCTGGAAGCTGTCACGTGGGACCGGCTGGTGGAGGGGCTCCTCGGCACGCCAGCCAGCCAGGCCGCTTCGGTGGCCTGAGGAGCCCGATGCAAAAGAGCGAACGACTATGTACTCGCCTACGGCGCCCGAGGTGATCGGCGAAGAAGAACGCGAGCGGCTGATTCTGCAACACCTGCCGCAAGTGCGTCTGATCGCGCGGCGGATTCAGGAGCGGCTGCCGGAAAACATCAGTCTGGAAGACCTGGTCTCGACCGGCGTGCTGGGCCTGATCTCGGCGATTGACAACTTCGATCCGCGCTTCAACGTGAAGCTGAAAACCTATGCCGAATACAAGATTCGCGGGGCCATCCTCGACAGCCTGCGCGGGCTCGACTGGGCGCCACGGCAGAAACGCCGCAAAGCCAAACAGATCGAAACCGCGATCAACCAGGCCGAGCAGCGTCTCAAGCGCAGTCCAACCGAAGAGGACATCGCGTTCGAGCTGGGTGTGACGCTCGACGAATACCACGGGTGGCTGGTGGAAACCCGCGGGCTGAACATCGCCAGTCTGGAGTATGCCTCCGGCGAGAGTTCCGGCGACCTGTTGCGCTATATTGCCGACGGGCAGGACAACTCGCCTTCCAGCCTCCTCGAGCGAGCGGAGCTGGAACGTCTGCTGGCCGCGGGAATCGATGGAATTCCCGAGATCGAGCGGACGGTGCTCAGTCTCTACTTCCGTGAGGAACTCACGCTGCGCGAGATCGCGCAGGTGGTCAACCTGCACGAATCGCGCATTTCGCAGCTCAAGTCGCAGGCGATTCTGCGGCTGCGAAGCCACCTGGCCGCGCGGTGGCCGATCACCAGGGGAGTCATGAGCGTATGAGCCAGGGCGACAAGACTCGAACCAACGCGCTCGATGCGGCCGGCAGACCCGGTGGCGTCCTCAATCAGTGGGCCGAAGCGCTGGCGCAGGTATTGGCTTCCATGACCGATCAGCGGCCGCAGGTCGCCTGGCAGGCAGTCGGCGGCGCAGCCGCTGAAGCGGCTTCCGGAGAATATCCGTACCTTTGGTGGGAACATCCTTTTTCGGCGGCGCCCGGCGCCCTGGTGTGGATCGGTTCTCCGCAGCCCACCTGGGAGCACGTCGGCACGCTGACCCTCAAGGCCGCGGGCCTCGATACGGTGGCTGCGAGCGAGGCCCAAAACACGTGGTTCGAGATTCTGGGTCAATCCCTGTCCGCGATGGCCCGGTCGATCGGCGGCCTGCTGGGACGCGAGATCACCTGCGGCGCCGGCGCCGAGCGAGAATCGGCCCCGGGATCGACCGAGTGGGCCTCGGTCTCGCTCACGTTCGCGGATGGCGGACAACCGCCGTTGCTGGTGGCGTTCAGCCCAATTCTACTGTCGCTGATCAACGCGCCGCCCCCTGGCGAGCCAGCCCAAGCCGAGCCGGCGCGCGCCGAGTATTCGAGCGACGCCGGCCAGTTGGCTCTGAACTCGCGGACCATCGGCCTGCTGCTCGATGTCGATCTTCCGGTCAGCATCTCGTTCGGTAAGACGCGCCTCCCCATGAAGGAAGTTCTCAAGCTGACTACCGGGTCGATCGTGGAGCTGGACCGCGACGTGAATGACCCGGTGGAGGTGCTGGTCAATCAGCGCCTGATCGCGCGCGGCGAGGTGGTGGTGGTGGAGGGCAACTACGGCGTGAAAATCCAGGAAATCGCCAGCCGCAACGAACGCTTGCGGAGCATCCCATGAACACCTGCCTGATCGTGTTTTCGGCCGCCTTTCTGGTGGCCCTGGTGTGCGGCGGGACGGCCCTCCTGTTCGCGCGGGTGGCGATCGGCGCCGCCCGCCAGACCGCGGCATTGGGAGCGAACAACCAACGGAACATGGAGGCTCTCGCCGCCCGCTTCGAAAGTTTGCAGGAACAGGCCGCGGAACTGCGCAGGCTGCCGGTGGAAGCCGTTCCGGATGCCGGCAGGGCCGCCTTGAATCTCAACAAACGGGCACAAGTCCTGCGCATGCACCGTCGCGGAGATCCCCCCGAACGGATCGCCTCGCTGCTCGAAGTCCCGCGCCAGGAGGTCGATCTGCTGATCAAGGTGCATCGCATCATCATCAGCCAGCTCTGAGGAGCACGCACATTTCTTGGTTTAGGGCCGGTCAGAGGATAACTGTGCCATTCCGAGGTGGCGCACGCACTCGTGCGTGCCGCGTCGGCACTCGTGCCGACGCAGGGCTTCGCGCCGAGGAGGTGTCGAGAAGAGTCTCGACACGGCACGCACGAGTGCGTGCGCCACGTCGGTCGCAAGGATTTGGCATGGTTATTCCATGACGGCTCTTGCGAGATCGTCTGAACACAGCATGGCAGCCGGCACCGGTTCGTAGCTCCGTGGCGCCGCCGATTTAACCTCCGAGCGGTTTCTTCATTGGCCCAGATGCGTTTGCTCATCGCCTTTGTCCCCGTGCACGTGCTGGCGTCGATCTGTCGACCCGGCAAAATCTGGTGGGAATAACCGATTCCGGGTGCTCTTCCAGGTGCGCTAATCTTCGGGGCGGGTATGTCTGCCCGCATCGGACTGTGGGTATCTCTTGTTGCGCTGACGGCATTGATCCCGGGCCTTACCATTGGTTTGGTTGCAAGATCCCGACGCTGGCCGGCAAAACGCTGCCGTAGGGCTACCTTCCTTTTGGCGCTTTGTTCCTGGATAGTGTGCGGGGGCATCGCTCAATACGCCATGCACACGATCCCATGGGGGTGGGTGGTGGCAGCGCCATGGGCGCGGTGGATGGCCCCAGGCCTCTGGAGTTCAGCGGTTCTGACAGCGCCGATGGTCGCTCAGAAGATTGCGAACCCGGCGACCAAGCTGTCGGAGATGCGGTATTGGTAGCTCCGGATTTTGATCAGCCCAGTAGCGCCACCGCTACCGCGCGCCTTTCAGAATCCGGATGCCGCCGTTGGAAGTGTCGAGATCGACCAGCGGGCCGCCCTTTCCTATGTCGCCCTCCAGGTGAGTCTTACTGATCTCGCCATGCACCGTCATTTCAAACTCCGAGCTGATGGAGTCGTTGTTGGTGGAGGCGATCACGTGGGCGCTCATGCTGGGCGGCAGGTGGACGGTGATCGAGCTGTTGGAAGTGTGGGCGCGAATTCCGGCCGCGAAATCCGCGGGCAGTTCCAGATCGATCGAGCCATTGTTGGTGGTGGCTCGTACGTCGCTCGAGGTACGGTCGATCTCCGCCCTGATCGCGCTGTTGCTGGTGGTCGAGTCGAGCGAGCCGCGCAGCCCCCGGACATCCACGTTGCCGTTCGATGTCCGAAGCAGGGCGTCGCCTTCCACATCCACCAGGTCGATAGGGCCATTCGAGGTCTCTGCGTCCAGCCTGCCGTGAAGGCGCTCCACCCGAACCGATCCGTTGCTGGTGCGGAAATGAGACGGCCCAACGCCATCGGCGGTGTGGATGGCGCCGTTGCTGGCGGTGATGCGCTCGAGCACAGCCGCGCGCGGAACCTTGAGGACGAACCGCGCCCCCTGGTTGTTGCGCCGCTCCACCGGCCGGACGGCGCGGATGGCGACAGACCCGGTACCGCGGTCGATATCGATGCGCAGGTTATCGGCGGCGGCCTGCGTGGGACCGTACTTGGTGCCGCTGATCTCGACGTTATTCTCGTCCCAGCTCGAAATCTCGACCGAGCCGTTAAACGTCTCGACCGAGATCCGGCTGCCCGGTGCGCATGGGTAACTGTAGTGAAAGTCGCGGCTGAAATGCTGCCAGTTGCCATCGAAATCGTCGATATCGCAGCCGGCCAGCGTCATCATGGCTGCCAGCACGGGCAGAACGAGTAGAGCGCGCATGAAAAACCCTCGATTTCGGCTTACGCAGTTGCCGCCGCGAATGTTCCGTGGAACAAATTGCCCCGAATGGCGTACAATCACCAAAGATATGACACCCGAAAACTCTCCGGCCGTCGAGCCGGCCCCAGCGGGAATGGGCGAATTCTCGCGAATCACCGGGGTCTTTTTCGACCCCAAGAAAACCTTCGAAGATATCGCGAAACGGCCCACCTGGATTGTGCCTCTGGTTCTGATCATGATCGCCGTCCTGGCGGTGAGCATGACCATGATGCAGCACATCGGCGCTGAACGCATCGTCCGGCATGGGATGGAAGCCAGCTCGCGGGCGCAGCAGATGACGCCGGAGCAGCGCGAGCAGGCGGTCGCAATGGGCGTCAAATTCGCGTCGATCATGGGCTACGTCTTCATCGTCATTGTGCCCGTGATCTATGTGATCATGGCTGCCGTCCTCTTAGGCATGGCGTCCGGAATTCTCTCTGCGGGGATCCGCTTCAAACAGGTTTTTGCGGTGGTATGTTATGCGAGCCTGACCGGGGTGATCCAGTCAATCCTGACGATCGTGGTGATCTTCCTGAAGAACCCGGATGAATTCAACTCGCAAAACCCACTGGCGTTCAACCCGGCGGCGTTCATGGACCCGGGAACAAGTTCGAAGTTCCTGTATTCGCTGGCCACCTCGCTCGACCTTTTTTACATTTGGACGATTCTGCTGATGGCCGTCGGCCTGAAAGCGGCGGCGGGCAAGAAACTGTCGTTTGGGAGCGCGCTTTTCGCCGTGGTACTTCCCTGGGCGGTCTACGTGCTCGGCAAGTCGGCGTTGGCTGGCCTCTTCAGCTAGCCTCGCCGGCTTGCCGTCCTCCGAAGGACTCGCTCGCAGGCGACCGGCCGGCATCCGCCAAACTGCCGGCCGGGTGCGCTCCACGCAGCCGCTGGCAGAGCCGGTCTCCGTCCGGTTTTCGCCTGCTTATCTCTATACGCAGCAAACCGCGCTCAATCGGCTCATCGGGCCGAACAGCCGCGTTTGTTCCGTGTAAAATGTGAATGAGTCCCAGGGGAGGTTTTTGTTGGCGCCTCAGGATGTCGCCCAACTGCTGGTGCGGATTGGGGAGGGCGATAAGGCCGCATTGGACGAGATGACGCCTCTCGTCTATGACGAACTGCGCCGCCTGGCGCAGCGGCTGCTGGCCGCGGAACGGCCCGATCACACGCTACAGCCCACGGCTTTGGTGCATGAGGCCTATCTGCGGCTGGTGGGGCAGCGCTCGGTGGATTGGCGCAACCGGGCGCACTTTCTGGGCGTCGCGGCCACCATGATGCGGCGCGTGTTGATCAACCACGCCAAGGCCCGCAATGCCGCCAAGCGCGAGGGTTTCTCGAACGCCGTAACCCTGGAAGACGCGTTCGGCATCTTCCCTTCGCCCGCCATCGATGTGCTGGCGCTGAACTACTCGCTCGACGAGTTGGACAAGCTCGACCCGCAACAAGGCAAGGTCGTCGAACTGCGCTATTTCGGCGGCCTTTCGATTGAGGAAACCGCCGAGTGCCTGGGGATTTCGCCGGCCACCGTGAAGCGGGAATGGGGCACCGCCCGGCTGTGGCTGCTGCGTCACATGGAAGGACCCGCGCAGCCATGACCGCGGCCCGCTGGGGCGAGGTGAAGACGGTCCTGGCGAGCCTGCTCGAGACCGACCCCAGCCAACGCGCCGCCGAACTGGACCGGCTGTGCGGAAGCGATTCCGAGCTGCGCAGTTCGGTCGAATCGCTGCTCGCCTTGGAACAGAAAGCTGACGCGCTACTCGATTCGGCGGGCGCGCCGGGCGCCGCGTGGCGCGCCGAGGCGCCGGCCCCGGAGACCATCGGAGCCTACCGCGTGGTGAAAGAGATCGGCCGCGGCGGCATGGGCGTGGTTTACCTGGGCGAGCGCGCCGACGGCCAGTACCGCAAGCAGGTGGCGATCAAACTCATCACCGCCGCCCACCCCGACGCGCAGACCGGGCGCCGCTTTGAGCGCGAACGGCAGATTCTGGCGCAACTCGAGCATCCTGGCATCGCGCGCCTGCTCGATGGAGGCGCCACGGCCGGCGGCCAGCCGTACTTCATCATGGAGTATGTCGACGGCCTGCCGCTGCTCGAATTCTGCCGGCGCGGCCCGCTCGGCGTGAGCGAGCGCCTGCTCCTTTTCTTGCAGATCGCCGACGCGGTGGCTTACGCGCACCGGCGGCTCATCGTGCATCGCGACCTGAAGCCCGGCAACATCCTGGTCACCGCCGAGGGACAGGCCAAGTTGCTCGATTTCGGCCTCGGGCAGATAATCGGCGGACAGCAACCCGGCGACGAAATCACCCAAGCCGGTCCCGCGCCGATGACCCCAGCCTACGCCAGCCCGGAACAGATTCGCGGCGAAAGCTACACCGTGGCGGGCGACGTCTATTCGCTGGGCGTGATTCTGTTTGAGCTGCTGGCCGGGCGCAGGCCCTATCCCGCCACCACCAACTACCTGGATCTGGCGCGGGCCATTTGCGATGCGGATGCCCCACCACTGGCGGACGCAGTGGACGCCAACGCGCCCCACGCGGCGTCGCTGCGGCGGCGGCTGCGCGGCGACCTCGAAACCATCGTCGCCAAGGCTCTCGAAAAGGACCCGCGCCGCCGTTATCCGACGGTGGATGAGTTCGCCGCCGACCTCCGGCGTTTTCAGGAAGGCCGCCCCGTGATGGCGCGCAAGCCCACCTGGCGCTACCGAGCGGCCCGCATGGTGGCGCGGCACCGGATTGCCGTCCCGGCGGGCGCGCTGGCTTTGCTCTTGATCGTCGGATTCGCCGCCTTCGGCTGGTGGGAAGCGCGCCGCTCCGAACGCCGCTTCAACCAGGTGCGCGGCCTGGCCCACGCGGTGATGTTCGAACTCTACGACGCCATCGCGCCGCTGCCCGGCTCTACCGCGGCGCGTGCGCTGCTGGGGCGCCGTGCCCTCGAATACCTGGAGAATCTGTCGCAGGAAGCCGCCGGCAATCGTTCCCTGCAGCGCGAGGTCGCGCTGGGCTACGCGAGGATCGGCGAAGTGGAAGGCGATCTCGCCCAAGCGAACCTCGGCCGCGTGCCCGACTCGCTGGAGAGCCTTCGCAAAGGCGCGGGGATTTTGGAACGGCTGGCGGCAGGCTCGCCCGGCGACCGAGGACTGCGCCACGAATCCCTGCGCGCCGCGATCGATCTTGCCAGAGCCTACGGTCAGGCGGGCCAATTTGACGCTGAGATCGCCCTGGCCCGGCGCACCGTCGCCAGCGCCGAGCCCGCCGCCGGAGCGCAACCCGGCGACGCGGTTGCGACGAGCGATCTGGAGGCCGCGCTGGCCGCCTTGGCGGACGCGCTCATCAACCAAAAGCGCTATCCGGAAGCTATTGCCTCGCGGGAGCGGGTGCAGGACTTGGCCCGCCGGTTGGTTTCGCTGCATGACAGCCAGGAAGCGCAACGCTCGCTGGCGCTGGCGGAAAAGCGGCTGGCCGCGCTCTACGGCGTCACCGGCCGTCTGGACGATTGCCGCCGCGAGTATGAGCTGGCGCGCACGATCGATGAACAACGCTGCGCCCGCAATCCGCAGGACATGCGTGCCAAGATCGATCTGTCGTTTGACTTGAGCGACCTCGGCTGGGCAGCCGGCGCCATGAACCGCCTGGACGATGCGCTCGAATTCCACCGCAAGGCTCTCGATCTCCGGCAGCAGGCCGCCCAGGCGGACCCACAGGATTTCCGCGCCGCTGGCGCCGTGGCCGCGAGCATGAGGAAGATCGGCCTGGTCTTCAAGAAGATGGCGAAACCGCGCGAAGCTTTGGCCGAGTTCGAGCAGGCGGTGCAGCGCTACGGCGAGTTGAGCCGCCGGCCTGGCGCCGGCTGGGCGACCGTGCGCAGCCTGGCGGAAACCCGCTCGGATATCGCCGAGACCTGGACCGACCTGGCACAGGCTCACGCCACAGCCGCCGCCCAGCGCCGCGCCGATTACCTGGCCGCCGCCGGAGAATATGAGCAAGCCCGCGCCCTGTTGGCCGGGCTGCGCGACCAGGGGAAGCTGCCGAAATCCGAGTGGCCGAACGTGGACGGGATGGCCTCGCTCGCGCAGAAAGCGCGCCGCAACGCGCAGTAGCTGGTAGGGCATGCTTCAGCTTGCCAGCATCCGCTTCCGGGCGCCCATTTTTCGGGCTTCTGCAGCCTCCGAATTTCTCCGCCCGCGGATCATGGCGCGACTCGGGGCGCCCAAAACGGGGCAATTTGCCCCGTTTCTTGAGGGCGCTCTGCAATGGAATCAGGCACTTGAGTCTCTCTTAGTGGGGCGAATCGCCCCACCTTGGTGCTTTCCGGTGAAACGAGGAACCGCTCCCGATCCGATTATCCCGCGTGTGCCGTTGACGAGGGCTCCGGGAGGGGCGCGCAGGCTAGTAAGCTGCTGGTCAGGCGCGAGTTAGGAAAAATGCAGGGGCGGTGATTGGTTTTGGCCGGGGTTACGTCCCGGTCGCGGTAGGGACGACCATCGCTGGCCGCCCCCCGCACAGATCCGTACGAGCGGGATTACCGCATACGGCTCCTACCTTGGATGTGTCGCGTCAAATCGCACGTCGGGATAGGGATGCAAGATTTGCG
>DASWZP010000214.1:0-5388 GCA_036404395.1 Bryobacteraceae bacterium | reverse complement strand
GGGGACGCATCCGGAAGCCGGGTCAGGTTATCTTTAAGAATAGGGGGCTTCACAAATCCTATGTTCGAGCGATACACGGAGAAGGCAAGACGGGTGATCTTCTTCGCCCGCTATGAGGCCAGCCAGTTCGGCAGTCCCTATATCGAGACGGAACATCTGCTGCTGGGCCTGCTGCGCGAGGATAAGGCGCTGGCGAACCGGTTTCTGCGCTCGCACGCCGCGGTGGAGTCCATCCGCAAGCAGATCGAAGGGCATACCGCGCCGCGGGAGAAGGTTTCCACTTCGGTCGATCTGCCGCTCAGCCACGAATGCAAGCGCGTGCTGGCCTATGGAGCCGAGGAAGCCGAGCGCCTCAACCACAAGCACATCGGCACCGAGCACCTGCTGCTCGGCCTGCTGCGCGAGGAAAAGTGCTTCGCCGCCGAAATCCTGCACGAGCGCGGCCTGCGCCTCGCCACCATCCGCGAAGAATTGCAGCGTTCGCAGAGCGAAAAAGCCCCCACCCGGCCCAAGGAAAGCTCCCTGCTGTCGGAATTCAGCCGCGACCTCACGCAGGCCGCCATGGACAATACGCTCGATCCGCTGATCGGCCGCGATTATGAGCTGGAGCGGGTGGTGCAGATCCTTTGCCGCCGCACCAAGAACAATCCGGTGCTGATCGGCGAGCCCGGCGTCGGCAAGACGGCCATCGTGGAAGGGCTGGCGCAGCGCATCTCGGAGGGCGATGTCCCTTCCTTCCTCGCCGACAAGCGGATTTTGGCGCTCGATCTGTCCCTCATCGTGGCCGGCACCAAGTACCGTGGCCAGTTCGAAGAGCGCCTCAAAACCATCATGAAGGAATTGATGGAGAACCAGAACGCCATCATCTTCATCGATGAATTGCACACGCTGGTGGGCGCGGGTTCGGCCGAAGGCTCGCTGGACGCAGCTAACATTCTCAAGCCGGCGCTCTCGCGCGGCGAAATTCAGTGCATCGGCGCCACCACCCCGGCCGAGTTCCGCAAGTCCATCGAAAAGGACCGCTCGCTGGAACGCCGCTTCCAGGCGGTCAAAGTTCCTCCGCCCACCGAGGCCGACGCGGTGAAGATCCTATTCGGCATCAAGGACCGTTACGAAAAATTCCACGCCGTAGCCTACACCGACGACGCCATCGAAACCGCGGTCTACACCTCCAGCCGTTACATTCCCGACCGCTATCTGCCCGACAAGGCCATCGACCTGATCGACGAAGCCGGCGCCCGCGTCAAGCTGCGCCAGACCACTCTCCCCGCCGAGCTGGCCGACATCCAGAAGCGCATCAAGTTCATCGTCCATCGGATGGAGAACGCCATCGCCAATCACGAATTCGAGAAGGCGCGCTTCTATTCCGACGAGGAACGCAAGGAGCGCGAGAACATGCGGCAGCTCCGCGAGAAATACAATCTCGACGACTCCTCCACCGGCTGCGTCACCAAGGACGATATCGAAGACGTGGTGGCGCGCTGGACCGGCGTCCCCATGACCTCCATCAAGGAGGAAGAGATCACCAAGCTTCTGCGCATCGAAGAGGAGCTGCACAAGCGCATCATCAGCCAGGAAAAAGCCATCTCCGCGCTGGCCCGCGCCATCCGCCGCTCGCGTGCCGGTTTGAAAGCCAGCGCGCGGCCGGCCGGTTCGTTCCTCTTCCTGGGCCCCACCGGCGTCGGCAAGACCGAAGTGGCGCGCGCTCTGGCCGGGTTCCTGTTCGGCAGCGAAAAAAGCCTGGTGCGTTTCGACATGTCCGAGTACATGGAGAAGCACTCGGTTTCGAAACTGATCGGCTCGCCTCCCGGATACGTCGGCTATGAAGAGGGCGGCCAGCTCACCGAGCGCGTGAAGCGCAATCCGTACTCCATCATCCTGCTCGATGAGATCGAGAAGGCGCACCCGGATATTTACAACATCCTGCTGCAAGTGTTCGAAGACGGCCAGTTGACCGACGGGCTCGGCAACCAGGTCGATTTCAAGAACACCATCATCATCATGACTTCCAACCTGGGCGCACGCTTTCTCGAAAAGCGCGGCAACCTGGGCTTTTCCGCCCCCGTGGGCGAAGGCATGCCCTCGAAAGTCGAGGACATGGTGCGCGCCGAGGTGAAGAAAGCGTTCAACCCGGAATTCCTGAACCGCCTGGACGAAGTGATTCTATTCAGCTCCCTCACCGACGACGACCTGATCAAGATCATCGGCCTGATGGTGGAGCAGGTGAACGGCAACCTGGTGGCCAAGCAGGTGAAATTGCGTCTGGCGCCGGAAGCCGCCCGGTACATCCTCGAGAAGACCTGCGGCGACCGCAGCTATGGCGCGCGCCCGCTGCGCCGCGCGCTGCAAAAGTACATCGAGGATCCGCTCTCGGAATCGCTGATCCAGGGCACCCTGCCGCGGCCCTCGGAGCTGGAAGTGTATCTCGGCGACACCGGAATTTTCTACCGCGTGATCAACGCCGAAGTGGTCAACGCCGAAGGCGAAGCCGCCGTCACTGCCGGCGCGGTTCCCGCCGAGCCGGTGCCGGGCACGCTGCTGTACACGTTCTGAATTTCTGGGCAAGCTAACGCGTGCCCCACCACCGCATTGGTAGGGCACGCTTTAGCTTGCCGGTTTTATCGATCTCCGCCGACCTCGCCCTTCCGCCCGCCGCTGCTACAATCTTTCTTCGTGCTTCGAGTGTTTTCCATCGTACTGGCGTTTCTGACGGCCGGCTGCGGTAGTCGCCTCGAGTGGTATCCGCCGCCCGAGCAGCGCCCGTCGCTCAGCTTGCCGTCGTCGCTTCCCTTCGGATATTTCGTGGCCATGAGCGACCCCAATGCCGGCGCGTACATCGTGGGCGGCTTTCGCGATCAAAGCGAAGGGGTGTGGCGCTGGACGCACGAGCGTCCGGTGCTCCAGTTTTATGTGCCGCGCGCGCCGCGCCTCCGCCTTCTGGTGGATCTGACATTCCCCGACCAGACCTTCGCCCAGACCGGGCCGGTGGAACTGACCATCCGCCTCAACGGCAGGGAGTTCGACCGCGTCCGGTACGCCAAGCCGGGCAGCCAGGAGTACACAAAGGACACGCCGTGGGAGTGGCTGCACCCGGACTCCGTCAACACGGTTGCGCTGGAGCCTGACAAAACCGCGGCCGGGCCGGACGGTGAGCGGCTGGGGTTCGTCCTCACCCGCGCCGGTTTCGTGGAGTAGCCGATGCAGGTGGTGGCGATTCTGTTCGGCGCGCTGTTCACCGTGGCAACCGCCACGGCGCTGGGCACGCTGCTGCTCGGCAAGGCGTGCCGCGATTGGCCGGTTCGCTTCGTGCTGGGATCTGGCGCGCTGAGTTTCCTGGTGTTCCTGCTGGCGGCCAGCGGCGTCGTGTATCCCGCCACGTTTGCGATTCTGGGTGCGGCGGTGATCGTCGCCTGCCGGCCGTGGAATCGATGGCGGAGACCGAAGGGGGCCCGATCCTGGCCCAGGCCATCAGCTACAAATATCCTGTTGTTTGTTATATTTATCGCATATTTTTACATCTACTTCTTGAGGGCTCTGGCTCCCGAAGTCAGCCCGGATGGTTCGACTTACCACCTCGGCCTGACGGCTCGATATTTGCGTGAGCATGGGTTTCACCGCATCACCTGGAATCTCTATGCCAGCCTGTCGCAAGGCATGGAGATGCTGTTCCTGTTCGCTTTCGCCTTTGGCAAGCACTCGGCCGCAGCGCTGGTTCACCTGGCATTTCTGGTGGCGCTGGTCTGGCAGATGGGCATTTGGGGCGTGCGCCACGGCATGGCGTGGGTTGGAATCTGCGGCGCGGCGCTGGTGGCTCTCAGCCCGATGGTGGGTGTGGATGCCTCGAGCGCGTACAACGATGTCGCCCTCGCCGGCGTCGCGTTCACGCTGTTTTGCCTGTTGGAGCAGTGGGCGGAGGAAGGCGCAGCGGAGGAAAAAACTACACGCCTACTGCCGGCGATCGGAATCCTGGCCGGCTTTGGGTACGCGCTGAAGTACACGGGCTGGGTGTGTGTGGCATACGCGATTGCGTTCGTCGCCTGGAAGAGCAGGCGGGCGCGAACGGTCGCCGTGGTGGCCGCGTGCGCGTTTCTGATGGTGGCCCCATGGTTGCTAAAGAACTGGGTGTGGATGCACAATCCGCTCGCGCCGTTCTTCAATAGCTACTTTCCAAATCCGTACGTAACTATTGATTTTGAAGAAGATTATAAGAGCTATTTTCGACTGTATGATCTCGCCAGCCGCTGGCAGATACCGCTAGCGGCAACCGTGCACGGCACGCTGGGCGGCGTGCTAGGGCCGGTTTTTCTACTGGCGCCGCTGGGCCTGGCAGCGCTGCGAAAACCGCTGGGGCGGCAACTGTGGCTGGCGGCCTTGGTATTCGGCGCCAACTACTTCAGCAATATCGGGGCTCGGTTCCTGATTCCGCCTCTGCCTTTCGTGGCGCTGGCGATGGCGATGGCGCTGACCACGCTGCCGGGAATGGCGCTGGCGGTGGTGGTGTTGCACGCCGTGCTCTGCTGGCCGGCGGTGGTGGGGAAAATGGTGCCGCTCGGTTCCTGGCGCTTGACGCTGACACCGTGGAAAGACGCGTTTCACCTGCGCGATCCGGAGCGTTATTACAAGAACCACCTGGCGCTGTATCCGGCAAGTGAGCTGATAGAAAGGGTTACGCCGCCGGGGTCGACCGTGTTCACGTTCAAAGCGATCCCCGAGGCGTATACGTCGCGGCGCATCCTGGTGGAATACGAGTCGGCGGCGAATCAAGTGGCGGCGCGCATCTTTCAGAGCGCCGCGATGGGGACGGATCAGCCGAGCGAGCGGCTGCGCTTCACCTTTCCGGCGCGAAAGCTGCGGGCGATTCGGGTGAATCAGACGGCCAGCGGAACCGACGTCTGGAGCATCAACGAGCTGCGCATCTTCTCGGGCGGTCACGAACTGCCGCGGGAGGCGGCCTGGCGGCTGACGGCGCACCCATACCCGTGGAGCATCCAGGACGCCTTCGACAACTCACCGGTTACTTTCTGGCGCAGCGGCGAAGCCATTCATCCTGGGATGTTTGTGGAGGTGGACTTCGGCGGTACGCGGGAGGCCGACCAGGTGGTGCTGGAGGGTCCCACCGATCAATACGGCATTCGGCTCGAGCTGGAGGGCGAGATGGCCGATGGGACGTGGCAGCGGTTGGGAGATCGGCCGGCGGTGAGCGATGGCGCGCCATATCTCGGCTTCCGGCGTGCTGCGGCGGAAGAATTGAAGCGGCGCGGCATCGACTACATTCTCTTGTTCCAGGACGAAGCATGGTCTGAAAACGTACGGCGCAATCGCGATTTGTGGGGCGTGGAAGCGGTGGGCGCGGCCGGCGGCGCTACACTGTATCGATTGCCATGAAAC
>DASWZP010000213.1:0-2387 GCA_036404395.1 Bryobacteraceae bacterium | reverse complement strand
GCCCGCCGGGCCGTCCGGTCCCAGGCCGACGTGGATGCCCAGCGCGAGCATGCGCACCACCGGCGCCACGCCGCTCGCCAGCATCATGTTGCTCGAGGGGCAGTGCGCCACGCCGACATCGCGCGCCTTCAGAATCGCCATGTCGGCTTCCGTCACCCAGACGCAGTGCGCGGCCACCGTGCGGCCGTTGAAGACGCCCAGGCCGTCCAGCGTGCCGACCGGCGTGGTGTGCCGCTTGGCCAGCTCGTCGTCATTTTCTTTCTTGGTTTCGGAAATGTGGATCACCAGCGGCGCGTGAAAGCGATTGGCGAGGGCGCGCGCGGCCTTCAGGGTTTCGTCGGAATTGGTGTAGAGCGCGTGCGGCGCCACGGCGGGAACGATCAGCGGATCGCCCGCAAAGCGCGCCAGGTACGCTTCGGTGAAGCGTAATGCGTCGGCGGGCGTTTTGTTATCGGGCACCGGGAAGCCGATGATGGTTTCGCCGAGCACGCCGCGGATGCCGGCCTCTTTGGCGGCTTCGGCCACCACGTCCTCGAAGTAGTACATATCGGTGAACGTGGTGGTGCCGCCGAGCAGCATTTCGAGACACCCCAGGCGCGTGCCCCAGCGCACGAAATCGGGCGTAACGTTCTTGGCTTCGGCGGGGAAGATGAACTTTTCGAGCCAATCCTGGAGCCGCAGGTCGCCGGCGATGCCGCGAAACAGCGACATGGCGGCGTGCGTGTGCGTGTTGATGAGGCCGGGGGCGAGGATGGCGTCGGGGCGGTCCAGGCGATGCGCGGCGGTGAAGCGCGCGTCGATTTCGGCGCGCGGGCCGACGGCGAGAATGCGCTCCCCGCGCACGGCCACGGCGCCGTTTTCGATCACGCGCGCGCCGGAGTCCTCGGTGATGACGTAGCGCGCGCTCCAGATCCAGTCAGCCTGTTCGGCCGACAGCGCAAAGACGAATAAGAAGAAGCTACAGATACGAAGCATCGAATGGCTTGGGGAATAGATCCCGCATACGATAAGTTTCGATCTTACCGCGCGGGTTGACCAGCACGATCTCCACGTCGCCACAGAATTCCCAAAGGATCTGCCGGCACGCGCCGCAGGGCGGCGTGAGCGAGTCGGTATCGGCGGCCACGGCGACGCGGCGGAACTGGCGCGCGCCCTCGGAAATGGCCTTGAAGACGGCTACCCGCTCGGCGCACACGGTGAGGCCGTAGGTCGCGTTCTCCACGTTGCAGCCGGTGTGGATGCGGCCCGCCGAATCTTCAATGGCGGCGCCAACCTGGAATTTCGAGTAAGGCGCGAAGGCGTGCTGGCGGGCACCGAGCGCGGCATCGAGAAGTGGATCGTTCATCGGCTCTATACTTCACCCTGGTCCATACGCGGCAAAACCATGCGCAGAAACTTCACCAGCGTTTCGCCAACCGCCGCGCCGGTTTCGAGAACTTCCTCATGGTTGAGCTTCCGCTCGCCGAGCCCGGCCGCCATGTTGGTGACGCAGGAAACCGCCAGCACTTTCATTCCCATGTGATTGGCGGCGATCGCTTCGGCCACCGTGGACATGCCCACCACGTCCGCGCCGATGGTGCGCAGGAAGCGAATTTCGGCGGGCGTTTCGTAGCTGGGGCCGAGCATGCCGGCGTAGACGCCCTCGGGCATGAAGATGCAGAGCTCAGTGGCGACGGCCTTGGCGTGCTCGCGATAATCGCGCGAGTAAGTCTCCGACATGTCCGGAAAACGGGGGCCCAGCAGATCGTCGTTGGGCCCGGTCAGCGGGTTCGAGCCTTGCAGGTTGATGTGGTCCGAGATCAGCACCAGGCCGCCTTGTTCGAGCGAGCTGTTGATGCCGCCCGCGGCGTTGGTGAAGACCATCGATCGCACGCCGAATGCGCGCAGCACGCGCACCGGGAAGACTACCTGCGCGGGCGAATATCCTTCATACAAATGGGGCCGTCCCGACATCACGGCGACCGGCAGCGCGTCCAGATTGCCAATCACCAGTTTGCCCGCATGGCCGACGGCGGTGGAGACGGGCCAGCCGGGAATTTCGGCGTACGGGATCACGGTGCGATCGCTCAATTCGTCGGCGAACGCTCCCAGGCCGCTGCCCAGCACGACGCCGATGGCCGGGCGCAGGGCGGTGCGGCGTTCCAGTAAAGATTTGACTTCCGCAATCATAAAATAATTCCCGCGATACAGGCTGACATGAAGTTGGCCATGGTCCCAGCCGCCACGGCGCGCAGGCCAAGGCGCGCCAGGTCGGACTTCCGGTTCGGCGCCAGCGCGCCAATGCCGCCGATCTGGATGGCGATGGAGCTGAAATTGGCGAAACCGCAGAGGGCGTAAGTGGCGATGACGAAGGAGCGCGGGTCCAGGCCGGCCTTCATCGGACCCAG
>DASWZP010000212.1:0-5167 GCA_036404395.1 Bryobacteraceae bacterium | reverse complement strand
GAAGCGGGGAGTAAATAAGGAAAATGGCGCCAAATGGCCTGACGGCCTGCGCCACGACTGGTCCGGTTTACTCTTCGCGTAGCGAAACCGCCGGGTCTACCTGGGCGGCGCGGCGGGCGGGACGCCAGGCGGCGAGAGCGGCGGCCATCGCCAGCACCAGCGCAGCGGCTGCGAGCGAGAGCGGATCGAAGGGCGAAACCTGGAACAAGGCGCCGCGCGCGATTCGCCCCAATGCCGCGGATGCGGCCCAGCCGGCGGCCATTCCAGCCAGGGTCCAGAGGCCGGCCTGATGCACGGCCATGCGCGCGATCTGGCCCGGCGTGGCGCCGAGGGCGATGCGCACGCCGATTTCGCGCGTGCGCTGGGCCACCAGGAATGAGAGCACGCCGTACAGCCCGATCGCGGCCAGCAACAGCCCGAAGGCGGCAAACAGCGCGATCAGAGCGGCCAGGAACCGGGCGCGCTGGCTCAAGCGCTCCACCTTGGTCTCGATGGTTTCGATGCTGACGGGCAGCGCGGGATCGATGGCCGCCATCTGCCGGCGCACCCAGCGTTCCAGCGCGCCCGCATCGAGGGGCGTTTGGAGCAAAGCCACGCCGCTGAGGCCCAGCGCGTCGGACCGGTACATGCGCAGCCGGTAATATTCCGGCTGCGGCGCATCGGTGAGCCCCGAATTCTTCACATCACCGGCCACGCCCACCACCGGCAGCCAGTGGCCGTTGACATCGAGGTCAATCTGCTGGCCCAGGGGGTTCTCGGCCGGGAACATGCGCTGCGCCAGCGACTGGCTGAGGATCAGCGGAGTCTCGGTTCCGGAGCGCTCCTTTTCGTCGAAATCGCGGCCGGCGAGGATGGGAATGCCGAGTGCGCGGAAGTAGCCGGGCGTGACGTAACGAAACGCCACCATACCGCCCTGCTCGGGGAGCGGCAGATGGCCGGCGATCCGCATGTTGGAAAACGGGCGGCCGCGCATGCCGCCCGAGGGCGGAATGGTATCGCTCAAGGCAAACCGGCTGACGCCGGGAATTCGGGCGAGCTGCCGCTCCACCTCGGCGTAGAAGGCGTTTTGTTTTTCCGCCGAATTGTAGCGATGGCGGTTGAGAGTGAACGCCGCGGTCACCACGCGCCGCGGCTGAAACCCGAGCGATTCGCTTTCCAGCTTCCACAAGCTGCGCACCAGCAATGACGCGCCGGTCAACAGCACCAGCGAAATCGCGACCTGAGTCGCCACCAGCGCGGGCCGCGCCCATAAGCGGCCGCCGCCGGTTGAATGCCATCCGGCGAGCGCGGCCGCGCTCAAGCGCTCCCATGCCGGTAGCAGGCCGGCGGCTACCGCGGCCGCCAACGAAACCGCCAAGGCGAACAACAGGACCCGTGCATCCAGGCGCGCCTGGAGAAGCCGCGGCAGTGTTTGTGGCGCGGTCGCCACCACCGCGCGCAATAAGCCCCAGGCGAAAACACATCCAGCCGCACCGCCGGCCAGGCTGAGCAGCAGGCTTTCGGTGAACATCTGCCGCGCCAGGCGGCCTCGGCCGGCGCCGAGCGCGGCACGCATTGCCAGTTCCTTCCAGCGTGCGGCGGCGCGCGCCAGCATGAGGTTGGCTACATTGGCGCAGGCCAGCGCCACCAGCGCCAGCACGGCGCCGAACAACAGCCAGGAAGCCAGTTTCACATCGTGAATCTGCCGGTCGCGCAGGCTGCGCACCACCAGCCCCACTTCGCGCCGCAGCGGAGGAGGAACGTAACGTTGCACGCTGTCGGAAAACAGCGGCAGCAATTGCTGGCGCGCGGTCTCCGCGGTGGCGCCATCCTTCAGACGGGCGAAGGTGCGCAGGAAGACGGTTGACCTTGGCGCGCGCGCGACGCCTTCGTCCAGTTGCTCGGCCAGCAATACGTCGGCCTCGCCCAGTTGTGGCATCTCGAAGGTGCGCGGCAGAAAACCGATCACGCGGACCGGGGCATCATCCAAGAGAATGGTTTTGCCGGCCGCGCCGGGATCGCCGCCGAAACGCGACTGCCACGTGGCGTAGGAGAGCAAGGCTACCTTGGGAGCGCCGGGCCGGTCATCCTCGGCGTGGAAATCGCGGCCGGCGGCGGGGACGATCCCTAGCGTCGCCAGGAAATTCGCTTCCACCTGGACGCAGGGGACGCGCAGCGCCGGCGCCTCGCCGAGATCGCATTCTCCGCCAGGATACATCGAGGTCATGGCGGCAAACACGCGCTGGTGGTCGCGCCAGTCCAGGTACGCGTTGCCGACATTGAATTCATTGGTGTCGATGGGCCCGCTGAAGCCGACCGACACCAGTCGCTCGGCGCGCGGATAGGGAAGGCTGCGGAATAGCAATAGATCGACGACGCTGAACACGGCGGTGGAAGCGCCGATGCCCACCGCCAGCGTGGCCACGGCCGCGAGGCTGAAGGCGGGCGAGCGGCGGATCACGCGCAGGCCGTGACGCGCGTCTTGCGCGAGCGCGTCGAGCCATGGCGCACGATGCACCGCGCGAACGGCCTCCAGCGTACGCAGGCGGCTGCCGAAATCGCGCGCGGCACGGTTGCGGGCCGCATCCGGCGCAATGCCTTGTGCCTGGTGCCAATCGGCACGCATGGCAAGGTGGCTTTCGATTTCCTCCTGCCAGGCCGAATCGCGATGGAACAGACGCTTCAGCCAAGCGATAGCGTGCTTCATACGAACCTCAGAACTCTCTCGATGCCGAGCGCCACCGACGACCAGTTTGCCTCGTTCTCCGCGAGGCGCTTGCGGCCGGCCACGGTGAGCGAGTAAAGGCGGGCCCGGCGGCCGTTATCGGTTTGCCGCCACTCGCCCGAGATCAACCGCTCGCGCTCCAGACGGTGCAACGCCGGGTACAGCGAGCCTTCTTCCATGTGCAACAGGCCCTTGGAGACGGTTTCCACGTGGAGCGTGATTCCGAAACCGTGATTGGGCCCGGCAGCCAGGGTTTTCAAAATGAGAAGTTCGAGCGAACCGAAAAGGCGATCGGTAGTTTTCATGAGTCTATCTACTGGTAACGAACCACTCCCCCACGGTCGTGGCTCCGTTCGCAGGAATGGCAACATGTCCATCCATAGTTAGCTAGGGTAGACTTCTAGGGAGAACGTGTCAAGCCCCTTCTTTCCGTATAATGTGATATTCCGTCCATGCCTGACCTTGCAAATGCCCCCGCTGGGTCGAATCCACGGGCTTCCGCGCCGCGGGAGGGCTGGTTCGCCATCTTTGCCTGGGCGGTGCTGGCGTACAACTTCGCGGTGGTTCTGTGGGGCGCCTACGTGCGAGCCACCGGCTCCGGCGCGGGTTGCGGCAACCACTGGCCGCTGTGCGACGGGCCGGTTACGTCGCAGACTCCGGCGGGGGCGACCGCCATCGAATTCACGCATAGGGTGACTAGCGGCCTCGACCTGATACTGGTGGCGGCGCTGGTGGTGTGGGCCTTTCGCGCTTACCCGAAGGGGCACCGCGTGCGGCTGGGAGCGGCGCTGTCCGCGACTTTTCTGGTGACCGAAGCGCTGCTGGGCGCGGCGCTGGTGCTGCTGAATCACGTGGCGCGCAATGCTTCGTCCTCGCGCGCGTGGTCGCTATCGGCGCACCTTATCAACACGCTCACACTGCTGGCTTGCCTTGCGCTGACCGCATGGTGGGGCAGCGGACGCGCGGCGGTTCGTTTGCGCGGCCGGCCGGCGTGGATGGCCGCCGCGACGCTGGCCGTGTTTGCGGCGCTGGGAGTCAGCGGCGCGATTGCGGCGCTCGGCGACACGCTTTTTCCGGTGACGTCGCTCGGGGCGGGATTCGCGCGGGATTTCGATGCGTCGGCGAATCTGTTCGTGCGCCTGCGGGTGTGGCATCCGCTGATTGCCGCCGGCGCCGGCGCCTGGGTGCTCTACTACGCGATATCGGCGGTCGGATCTGCCCTGGAGCGGCGCCTGTCCTATGCCGTGCTGGCGCTGACGGGCGTCCAACTCGCCGGCGGCGCCATCAACCTGCTGCTGCTCGCCCCGGTGGGAATGCAACTGGTCCACCTGCTGCTGGCCGATCTGCTGTGGATCGCGCTGGTGCTGCTTGCCGCCGAGCGGTTGCGGGCTTGAGATGGGAGCGTCCGAGCCGGGCGTGGCAACGTCGAAAGCCTTTTTCATGCGCCAGGGCTCAGCCCGTGTTGTCCAGACGTGGCGCGTCGGTACTGCCGGGCGTTTTCCTCGACGCGGCTGAGTCGCTCAAATACTCGAGGGCGTGGCGGGTGAGCTCCGGCACGACCGGGTCCGGGTGGCGGAGCAGCGAGATCAGCGCGCGCACCCAGTGCAGTTCTCTCGCATCGACACCGATCACTGGAACGGTCGGACGCGCACCACCTGGTCCCGCCCTCTTGGCCACCGGCACTGCCTTTCAAAAGGCTTTTCGTCCGGCACCGGCGAACCTTGAACGGCGGCTATCCTTCCAACCAGGGCAGGCGGGTTGCGTCTCATCACCCAGGGCCATAACCCGCATCAAGTCTTTTTAGTTCACTTTCGACCGGCTTGCATACAAAATGAAACAAGTGCACCGTGGTTTTACGTCGATATGTAGTAGGGGAGGTTGGCGATGAGTGACACGCGTTATATCGACATTCCCGGCAACGGAACTCACGAGCTCCCACCGCTGCTGCTCAATTCGCTGGCGGACTGCGCACCCGCCGAGGAAGCGCCCGACCTGGCCTCGGTGATGCCCGAGGCCGAAGACATGCTGGCTGCGAGCGATGCCGCCGAGGAGGTCCTGGAGCACCGCAAGTTCGAGCTCGCCGTGCAACTGGCCGAACGGTACAAGGGGCTGCGCGCGCAATGGCGTTGGGGCGATTCCATTCTGGAATGGATCCGGCAGTGCGAGATCACCTTCGAAGGCGCGGATGCGCTGCGCCAGTTGCTGCATCCCGACGTATGGCCTCACGCCAGCCGCTCCAGCTTCGTCACCCTGCTCGAGGAAAAGCAAGTCGCCACAGCGGGCGTGCCACTCGAGCGCGCGGTGGGCCTGCGGCTCACCTTCCGCCAGCCGCCGCCCATCGATTGCTGCTCCAACCAGTTCCTGCTATACCTGAACTCCACCGTCGCCGATACGGCCTACCGGACCTGGTCGCACCTGGTTCCGGAAGCCCTCATGCTGCTTCCGCCGCACCGCTTCCATTTT
>DASWZP010000211.1:0-1738 GCA_036404395.1 Bryobacteraceae bacterium | reverse complement strand
TACTCAGAAGATATCAAAATCAAGCATCTTTTTGAAACGCGAAAATAGGCCTCCCCGCAGCGCGAGTCGAGAGATCGAACTCCGGCCTATCCCTTCAACGGCGCACCGGGCTCTGCGGAATTATCGTTGCGAAGTGCCTGGCGGCTTCTCGATCCACCACAACAGCCCCCAGCTCCACACGGCCGAGGTCGCGATTTGCGTCACCGACAGCAGCTCGAAGCTCACGCTTCCCGAGTAGTGGCCCAGCGTGACGATGTGGGCCGCGAAGGCGAAAGCGCACGCGAGCGTCAGCAGGTCGCCCCGGCTGATGCTGCCGATGCCGCCATGGAGCGTCATCAACCCCATCCCCACGGTGGCGACCAGCACCCCGGCGACTTCCACCGCTTGCGGCCTGATCCGATAGACCACCGCCGCCAGCACGGGCACCAGCACCGAGCATAGGCCCGTGATGAACGCCGATTTGGGCGCGCTGGTGAGCCGCAGCCCGAGCGTCTGCGTCAGGTAGCCGGCAAACAACAAGCTCCCGATCAGTACCCCGGCGCCCACCGATTTCCAGCCGCGCGCGCCGGCCGCCCGATCGGAGCCGTGACCAGAGGGAGCGGTCGTCTCACCTGCCCTATCGGAACCGGTAGAGTCGTGGCGCGGGCTGTCAAGCCTGCTGAGTCGAGATTCGTCTCGACTCTTCTTCCCCGGCGTATCTTTCAACGGAGCGGCCGTTTTGCCCACTCCGCGGAATATCACCAGCAGCGCGACCGTCGCCAGGGAAAACCGCAGCGCCAGAAAATACAGCGGCGAGATTCCCGCCAGCGCGGATTTCACCACCACGAAGGTGGCGCCCCAAATCAGCGCGTTCCAGACCAGCAGCGCCTCCGCGGCGCGCTCCCGGCTCACCGGCCATCGCTCCCCGGCTCGGGCAGTTGGGGCGCGAGCAACAACAGCATCAGCAGGAAGATGCGTTTCAGGCCCAGGTCGCGCCCTTCGGGCCGGAACCATTCCTGCGACGTGTGCGCTCCGCCGCCGAGGCCACCCGCGCCGATGGCAATGGCCGGCGTGCCCAGCGATAGCGGAATATTGGCGTCGGTCGATGCGCAATCGAGACGCGACCGAATGCCGAGGTGCGCGTCCACTGCCCGGATATATTTAAGGATGGGCGCATCGTCGGCCAGCGCCGCCGCCGGTCGCGAGCCGATCTCCTTGAGCCGCGACGTAACCTGGCCGCCCGAGGCGCGCTGGTTCTCGGTTTCCCGCGCGCGCTCGACGGCCTGCTCCAGCGCCGCCACGAGCTCGTCCATCTTCTGGTTGCTCTCCGAGCGGATGTCGATTTTGGCGCGCGCCGCCTGCGCGATCGCATTCACGCCCGCGCCGCCTTCGATCATTCCCACGTTGATGGCCGACTTGGGCGAGCCTTCCGGCTCGGTTTCCGCGAACAGCGCCACCGCCCGGCACAGCGCATGCACCGGATTGCCGACGCCGAAGTCGCTCCAGCTATGCCCGCCCGGGCCGTTGAACACGGCCTCGAAGCGCCGGCTGCCCAATGCCCGGCTGGTGATGTGATCGGTGTTGGCGCCATCCGCCACCACGAACGCCGCGATGCGCTTGGCCAGCCCCGATTGCTTGCACAGATAGCGCATGCCGAGCAGATTGCCTTCGCCTTCCTCGCCCACGTTGGCCACCAGCAGCGGGCTGAGCGCGAACTCGGGCAGGCGAGCCCCCGCCTTCCAGGCGCGGGCGAAGCTGA
>DASWZP010000210.1:0-3409 GCA_036404395.1 Bryobacteraceae bacterium | reverse complement strand
TAGCCGTGAAGGCCGCTCTCGCGGCAGGCGGCGGAATGGGCGGCGAAGACATACACGCCGTCGGCGGCCTGGCTCACCTTTTCCATCGGCACGGCGGCTGCGTCGCAGATCTCGAAATCGGCGTCGAGCATGCCGAGATAGAGCTCGACAGAAACCTCGTCGCAATCGAGGGCGCCCAGGCGGACGCGGGCGCGCACTTCCACTTGGCCGCCGCTGCGCAGCTCCGTCTCCGGCAGCGCATCCACGCTTTCGATGGCCACCTGCCCCCAGTTGTCGCGGATGCGCTGGTTCCAGGCGGCCAGCGCGCGGGCGGCGGCGGCGTTATCGGCCATCAGGTGCTGGTGCCTTTCATGGCTGCGCAGGTAAAAATCGGTGGCGTACTCGGTGACCATGCGCTGCATGTTGAACTCGGGGCAGAGGGTGGCGATGGAGGACTTCATGCGCGCGATCCAGCGGCGCGGCAGGCCATCGGCGCCGCGCTCGTAGAAGGCCGGGATCACGTCGTGCTCCAGGATCTCGTACAGCGCCAGCGATTCCACCTGGTCCTGATAATCCTGGTTGTCGTACTTTTCGCCGCGGCCGATGGCCCAGCCGACGAAAGGCTGGTCCGCGGTTTCCGGGTGCCAGGCTTCATCCCACCAGCCATCCAGGATGCTGAGGTTCAATCCGCCGTTGGCGAGGGCTTTCATGCCGCTGGTGCCACTGGCTTCGAGCGGCCGCAGCGGCGTATTCAGCCAGACATCGGAACCCTGCACCAGGTAGCGGGCCACGGCCGGGTCGTAGTTCTCCAGGAAGACAATCCGGCGGCGGAACTCGGGGCGCTGCGCGAGTTTGACGATCTGCTGGATGAAGACCTTGCCGGCGTCGTCGCGCGGGTGGGCCTTGCCGGCGTATACGATTTGCACCGGCCGTTGCGGATCGTTGAGGATGCGCGCCAGCCGTTCGGGGTCGCGCAGCAGCAGAGTGGCCCGTTTGTAAGTAGCAAAACGGCGCGCGAAACCGATGGTGAGGGCGTCGGGATTGAGCGTTTCGCCGGCGGCGTCGATTTCCGCCTGCGGGGCGCCGCGGCGTTCCAGTTGCGCGCGCAGACGGCGGCGCGCGAAGCCCACCAGGCGCTCGCGCCGGCGCTCGTGGGTGCGCCACAGCTCCTCGGCGGGGATGGTCTCGGCGCGCTTCCAAAGCTGCTTGTCGGCGCCCTCTTCGCGCCACTTCGGGCTCAGGTAACGATCGTAGAGCTGGTTCATTTCGGCGGAAATCCAGGAGCGGAAATGCACCCCATTGGTGACCGAACCGATGGGAATTTCGTCCTCCGGCACGCCGGGCCACAGCGTCTTCCACATCTTGCGGCTGACCGCGCCGTGCAACTGGCTGACGCCGTTGGAAGAGGCCGCCATGCGCAGCGCCAGCACGGTCATGCAGAACTCCTCGGAGTCGTTGGCCGGGTTCTGGCGTCCCAACCCGTAAAACTCCTGGCGGGAGAGACCGAGGCCGCGGGTGTAGTCGCCCAAATAATGATCGAGCAGGCCGGGAGAGAAGTAGTCGTGCCCGGCCGCAACCGGGGTGTGAGTGGTGAACACCAGGCCGGCACATGCCACTTCGCGCGCCTCGGCGAAGCTGAGGCCGCGGCGCGCCATCAGTTGCCGCACGCGCTCCAGCGACAGAAACGCCGAGTGTCCTTCGTTCATGTGGTAGACAGTGGGCTCCAAGCCGAGCGCCTCCAGCGCGCGGTAGCCGCCGATGCCGAGCAGGATTTCCTGTTTGAGGCGCATCTCGGTTCCGCCGCCGTAGAGCTGGTCGGTGATGTCGCGGTCTTCGGGCCGGTTCTCGGCCACATTGGTGTCCAGCAGGTAGAGCGAAACGCGTCCCACCACCGCGCGCCAGATCTGGGCCGTAATCTTGTTGTAAGTCAGTTCCACGGTCAGCGGGCGTCCGTCCGGGCGGCGAACCAGCGCGATCGGCAGGTTCTGAAAGTCGTTATCCTCGTAGGATTCCTGCTGCCAGCCGGCGGCGTTCAGGTATTGGTGAAAGTAGCCCTGCTGGTATAGCAGCCCGACGCCCACCAGCGGCACGCCCAGATCGCTGGCGGCCTTCAGGTGATCGCCGGCCAGCATGCCCAGGCCCCCGGCAAAAATCGTCAGACATTCGCTGATGCCGAATTCGGCCGAAAAGTAAGCCACCAGCAAGCCTTCATTCTGCCCGCAGGAGCGCCGGTACCAGCTCGACTCGCCGGACAGGTACGTTCCCAGCGCGATTTGCGTGTGGTGCAGATAAGCCAGAAAGGCCTCGTCGCGCGCGGCGGCTTCCAGTTGCGCCTGGCCGATCAGCCCCAGCATCCGCACCGGGTTGTGGCCGGTGGACTCCCATAGATCGCTATCCAGCCGCCGGAACAACTCGACGGTGTTGTGATCCCAGCTCCACCGCAAATTGTACGCCAGGGTTCGCAGTCCTTCGAGCGGGGCGGGCAGGGAGGGAACTACCTTAAATACGTGCGCGGGCTTCATGCCATAAGTATAGGCGCGTCAGATCTTCCAAAATCTTGAATTTATTGCCAACGTCGCGTTACAAGCCGTGGGCGGCACAGGGGCGTGGCTTGCGCGCTCGCCGGCGCGGGACCTACAATCTGGTTTCGAGAAGCACGGCTTGGCAGAACCGGGAGGAATCAGATGGACTCGACAACCACGCGCCGCGACTGGATGCGGCTGGCTTCGGCTGGCGCCGCCGGCGCGCTTCAGCTCGGGGCGCAATCCGCTTCGCCTTCGGGCGCTCTGGAAATGCGGGTGACCGCCGGCGACAAGCGCTTCGCCGCCCAGCCGCCGGTTCCCTGGGAAATGCTGCGAGGGGACTTCGCGAATTCGATCCGCATCGATCCCTCCAGCCTGTACCAGGAGATGGTCGGCTTCGGCGCCGCCTTCACCGACGCGGCGTGCTGGACGTTCAGCCAGCTCGCCGAAGACGCGCGGCAGCAATTATTTCACGAACTCTTCCACCCGTCGCAGTTGGGCCTCGGCGCCGGCCGGCTGTGCATCGGCTCGAGCGACTACTCGAGATCCGTGTACAGTTTCGACGATGGGCCGCCGGATCCCGATTTGCAGCGCTTCTCGATCGACCACGACCGCGCCTACATCCTGCCCGTGCTGCGCCTGGCGCGGCAGATGAATCCGGATCTTTATCTGTTCGGCTCGCCGTGGAGCCCGCCCGGCTGGATGAAAGACAACGGCACCATGCTGGGCGGCACCATGCGCAAGCAGTCTTTCCCGGCCTACGCCCGCTATTTCGTCAAGTTTCTGCAAGCGTACCGCGAGGCGGGCGTGCCGGTGAACGCGGTCAGCGTGCAGAACGAAGTGGATGCGGAACAGGAAGGACACATGCCCGCGTGCCTGTGGTCGCAGGAGCAGGAATGGCAGTTCGT
>DASWZP010000209.1:0-7886 GCA_036404395.1 Bryobacteraceae bacterium | reverse complement strand
CGCCGGTCCGCTTCAGGTCCCGATCGATTCTTTCGATGTAAAGGATAGTTTCGCGGTAGGGCGGAATTTGGTTATGATATTTCTCCAGGGCCTCGGGACCGGCGTTGTACGCCGCCAGTGCGTGCCAGAGCTGTCCGTCGTACTTGACCAGGAGGTCGCGCAGGTAGCGGGCGCCGGCATCGACATTTTGGGCCGGATCGCTGGGATCGACTCCCAGATTTTGGGCCGTGACCGGCATGAGTTGCATCAGGCCCACGGCGCCCTTGGGAGATAAGGCCCGAGGGTCGAAACCGGATTCGGCAGCCATGACGCTGCGAACCAATTGGCGCGGCAGACCGTACTTGTCGGCGGCGGCGTCGGCCATTTGCTGCGGTACGATTATGGTAATGGAATCCGGCTTCTGAGGTTCGCTCTGCTGTGCAGGTTCCGGCGCGGCGACGCCATCCGGTTCGAAGCTGACGATGGCGGAGGCGGCAAGTTCCGTGTAGCCGGCGCCCAAAAATAGCCGGACTTGGGAGCCGGCAAGTTGATGGCCGTCCACGTGCAAGCGTGACCCACTGGCGAAGACGGCAAATTCCCCCGCCCACCCCGTAGTGGCTGCAATCATCCAGATGATCGGCGCAAAACGCATGACCTTCTTATATATTGACGCACGCGAGGCTGCCGGCGTGCAGTTTCGTGAGAATTTATACAATTTGTTATCGTAGAGGGAGCGCTTGGCGTTATGCCATTTCACATTCTACCGATTCGGGAGTTCCTGGTTCGCCCCGCTTTGCCCCCTTCGCTCTCCCGGATGACGGAGCTGGCCTACAACATTTTGTGGAGCTGGGAGCCGCTGCAGCGCGCCCTCTTCCGGCGCCTGGACCCGGCGCTGTGGCGGGACTGCGGATATAACGCGGTGCTGATGCTGGGCCGGGTGTCGCAAGCTACCCTGGACAAGGCGGCTGCCGACCCCCGCTACCTGGCGCTGTACAGGCTGGCCTGCGAGACTTTCGACACCCGCGTCAAGAAGGCCCCACCCGCGGCCGATGGCAAGTTGATCGCCTACTTTTCCGCGGAATATGGCCTCACCGAGTGCCTGCCGGTGTATTCCGGCGGCTTGGGCATCCTTTCCGGCGATCATCTGAAGTCTTCGAGCGACCAGGATTATCCCCTGGTCGGCATCGGGCTGCTCTATCAGCAGGGGTATTTCCGCCAGATGCTCAATCCGGACGGGTGGCAGCAGGAGCGTTATCCGACCAACGATTTTTACACGCTGCCGCTGGTCCCGGTCAAGAACGTGGATGGCCGCGACCTGAAAGTCACGGTCCAGTTGCCCACGGGGGACGTGTACATCCAGGTGTGGAGACTGGATGTTGGGCGGATCGCGCTCTACCTGCTGGATACCAACATTCCGGAAAACGTGCTGCCGCAGGATCGCGACATCACCGATTCGCTTTATGGCGGCGACATCGATACGCGCATCCGCCAGGAGATCGTGCTCGGCATCGGCGGCATGCGGGCGCTCAAGGCGGTCGGTCTCGAGCCCACCGTGTTCCACATGAACGAAGGGCACTCGGCGTTCCTGGTGCTGGAGCAGGTGCGGCGTTACATGGGTGAGGACAGGCTCAACTTCGAGGAGGCGCTCGAGGCCGCCCGCTCCAGCAACGTGTTCACCACCCACACGCCGGTGCCGGCGGGTATCGACCTGTTCGACCCCGGCATGATGTACCACTATTTTTGCGCGTACTGCGGCGAGATCGGCATCGACTTCAACCAGTTGATGGGGCTGGGAAGACGCAACCCGCATGACCGCGACGAGCGCTTCTCGATGGCCGTGCTGGCGCTGAAGACCTCGGCCTACCGCAACGCCGTCAGCCGGCTGCACCGGCACATCTCGCAGGAGATGTTCCACGACCTGTGGCCGCAATTGCCGGTTTGGGAAGTCCCGATCACCTCGGTCACCAATGGCGTTCACGCGCCGAGCTGGCTGAATGGCGACCTGGCGGGGTTATACGACCAGTATCTGCAGCCGGACTGGCGCGAGCGGTTCAACGACGTTTCGATCTGGGAGCAGGTGAAAGACATCCCCGACGAGGAGCTGCTGGAAGCGCACCGGCGGCGGAAGCGGCGCCTGGTGGCCTTCGTGCGGGAACGGCAGAGCTCGTCGGCGGTGCGGCGCCAGGCCGCGTTGGCGGAAGTGCGGCATTCGAGCGAGGTGCTGGACCCTAACGCCTTCACCATCGGTTTTGCCCGCCGCTTTGCCACCTACAAGCGCGCCACGCTGTTGTTTCGCGATGTCGAGCGGCTGAAGCGGATCCTCCTCCACAAAGAGATGCCCGTACAGATCGTCATCGCCGGCAAGGCGCACCCGAAGGATCAGCCGGGCAAGAGCTTCATTCGCGAGATTGTCCAGCTTTCGCGCGACCCGGAGCTGTGGAAGCACCTGGTCTTCGTGGAAGACTATGACATGAAGGTGGCGCGCGAGCTGGTGCAGGGCGTGGATTTGTGGGTGAACAACCCGCGGCGCGGCGAAGAAGCCTGCGGCACCAGCGGCATGAAGGCCGCCATCAACGGCGTGCTCAACTTCAGCATTCTGGACGGCTGGTTCGACGAAGCCTACGAACACTCGGGCGGCTGGGCCATCGGCGAGCGTGAGCCGTACTCCGAGGACCAGGATGCGCTGCACGCCAGCGCCATTTACTACCTGCTGGAAAACGAGATTGTGCCGATGTTTTTCGAGCGGCGGGAGCAGGCGGGGCGCGAATGGGTGCGGCGCATGAAACAATCGCTGATGTACATTACTCCGCAGTTCGATTGCCGGCGCATGGTGAGGGAATACATGGATCAGTTGTACCAGCCGGCGCACGAACAGCACCTGCGCGCGGTGGCCGGGCAATTCAGCCTGACCCACGACAGGTCGCGTTGGAACGCGCGCGTGCGGGAGGTCTGGGACCGGGTACGGTTCCTCGATTCCGGCGACGGCCCGACCGGCTCCTGGATCAGCGGCAAGCCGGTACCGGTGCGCGCCACCATCGACTTGGCCGGGTTGCAGCCGGAGGACGTCAGAGTGGAACTGGTAATGGGCCGGGTGAGCGCCAATGGACACCTGGAGGAAACCGAGGTGATGGTGCTGCCGATGTTCGAGCAGCACGGCGCCGTGACCGTGTTCGGGAAGGAGATTCTGCCCGATCGCACCGGCCGGCTTGGCTATGCCCTCCGCGTCAGCCCGAACCACTTCGACGACCCGTTGACGCGCCCTTGCACTAACCTGTTGCGGTGGAGTTCAGGCGGCTAGCGATCGAGATTAGATGCAAAATCCGGCAATAATACTATTACTCACTGGTTACTCTTATCTGGAAGGGGCGTGCAATTGCACCCCGTTTCGTGGTATGTATGAGTTTAGGCACTGGCGGGATGCCGAGCCCGTTCGGCAAGTAATTGGATACCCGCCCCAGCCCCTCTAGTTATCCCACGTCGCCCACCTGGCCCATGGACCGGCCTGCGGCGGGCGTGGTTTGTGTTGAAATTCGCTCGAAAAAGCTGATTCGACAATCGAAGGCTCTCTTCTCCCGCAGATACGGAGCAAATCTCCATGGACAGCGATCGCAAATACAGACAACACGGGTACATGGATTCGGACCGCGACGGCAGGGCTCCCCGCGACGGTAGTCCCAAGCCGCAAGGTCCGCGTCCCCCCATCGATGTGACCGGCCCCCGCTTGCCGCGTCTGGTGCAACATGTGGCGGCGTCCCGCTGCTATAACTGCTCGACGGCCCTGCCGGAGGGCACCGACTTCAACGGCGCGTGCCCGAAGTGCAACGCCGCGCTGCACTGTTGCAAGCAGTGCTCGCACTTCGAGCCGTCCACGCGCTTCCAATGTTTGAAGCCGATCCCGGTGCGCATTCCGGTTAAGGACGCAGCCAACGAGTGCAGCCTGTTCACGCCGCGCGTGACGGTGGCGCGCGAAGGCACCTCCAACGGCTCGGGCGCGCAGTATTCGGGGCCGGCCGGTCCACCCGCGCCGCGCAACCCGGAAGACGCGCGCAGCGCCTTCGACAAGCTGTTCAAGAAACTGTAACGTTGGCGCGCTGTACCGTGGCGCACGCACTCGTCGGTGCCGCGTCGGCACTCTTGCCGACGCAGGGCTGTTGGCAGACGGTCGCCGGCGCCCAAACCAAGGAGCCGCGAATACCTGATGCGATTTCTGATTAAGCTGATGCGCGGATTGCACCTCACCGTCGGCATCAGCACACCGCCTCCCGAACAAGAACGTTTCTACGTGTTTGTGTGGCTCGCCATCGGCGCGCTGATGGTGCTGTTCTTCCTGGTCATGCTGTGGGTGATGCAGTAGGGGGGACGTGAAGGATACCGCCACCGGAGAACAAAGTACGGCCCAAGAAGGCCGGCTAAGTGTGCCATTTCGCAATTGCGATAGCGTTTTATCGCGCGAGCGCGCGGGCGACCTCGCCCCTACACCGCCGGCCGTAGGGGCCGGACATGTCCGGCCCGCCGCGAGGCTCTGGGCTGCCGCCGAAAACGCGTCGCCATGCTTGCGAAAAGGCCGGCTACGCTAAAGCCGCCTCCGCGTCAGAACGGCACGTCGTCGTCGGTGATGATGCCCTGGTCGGTTCGATTAGCCTGCTGCCACCGGAAGTAGATATTGGAGCGTCCATCCTTCGTGCGCTTTTCGATACCGATGGGCCGGCCCACCAGTTCGCCGAGACGGGCCGGCAACTCGGACAAGCGCGCTACCGCCAACCGGCACTTGTCTAAGTCTTCTCTGAGGTACTGTAGGGTGTTCTCGGTGATCACTCGATTCTTCGTCACGACGCGATCCACCGCTTGCGGCCCTCGGATTCGCAGCTTCCAAACCACGATCGGGCGGCCGGTTGACACAGTTTCCGTTAGTTGCGCGTCTTCAATCACCGCATCGTAGATTCCGTCCGGAACATCCGGATGCGAACCGTCCGAAGGAGCCGCCGCCTTCGTCCAGTCTTCGTCAAATCGGGCAAGGTCGCCCACTGTTGGGTCGCTTTGAGCCGGCAGAGCCATGGCGAAAAACCTCCATCACTCCTCATAGTGCGAACCGGCCGCTAACTTCTCACCACAGGTGGACAGGAAAACGAAAGCCGTATCTAGAACGGCACGTCGTCGTCGGTGATTCCCTGGCTCATGTCGTCGGCCGCGGCGGGAGCGGCGGATTGCGGGCGGGCGCCCGCGCGGGGCATCGAGACCACACGGTCCGCATCGCCACCGGGAGCGCCGCCTTCGCGGCTGCCTCCGCCGAGAAGCACCAGGCTGCCGGCTTCGCAGACCACTTCGGTGATGTACTTCTTCTGGCCTTCCTTGTCCTCGTAGCTGCGGGTTTCGATCCGGCCTTCCAGATAGATCTGCTTGCCTTTCAGCAGGTAGTTGGCGACGTTCTCCGTCCGCCACATCACGATGTTGTGCCAATCGGTGATGTCCTTCCACTCGCCGGTCTGCGCGTCTTTCTGGCGCCGGCCCGTGGCGAGCGAAAACTTGGAGACCGAGATTCCGCTGGGCGTGAACTTGGTCTCGGCGTCCTTGCCGAGATTGCCGAGCAATATGACTTTGTTGACGCTTCGAGATGCCATCTTATCCTGAACTGTATCACAACCCACGGCGCCGAACACCGGGTGACGCGGGATATCGAATTCGGTCCGACCGGAAGGGTCGACAGGCGAAAGCGCCTGCCCCACTTTGCTGTCGGGTGAGTCGGGCAGGCGCTTCGCCTGCCAACCCTTCCGCCTGCCAATCCTGCCAACCGACTCTTTCACGGTGCCTGCCCTCCAATTGCGCTACTATCAAGCTTTTTGGGGGCTTCCATGGTCGATCCGGCGGTAGGCCGATGAAGGTCACATTCTGGGGCGCGGCCGGCACCGTCACCGGCTCGATGCACGTGGTGGAATCGGGCGGCCGGACGTACGCGCTCGATTGCGGGCTCTTTCAGGGGCGGCGCAAGGAGGCGGACGCGAAGAACCGCCACTTACCCGTCGCCGGCTCGTCGGTCGATGCGGTGGTCCTCTCGCACGCGCACATCGACCACAGCGGCAAGCTGCCCATGCTGGTGAAGAACGGCTTCACCGGCCCCATCTACGCCACTCCGGCGACCATCGACCTCTGCAACTGGATGTTGCGCGACACGGCTCACATTCAGGAAAAAGACGCGGAGTTCCTGAACAAGCGCCGGGAGCACCGCAAGTCGATGGGCCTGGAAAACGGGCACGCGGTGCCGCTCTATACGACCGAGGATGCCGAGCGCACGCTGCCGCTGTTCCAGCCGGTGGCCTACCACCAGCCGCAAATCCTGGGCTCGCGCCTCAGCTACATTCCGTACGATGCCGGCCACATCCTGGGTTCTTCGAGCGTACTGTTGCACGAAAACGAAAACGGCGCGCACGTGCGGCTGGTGTTTTCGGGCGACGTGGGACGCCCGAATCTGCCCATCATTCGCGATCCGGAAGCCATGCCGGCGGCCGACTACCTGATCGTCGAAAGCACTTACGGCGGCCGCTTGCACAAGGATGTCAGCCACGTGGAAAACAAGCTGGCCGATATCGTAATCCGGACCGCGCGGCGTGGCGGCCGCATCATCGTCCCCGCCTTCGCCGTGGGCCGCACGCAGCAACTGGTGCTGCTGCTGCACCAGCTCGCCAACCAGAAGCGCATCCCCGGCATCCCGATCTTCGTCGACAGCCCGCTGGCGCTCAACGTTACCCAGGTACATAGGGACCACCCCGAGTGCTTCAACGAGGAGACGCGGCAGTACCTGCTCCACAGCGAAGACCCGTTCGGTTTCTCGCGCCTGCAATACGTGCGCGAGGCGTCTGAATCGAAAAAACTGAACGACCTGCACGGCCCCTTCGTGGTGATCTCGGCTTCGGGAATGTGCGAGGCGGGGCGCATCCTCCACCACCTGCGCAACAACATCGAGGACCCGCGCAACACCGTCCTCATCACCGGCTTTCAGGCGCAGGACACCCTGGGACGCAAGCTGATCGAGAAATGGCCGGAAGTGAAAATCTTCGGCGAGCCGATGCGGGTGCGCGCCGACATTGCGAGCCTGGACGAATTGAGCGCTCACGCCGATTACAACGAGCTGCTCGCATGGATCCGGCCGCTGGCGCCTTCGCTCAAAAAGGTCTTTCTGGTGCACGGCGAGCCGCAGCAATCGGCGGCGTTCGCGAAGCAGCTTCACTCCCATTACGGCCTGGAAGCCGTGACGCCCGCGCCGGGCCAGAGCTTCGATCTGGTGTGAAAATGGCTTCGCCTTGTCTGACGGGCCAACGTGGCGCACGCACTCGTGCGTGCCGCGTCGGCACTCCTGCCGACGCAGGGCGGGGCAGGGCTAATAATCGTCGAGATGACTTTCGACGCCGCCCGCAGCACCGCGCGTGCCACGCGATCATCCTCCTTATTCTGGCCGCCGCCGTCTTCAGCGGGTGCGCTCACAAAAAGCACGTGAGGACGCCTGCCCCGCCAGCCGCGCCGGCCCCCGCGCCCAAGCTCGGCGATACCGAGACTGGGCTCGCCAGTTGGTACGGGCATCCCTATCACGGCCGCGCGGCGGCCAACGGCGAAATCTACGACATGGAAACGCTGGTGGCGGCGCATCGCACGCTGCCGTTCAACACGTGGGTGCGGGTGCTGAACGTTTCCAATTCCAAGACCGTCGACGTGCGCATCATCGACCGGGGACCATTCGTGAACGGGCGGATCATCGACTTGTCGCACGCGGCGGCGCGTGCCATCGACCTTGTCGGTCCGGGGGTGGGCCCGGTGCGCCTCGAAGTGATCCGCCTGCCGCAGACCATGGAGCCGTCCATCTTCGCCGTGCAGGTGGGGGCATTCCGCAGCCGTGAGAACGCGGATCGGTTGCGCGA
>DASWZP010000208.1:0-12428 GCA_036404395.1 Bryobacteraceae bacterium | reverse complement strand
TCCAAACAGGCTACCGACAAACTCGGCGAGCTGTTCGGCGCCATGTTCCGTACCGCCGGCGACGCCCAGCGCACCGACAAACTTTCCCCACCCCAAGCCTGAAATAATCGCGCCATATGGAAACCGGACTCCGTTGTCTGGTGTCCAACTTGCCATAGGATTCCAACATGACGATTCCAACGTTGCCGCGAACTACCATCCACGCCACGCTACTGTGCGCCTGCTTCACACTTGTCGCCATGGCGGCAGACCCGGCACTCACCATCTACAACCAGGACTTCGCCGTCGTTCGCGAAACCCTGCCGCTGGACCTGAACGCCGGCCCCAACACGGTTCGCTTTTCCGGCGCCACCGCGCACCTGGAGCCCGATTCGGTGATTCTGCGCGACCCCAGCGGCAAGCGCGCCCTGGTGATCCTGGAGCAGAACTATCGCGCCGATCCCATTTCGCAGGAACTGCTGCTGAATCTTAACGAAGGCAAGACGATTGACTTCATCGTCCACTCGCAGGATGGCGCCACACGCACCGTCGCCGGCAAGATCGTGCGCAGCGGTTACGTGCGCAGCGGCTATGTCCCGCACTACCAATCCGCGCAGAGCTACTGGGCGCAGTATGGGACCAATCAAACGCCCACTGCGGGCGGGGGCAATAGCCAGCCGATTATCGAGGTCGATGGCAAACTGCAATTCTCGCTGCCCGGAGAACCGGTTTTTCCGGCGCTGGGCGAGGATACGATTCTCAAGCCGGCGCTCGATTGGATCATCCACTCCGGCGTGGCGGCGAAGTTCGATGCCGAGCTGAGCTATGTGACCGGCGGCATGACCTGGAACGCCGATTACAACGTGGTTGCGCCGGAGACCGGTGACTTACTCGAGCTGGTGGGCTGGGTGACGCTGGACAACCAAAGCGGCAAGCAGTTCGACCACGCGCATATCAAGCTGATGGCCGGAGAAGTGAACAAAGTGAAGGAGCAGGGCTTTACTGTGATGGGCCGGGACGCGGCCTCGCCGATGGCCTTTGGTGGTGCGCCCCCTGAGGTAACCGAGCGATCGTTCGAGGATTACCATCTGTACAACCTGCCGCTCGCCACCACGCTCCATGACCGTGAGACCAAGCAGGTGGAGTTCCTGCGCGGCAGCGGGATTTCCTCCCAGCGGCTCTATATTTACGACGGCCTGGTGGTCGACCGGAATCAGTACTTCAACCAGGATTTGCGTCAGATGCCGCAGTACGGCACCCAATCCAATCCGCATGTGTGGATCATGCGCGAGTTCGTCAACTCCGAAGCGAATCACCTGGGAATGCCGTTGCCCAAGGGGCGCGTGCGTTTCTATCGCCGCGATCGGGACGGGCAACTGGAATTCACCGGTGAGAATGAGATCGACCACACGCCGAAGGATGAGACCGTCCGCGTTTATACGGGCAATGCGTTCGATATCACGGGCGAACGCAAGCAGATCCACTACCAGGTGCAAATGCAGTATCCGAAAGGGTGGGCGGACGAGACTTTCGAGATCAAGCTGCGCAATCACAAGAAGGAAACAACCACGGTGCGCATCGTCGAGCATCTGTATCGTTGGTACAACTGGGTAATCACGGAGGAATCGGACAAGCACCATCCGATCGACAGCCGGACCATCGAGTACGACGTGACGCTCGCGCCGGACGAGGAGAAGGTGGTCACGTACACCGCGCACTATACGTGGTAGGGCGGCCCGGCGCTCGAACGAAGATTGGTTAGCACGTTTCGCCCCGTGTGAAAAGACGCCCCATGCACGCGGTCAACGCCGGAATTGCAAAAGTTATAGACTGGTTGGCGCGGCTGGGCCGGACCCGGCCGCGACTTTCACGGTATCGGTCGCAACACCAATACAACAAAGGAGCGAATATGCCTCTGGGGAAGAGAGCGGTGGCGGAGCTGCTCGGTACGTTCTGGCTGGTTTTCGGGGGATGCGGCAGCGCGGTTTTGGCGGCCGCGTTCCCTGGTCTGGGGATTGGCTTTCTGGGCGTCGCATGCGCCTTCGGACTCACCGTTCTCACGATGGTATACGCGATTGGTCACATTTCCGGAGGCCATCTGAATCCGGCTGTCTCAGTGGGCCTGGCGGTGGCGAGACGTTTCCCGGCATCGGAGTTGCCGGCCTACCTCATCGCACAGGTAGTAGGCGCGATTGCCGCGGCAGGCGTGCTGTTCGTGATTGCCAGCGGAAAGGCGGGATTCACGCTGGCCGGCGGGTTTGCCTCCAACGGGTATGCCGAACACTCGCCCGGCGGGTACTCGCTGGTGGCCTGCCTGGTGGCCGAAGTGGTGCTGACTTTCATGTTCCTGATGATCATCCTGGGCTCGACGGACCGCCGCGCGCCGCAGGGTTTCGCGCCGATCGCGATCGGGCTGGGGCTAACCCTGATTCATCTGGTGGGGATCCCGGTGACCAACACTTCGGTGAATCCCGCGCGGAGCACCGGGCCGGCGATCTTTGTGGGCGGCTGGGCCATCGAGCAGCTTTGGCTATTCTGGGTGGCGCCGATTGCCGGAGCGATTCTGGCGGGCCTGGCATACGGCCCGCTGGCGGGCTCGCCGGCGGAAAGCAAGCGGTGAGCGCAACCGGCGGCCGTTAGAGAACTTATGCAGGTCAGTGGCGTAAGACGCTAACCACGGCGGTCCAGGTTCCGGAGTTATCCCTGATGTCGTCGTCGTTTACGCCCAAATACAAGCGGCCGGCGGAACCTTCCGGAACAGTCGATTGAGCGCCGACCTCGAAGATGGATCCTCCCACACGGCCGATCAGCGACCAGCAGCTCAGGGTCGGCGCCGGTACCGCCGCGACGTCGACGGGTTGGCCAAACACCACATTGGCGCGGGCGCAGCCTGGATGGTAGCCGCCAGGGTCCTGTGCGGGGATCCTGAGATTTGCCGAGACTCGTATCAATCCGTGCGCCTCGATATCGAGGGTGTCACCAGGGCGAAGGTCAATCCCCGTGTCAGTCCACCGCCGATTTGCAGAGACGATAATTCCCTTCTTGATTGCCGGCACTACATCCGCCTGCTCGCGCGCGATGTCCGCGGCAGAAGGGACCGGCGTTAGGACGTGTGCGGCGGTTTGCTTGCTCGCTGTGGTCTGCTTCAACTCCGGTTTCTCGGCTGTTGGTCGTTGCGCTACCGGGTTCCCGATTGGCGCGGCTGATGGCGGAGAGGACGGAGCGGGAGTTTCGGCAGCCTTGCTCGCCGCCGGTTTCGGCACAGAAGGCGGAACGGCTTGGGCGCGGCCGCCGACGACACCCTGCAGCGCCGGCCAGAACTTGTAAACCGCGGCTCCGCCCAGCGCCAGAGCCAGCGCCATTGCGAAAGCGATCGGTACCCAGCGAGCGCCGCGGGCAGGGGGAGCGGGCAAGGGTTGCGCTGCTACCGGCGCGGCGAAAGGCGTTGCCGCGGGCGTTGCCACCGGCGTTGCTATGGGCGTTGCCATGGGCGCGGATACGGGTACTGCGGCGTGTAGTGCAGCGTCCAGCGCGGAGACCAATTCGGTGCAAGTCGCGAAACGGTACTCCGGACGCGCGGCCAAGGCGCGCGCAAACACCGGATCAACCGCGGCAGACAGCAGCGGATTGGCCGCATGCGCAGAAGGCCGCTGGCCGTAGACGATGCCATGGATCATCGACGCGTACGACCCTCCCGTGAATGGGCTCGCGCCGGTCAACAGCTCATAGGCAACCACGGCGAGCGAAAACTGGTCGGACCGGCCGTCCACCTCGCGCCCCTCGATCTGTTCCGGTGACATGTAGGCGGGGGTGCCCATGACCATGCCGGTGGCGGTGTATTTCGGCGCTGTGGTGACCTTGGCGATGCCGAAATCCGCGATCTTCACGTGGTTGCCCTTGTGCAGCATGATGTTGGGCGGCTTGATATCGCGATGCACGACGCCGTTAGAGTGGGCGTAATCGAGGGCCGCGGCGACCTGCCGGAGTATGTCCATTGCTTCGGCCGGTTCCAGCTTTCTGCCGGATTGTTGCACCTGTTGCAAGGAGGGGCCGTCGACGTATTCCATGGCGATGAACGCCATTTCGCGATCCTCTCCCACGTCATAGACCACCACGATGCCGGTATGGGAGAGCGCGCCGGCCGAGTGCGCTTCGCGGAATAGCCGCTCCCGCAGGACCTGGGCTTCGCCGGCCCCTGCCAGGAATTGCACGTTGATGACTTTGATCGCAATCCTTCGCCCGATGGCGGGATCGGTGGCTTCGTAGACGATTCCCATGCCGCCCCGCCCCAGCTCGCGCACCACCGCGTAGCGCCCGATTCGCATCGACGGTGCAGTCCCGCCCGGCGGCGCCGGATCTTGCGCGTCCGGTTTCCGATCTTCCGCTGACATCACGGCTCCCGTCTCAGTTGTGAAAGCTCAAATGGCTTGGTTGCGAACGCCCTCCTGGCTTTCGCTTCATCCGGATTCGTATACTGCCGTACCGCAGTTTCAGCCGCTATTGTACAGTACCTGACAGTTGACCGATACCCGTGTTCGGGCGCTGCCTTCACTCGGTCCGGAATTGCATGCTACGCGCGGCTTGGCCGCCGGCGGAATCCTTCACCGTCAGCTCCGCGCGATAGGTTCCGGCCGGCAACGCCGCGACCGGCAATTTGAGCGCTACCGGAATCGCGCGATTGCCGGATTTGGCAAGAGCGCTCAGGTCGATATCGCCGGAAGCCCACTTCGGCTCGTTGGTCTGCGCGTCAAGCAGGTGCAGGCTCATGGTCAAATGGACCGGCTGGGTGCCTGACGCGGGTGGCTGGTAGATTTCGAAGTAGGCTTGGGCGGAGCCGGCTTTCGACAAGAGATCGGAGCCGGATACGACGATCCGGTCGCCGCGGAAAATCAGCGGTCTCTTCCCTGCTTCGATCTCCTCCTGCGCGGCCTCCGGCGATATCGGTTGCGCGTCGCGGCTGAGGGCAATCGCGCTCAGACTCAGTCTTCGGGCGTCGAAGGGGCCAATGGCCAGCGGCGTTTCGACCACGCCGAAACGATCCTTGGCCGAGCGGCAGATCAGCTTGAACCGGTAGTTGCCCGGAGCAATTCTAAACTGGCGTTCGTAGTGGAACGGGTGCTGCAGGAAATCGTCGAACTGCCGGCGGCTGCCGAATTCGAATCTCACCGTATCGCCGAATCGCGCGGCCACTTCATCTCCCAGGTTGTACGCCAGGCCGAGCACGTCCATTTCGGCGTGAATCTTCCCGTTCACCTCGGTGGGATGGAGATCTGGCGAGGGAATCTCGACCGCCAGGTTGACTCGCGCCACGCCGTTGGCCTCATAAAAGTAGGGCACGGACTCCGATGCCGCGGTGTTGCCGGCGTGCGGCGAGTCCGCCAGATCTTCCAGCTCCTGCTCCATCGGGTTGGCGGCGGCCAGGCTCACTTCGTGGAGATTGCAATACAGATTGCGCCCGCGCACCTTCGCGTCGCGCCGGTCGACTATGACTTTCAGCGTATGGCAGCTTCCTTCCGGCGACTCTTGCGGCACGTAGCCCAGCGTGTAGGCTTCGTTCTGCTCGCGGGCGAGCTGCTCGAAAACGGCCACAACGTCGTTGCCGCGGTTGAGTTCGTGGCCCCCGGTTGCGTCGGCCAGGTGGAGCGCCCAGCTCGGAGCTCGCGCGCCGACCTGCGCTTCGACCGGATAGACCGAGACATCCGCCTTGCGAAACTCCGCTTCCATCCCAAACGGATCGCGCCGGGCGTTCACTTCGATCGGCAGCAGGACGTTGCCTGTATTCGCCAGATCGGATAGCTGGGACGCCCGCGAGCCGGGATCGGCCGACCCAAAAGCCGGATCGATGCTGCGGCCTATCCCTTCACTCCCGGAATTCACCGAACGTCCGGCGGCGTTCGCGCCCGGCGCGGCATTGGCGCCAAACAACGCCAACACTTTATGGCCGGGCACATGGGCAAGGTCCTTCGCCAGTTGGGCGTAATAGCGCGCCTGAAGATCGCCGTCAGGATCGGAGATCTTGCCGCAGTGGCGAACCAGGCTGGGCAGCGTGCCTAGCGCGCGCTGAAGCCGGCCAACGTCGGCTGTGAACTCGGTGGCGATGGTCATGCATCCGGATTCGTAATATGCGATCGACATCAGCCGGTTGGGCCCGGCATTATCCGCGATGAACCTGGCGGCGGGCTCCTGGATTGTTTTCAGATCTTCGTCCGGATGACCGGTGGACTTTCCATCGAACAACAGAAGAAAGTGCTGCTGCGGCATTCCCGGCGCCGTGGGCCCGGCGTGAGTCTGGAATGCTGTGATGTTTTGTTCCTTGCCATCTTCGAAGACGTGGAAATCGGCTGCGGCCAGGCCGTGGATGGGCGCATCTTTCTTGCCGGTGACCACCGCATCCACCAGCACCAGGCGCGATTCGGATTTGAGCTTCAGAGGCGCCGAGCCCTGGCCGCCGAGCAGCAGCGCCCACGGCAACAGCAGCAATGCCGCCACGCAAAACCGTGGCGCGCGCACTCGTGCGTGCCGCGTCGGCATTCGTGCCGACGTTCGGCGCCTCGGGGCGAAGAAAGGTCGAGATGAATCTCGACCCTGCACGCATGACTGCGTGCGCCACGATTGCGGGGTTCTCATGGGATCTCCGCCACTCCGTTGGCGGTGGCCATTTGCCGGCCCTCGGCGTCGCGCAACACGACGCGAATCATATAGGGGCCGCTCTTGACGTCGAAATCGCTGGAGACCGTCACACCGCGGGTAAGCCGCTGCTCGAGATTCTCATCCTTCACCCGAAGCTCCACCACCTTCTGGGTGCCTTTGACATAATTGCCGTTGCCATCGAACAGGGCACACACCAGGGTCAGGTCGTCCCGGCTGCGGTCGTCCTGCTTGCGCAAAGGAAGCTGCCGGATATCGAGGTGAGCGTTGACTGTCAGCGTGGCATCATCGGCTGTGGTCTTGAAGAACTCCGTGTGAATGTCGATGGGCAGGTCGCGCACCTCATCGCGAGAGAAAACCGCCTCGCCGATTTCCCGGCTGGCTGTGGTTGCGGCGTCCTCCTCATGGGATGGCGCCCAGTAACCCTTGCGAGCCTGCACCGACATTCCTTTGCCGTTCGTCAGCGTCACCTTGATCTCGTGATACTTTCCATCTGGTTTCAGCTCCTTCGGATAGAAGCCCAAATAGTAAACATGCTCGGGTGGGTTGGACAGGCGATCGAACTCGGCCAGGAAGTCGTTCTGGCTGAGGGCGGCGCCGCCGGTGCCATGGGCCAGGTCCTCCAGCACGATCCCCTGGGCAAGGCTGGCCAAATTGTCGTACTGGAGGACCGTTGCGATGACCCCCAGGCTCTTCAGATGCAGACGATCGGCATCGCCGGTCGGGTCGACCGTGTAGACGCCGCGCGCGTCGAGCGTGTTGATGATGACGCCCGAGCGGGTGGCTAGTTCGATGGATTCGCTGAGATCTTTCTGCAACTCGTCGGGGAGGTACATGCCGGGCGACACCAGAATCATAATCCGATCGCCGGCCATGCCGGCGAGCAACCGCACCGTGTTTTTGAGAGCGCGGAGAGAGCTGATCGCCTCGGACCTTCCTAAACTCGCGGCTTCGTGAAGAGTGGCCCGTGCGATGCCGGGAGCGGCGGCCCTCGCGGGACCCTGCAGGTCGAGGCAATCGGCGGTCACGTTAGCTTGCGTCCCCAGCGCGCTCCCATCGCCGCGGCTCACCCATTGGTCTGCCAGGTAGGCGACGAAGGTAGGTTCGCACGGCGGTGGCGGCGAAGCCGGCATGATCTTCAGCAGGGCCTCGCGGATTTTCGCCAGGTCATTGGTGAATTCAAGCGACACGTTGCCGGAAAGCGTGAACAACCCGACGCGTGCCTGCGGAGGTATTCCGTGTTCCAGGTATTTCGATGCGGCGATGCGGGCGGCCGCGAGGTCCTCGAGCTTGAGATGGACATCGTCGAAGACCAACGCGACGAAATGGGTGGGCACCACCAGCTTGGAGCCTTCCGCGGCCGGCTCGCCGGCGACCTCCGTTATGGGCACCGCGGGCCGGGCATGCCCGGCCCCTACGGGAACCTGCGGCGCGACGGCGCTGCCCTCGATCGCGAACTGCGAAACGTACTGCGGCTTGCCGCGGTCGGTGAGCTGAAAGTCTTGCTTTTGCAAGCCGCCGACAGCATGTCCCTGCTTGTCGCGGACCACCACCGGAACGCGCACCAGGTTCACGCTCGATTGAAAGGTGGGCGTCTCTTCGCGGGTTGTTACTTCGCCGGTTTGAGTCTGCGCAGTCAGCGCTCCAGCGAGCACAAAAAGGGTCCAACAGCGCACGATACTCTCCTTCCGCGATGAACTTGGCGACACAGATTTTCGGAGTGAACGCGGCCGGCCCACGGTTCGAATTATAACGTTCTCAAGCGGCCGAACGGGCGTCATTACGCCGTTGACGATCGTCCCGCGCAACGCGATACTGGACAGATGACAGCCGCCGCGCCGCCGACCGCCCTTCAGGTGCGCGACCTGCGTAAAGCTTACAAGGATGTGCTCGCCGTCGACGGCCTGGAACTCGAGGTCCGCGCCGGGGAATGCTTCGGCTTGCTGGGACCGAACGGCGCCGGCAAGACCACCACCATGGAAATCTGCGAAGGCCTGGTCTCGGCCGATTCCGGCGAAGTCGAAATGCTGGGCATGCGCTGGGATTCGGGCGCCGCACAACTCCGCCAGCGGCTCGGGGTGCAGCTTCAGGATACGCAGCTCGCCGACAAGCTCACTGTCTTCGAGACGGTCCGCCTGTTTCGCAGCTTCTACCACGCGGGGCCCACGCCGGCGGAGGTCATTGCCCTGGTGCAGCTCGAAGAGAAGCGGAAATCGCGCGTGGGCAATCTGTCCGGTGGCCAGAAACAGCGCCTTGCGATGGCTTGCGCGCTGGTGGGCGATCCCGATTTTCTGTTCCTCGACGAACCCACCACTGGTCTCGATCCGCAGGCCCGGCGCCAGCTCTGGGATTTGATCGAAGAGTTCAAAGCCTCGGGCCGAACCATCCTGCTGACCACTCACTACATGGATGAAGCCGAACGCCTGTGCGACCGCATCGCCATCATGGACCACGGCAAAGTCATCGCGCTCGGCACGCCGCGCGAGTTGATTGCTTCCATCGGCGTGGAGCACGTGGTGGAATTTTCGGCCGGAAGCGCGGCGAAACCGCTGGACATTTCCGCATTGCGCCAGATCGAGGGCGTCCGCCAGGTCCGCAGCGAGAACGGCAGCGTGCAGATGCAGGTCACTGAACTCCATCGCGCCGTTCCCGCCCTGCTTGACGAACTCAGCCGCCAGGATGTTCCGCTGACCGAGCTGCGCACCCATTCCGCTTCTCTGGAGGACGTCTTCGTCACCCTGACGGGACGCCATTTGCGCGATGAGTGAAGTCACCATCCCCGAACTGGCCGCCGGAGAGGCGGCCAGAAAATCTCCGCGCCCGCGTACGTGGACGGAGCATCCGCTGGCCCAGTTGACCCTGGTGCGGTTTCTCGAATTCATCCGCGAGCCGGAAGCGTTGTTCTGGGTATTCATCTTCCCCATTTTGCTTGCCGCCGGCCTCGGCATCGCCTTTCGGAACCGGCCCGCGGACGTGCTCAAGATCGCCACCGTCACGCCGCAACTCGCGCAATCGCTCCGTCAGGAGAAGTTGCTCGATGTCACCGAGTTGCCCGCCACGGCCGCCGAAGAAGCGTTGCGCACCGGTAAGGTAGCGCTGCTCGCCGTGCCGGGGCCGGACGGCCGCGTGGTCTACCGATACGACTCGACCAATCCGGAGGGACGCACGGCGCGCATGCTCGCCGATCGCGCGGTCCAGCGGGCTGCTGGCCGCATCGATCCGGTTGCTTCGACCGACCAGTTCATGCGCGAGCCAGGGTCGCGCTACATCGATTTCCTGATCCCCGGCCTGCTCGGCATGAATTTGATGGGCAGCGCCATCTGGGGCATGGGATTCGCCATCGTCGATGCCCGCCGAAAGAAACTAATGAAGCGTCTGGTGGCGACACCCATGCCGCGGCATTACTACCTGGCGTCGTTTCTGCTCTCGCGGCTCCTGCTGCTGGTGGTGGAAGTCGGTGTGCTGGTCGGCTTCGGCGTGCTCGTGTTCGGCGTGCCCCTGCGCGGGTCGTTCCTCGATCTGATGTTGCTGTGCGTGCTCGGTTCGTTGTCGTTCAGCGCACTCGGATTGTTGATCGCATCGCGCGCGAGAACCATCGAAGCCGCTTCGGGTCTGATGAACACGGTGATGATGCCGATGTGGATCGTGTCGGGCGTTTTCTTTTCGGCCCAGCGATTCCCCGATTTCGCCCAACCGATCATCAAGGCGCTCCCGCTGACGGCTGCCATCGACGCCCTGCGGATGAACATGCTGCAAGGAGCAGGCCTGGCGCAATTGACGCCGCAGATGGGAGTGCTGGCAGCCTGGCTGATCGTCTGCTTCGGCCTCGCGCTCAAGCTCTTCCGCTGGCGCTAGCCGTCGCGCCGGCGATCTTGTCGCCGGTTCTTTGCCATTCCACAAACCGGACCGAGAAGTCCAAAATGGATGCGCACACTGTGATAACATCGCGCTTCTATCGTTCCTCCCAGGCTCACCATGACTCAGGAAATCAACAAACTTGCGGTGCTCGAAAAAGTTGGATACGCGTGTGGCGACGGCGCTTCCAACCTGATCTGGATGACGTTCATCTACTTCCAGCTCAACTTCTACACGGATGTTTTTGGTCTGGCGGCAAGCGCGCTGGCGACCATGCTGGTGGTCACCCGCACATGGGACATGTTTTTCGATGTCTTCATCGGCACCATTGCCGACCGCACGCGCACCCGCTGGGGCAAGTTCCGTCCTTACCTGCTTTGGATGGCCGTGCCATTCGGAATTATGAGCGTCGCCACCTTCACCACGCCTTCATTCAGCGCCTCCGGAAAGCTGGTTTACGCTTACATCACTCTCTCTCTGATGATGATCGTGTACTCGGCGATCAACGTTCCCTATGGCGCCCTGATGGGCGTGATTTCGCCGGATTCCCAGCAGCGGACCAGTATCTCTTCCTGGCGATTCACTTTCGCGTTCCTGGGCGGGCTCGTGGTGCAGTTCTCCACTCTGCGGTTGGTCTCTTACTTCGGCAAGGGAAACCAGGCGCTCGGTTATCAACTGACACTCGCCGTGTACGCTGTGGCGGCGGTGGCCCTATTCTTAGCGGCGTTCGCTACCACCCGCGAACGCGTTCAGCCGGTCGTGGAGCAAAACACTTCGCGGGCCAGGGACCTGCGCGATCTGCTCGCCAACACGCCCTGGCTGGTATTGTGCGCGCTGGGTATTCTGAGCGTCTGCTTCGTCTCTATTCGCGGCGCCGCTATCGTTTAATATTTCAAGTATTACGTCGGCAGCGTCGGCGGAGCCGCTACTTTCATGGTGGTCGGCTCGGTGATGTCCGTGCTGGGCACTTTCCTGATCCAATACGTGACGCCCTTCACCGGGAGGAAAAACGCCTTCATCGGCTTAATGCTGCTCGCCACGGTGGCACTCGTCCTATCCTATTGGGTGGGGCCGGATCAGTTAGTTCTCCTGTACGGGTACAACATCGTGTACTGCATGCTTACCGGGCCCACGTCCGCGCTTCTTTGGGCCATGTTCGCGGACACCGCCGACTACTCGGAATGGAAATCCGGCCGCAGGGCGACCGGGCTGATCTTCTCGGCGTCGGGCATGTCGAATAAGTTCGGCTGGGTGATCGGGGGCGCGCTGGCGGCCTCGCTCCTCGCTATCTACGGCTTCAAGGCCAACGTCGTGCAGACGGCCGAAGGTCAGCACGGCATCCGGCTGCTGATGACCATCGCGCCGGCCGTGGGAACGCTGCTGGCGGGGCTGGGAATGTTCTTCTACCCGCTGAACGAAGAGGCCACCAAGAAGCTTCAGGCCGAGCTGGCCGCCAGCCGCGCCAAGTAAGGACCTATCATGAAACGATCAGTTCAATCGCCAGCGACCGTCCCCGGTGATCGAGATAGTCACCACAGCGCCTCGGTGATGGCCTCACGCTCTCCCTGCTGGCAGGAAGCCGGACTGCCGGGGCACAATAAGAGGAGTGACTAACCAACGATTTCTGATCATCGGCGGCGGTATTGTCGGGCTGGCCACGGCTTACCGCCTGGGCGAACGGTTTCCTGGCGCATCCATCACCGTGCTCGAAAAGGAAGGCCGCGTCGGACAACACCAGACTGGCCACAACAGCGGCGTGCTGCATTGCGGGTTGTATTACAAGCCCGGTTCGGTGAAGGCGCGGCTGGCGGTCACCGGCATCCGGCAGATGGTGGAATTCTGCCGCGACAACGGCGTGGCGCACGAAATCTGCGGCAAGCTGGTGGTGGCGGCCGACGAGAGCGAAGTGCCGCGGCTGCGCGACCTCGAACAGCGCGGCGCGGCCA
>DASWZP010000207.1:0-13835 GCA_036404395.1 Bryobacteraceae bacterium | reverse complement strand
GTGGAAGCCATCTGCGAGCGCTTGCAGCAGGCCGGAATCCCGCAGAAGGACATCGTGATCTGGGACCGGCTGAACTCCGACCTGGAGAGCGCCGGTTACCGCGTGGCCTCCCGCAAAGATCGCATCCGCTCGATCGGTAATGACACCGCCGGCTACGACGACGAACTGACGATCAATGGAAGCGCCGGCAGCCTGCTCTCGAATACGCTGGTGCACACCTGCGATGCGGTGATCAACCTGCCGGTGCTCAAAGACCATGGCATTGTCGGCGTAACGCTGGCGCTCAAGAACTTATTCGGCGCGATTCACAATCCGAATAAGTACCACACGAATGCGGGCGACCCTTACGTCGCGGACGTCAATATGTTCCCGGCGATCCGGCAAAAAGTGCGGCTGACCATCTGCGACGCACTTACAGCGCAGTATGAAGGCGGACCTTCTTATATGCCGCAATGGTCGTGGCCCTATAACGGCCTGATGGTGGCGCGCGACCCGGTGGCGCTCGATTACACGGGCTGGCAGATCCTCGAACGCAAGCGGGCTGAAAAGGGGATGAAGCCGCTGCGCGAGTTGCACCGCGAGCCGACTTACATCGCGACCGCGGCGGACGCACGCCACCGGCTGGGGACCAACGATCCGAACCTGATCGGCGTGGTGGAGGTATAACTCGATGGATCGCAGGGCATTCGTTCAGTTGCTCGCGCTGCCGGCGGTAGCGGCGGGCGCGGCGGAGTCCGATGCCCGTTTCACCATCGAAGCGCGCTTCTACGAGAAGCTGCCCTACAAAAAAATCAAGTGCAAGCTCTGCCCGCGCGAGTGCGTGATCGACGACCGCGAACGCGGTTACTGCGGTGTGCGCGAAAACCGCGGCGGCACTTATTACTCGCTGGTGTATGCGCGCGTGTGCGCGGCTCACGTGGATCCCATCGAGAAGAAGCCGCTGTTTCATTTTCTGCCGGGCAGTATGGCATTTTCGGTGGCCACGGCGGGCTGCAACGTCAATTGCAAAATGTGCCAGAACTGGGACATCTCGCAGAGCCGTCCGGAGCAGGTGAACAGCACTTATATTCCGCCTAAGGACCTGGCCGCACTGTGCCGCCAGAATCAGTGCCCCTCCATAGCCTACACTTACAGCGAACCGGTAGTCTTTTCCGAATATGTCCTCGATTCCGCGGCGGCCGGACGCGCGGCGGGCGTGAAAAGCGTGGTCATCAGCGGCGGCTATATCCAGGAAGAGCCGCTGAAACAGTTGTGCGCTCGTGTGGACGCCATCAAGATCGATCTCAAGGCTTTCTCCGAGAAGTTTTACAAAGAGGTCGTGAACGGCGAGCTGAAGCCGGTGCTGAACACGCTGGCGACCATCCGCAAGCAAGGCACCTGGAGCGAAGTGGTCTACCTGGTGGTGCCGAGCTTGAACGATACCGACGAGGAGTTCCGCGGCCTCGCTCGCTGGATCAAAACGGAACTCGGCCCGGATGTTCCGCTGCATTTCTCGCGCTTCCATCCCGAGTACCTTTTGAAGAACCTGCCGCCGACGCCCTTGCCGACGCTCGAACGCGCCAAAGCCATTTGCGACGCCGAGGGTCTGCATTACGTGTATATCGGCAATGTTCCCGGCCATCCGGCCGAGAATACGTGGTGCCCGAAATGCCGCCGCGCAGTGGTAGAGCGCGCCGGCTTCACCGTTCGAGCGGTACACCTGGACGCGGGCAAGTGCCGGTTCTGCCAGCAAGCTATCCCCGGGGTTTGGGACGGAGCACACCGTATATGAAGATACTGTCTTTCGGCGTTATTGCGTTGTCCCTGATCTTGAGCGCTTGTCCGCCGCCTCGAGAAGTTCCATCCGCCGGCGGGAACCCCGCAAGCAGGCAACCGGCGGTGGCGGGGACATTCTATCCAGCCGATCCGAAGGAACTCGCGAAGATGATCGACGGCTTCCTGGCGAAAGCCGCACCGCCGCCGCTCGAAAACGTGGTGGCACTGGTGGCGCCGCACGCGGGTTATCAATATTCGGGTCCGGTTGCCGCGTACTCGTATGCATTGTTGAAGGGCCGCAAATTCGACCGCGTAGTTGTGATTGCGCCCTCGCATTACGAAGCCTTCGATTACTCATCCGTGTATGACGGCGCCGCCTATGCGACCCCGTTCGGCCAGGTTCCCGTGGACCGGGCTTTCGCCGCAAAGCTCGCCACGATGGACCCGTCGATCAAGCTTTCGGGGGCGGGCCATACGCCGACCCCGGAACGCCCGGAGCATTCCATCGAGGTCCAACTGCCCTTCCTGCAACGGGTGCTTGGGCAGTTCGAGCTGGTGCCGGTGATCATGGGAGATCAAAGCTACGATACCTGCCGCGCGCTCGGCGTGGCGCTGGCTAAGTTGGTCGCCGGAACCAACACTCTCATTGTGGCCAGCTCCGACCTATCGCACTATCATACTTACGACGAAGCGGTAAGAATCGACCATAAGACACTGAAGGCCATCGGAGAGTATGATTACTTCGACCTGTCGCGCAATCTCGATCTGCGGGTTTGGGAGGCATGTGGCGGAGGGCCGATTGTAGCCACCATGATCGCCGCGGAGCGGTTGGGAGCCAACCAGGCCACTGTCATCCGTTACGCCAATACCGGCGATGTCACCGGTGACCACAGCCGCGTGGTCGGCTACGGCGCGGTTGCCCTGGTGAAGGCCGCGGACGCGGTCAAGGCCGACGGTGCGCCGTTTTCGCTCACCAAGCCTGAGAAGGACGCGCTGCTCAAGATCGCGCGCAAGTCGGTTGAAACCGCGGTCCGCGATGGCAAGACTTACGAATGCTCGACCGGCGGACTGGAAGCGCTGGCGCAGGAGCGCGGAGCGTTCGTAACTCTGACCAAGAACGGAGAGCTGCGTGGCTGCATCGGATTCGTGGCGCCGGTGAAACCCCTGTATCTCACTGTGCGCGAGGTGGCGGCTTACGCAGCGCTCAGAGACAACCGCTTCCTCCCGGTCACCGCGAGCGAACTGGGGGACCTGCATTATGAGATCTCGGTTCTGTCCCCGTTGCGCCGCGTGATGGACATTCAGGAGATCCGCGTTGGAGAGCACGGCTTGCTGATCCGCGAGCGCGGCTCCGAAGGTTTGTTGCTGCCGCAGGTGGCGAGCGACGAGAAATGGGATCGGGGCACTTTCCTGCAAGAGGTTTGTCACAAGGCCGGCCTGCCGGGGCGCGCATGGCAGGATGCCGGCGCCGATCTCTTCCGTTTCACGGCCCTGGTGTTCGGCGAGACTAGACCGGTGGCCGCGCTCACTCCGCTGGATCTTTTCCGCGATCCGCAAGCAGGGCCATCGCCGCCGGCGCCAGGCTCACCAGCGCCGACAGCATCGCTGTTTTAAGAAAACCGAATACGGGAACGAACCAGACGCTGAACAAGACTGCACCCACGCAGGAGCCGGCGAGGTCGAGCGCATAGAGCGTGCCGGGGCGGTGAGACGCGGATTTGTTTGCGTCTGATTCGCCGAAGAAGATCCGGCTGGCAACCGCAAACTCGTATCCGCCCAGCATGCCGGAAACCAGCGCCAGGGCAGGGAAGGCAAGCTGGCTCGCGACCAGGGTCAGCAGCGTGCTGTTAGCTCGCCCGATTGCCTCGAAGAGCGCCAGCAGAACGAGCGGCGCCGCCGCGGCCAGCACCTGTGTTATCGCCAGAATGCGCATGCCGCCATGCGTCGCGCGCCGCAACTCGAGCCAACTCCCCAGCGCCATTCCCGCCATGAAAGCCGCAATCAGCACGGCGAGTTGCTGGTACACGTAACCGTACACGGCCTGGAACGCCAATAACAGCAGCATTTCGAGGCCGATCATGGTGAACCCCGTCGAAGCCGTGCAGAAGCCGGCCGCGAATTTCGATGTGGCGCACGCACTCGTCCGTGCCGTGTCCACACTCTTGCGGACACGTCTTCTTGTCGCAAAGCGCCCTCCCACCACCAACAGCGCCAGAGCCACTCCGAGAGTAACCAGCACCGTTGGGAAACCGACTTCAGCCATGGCACGGAAAAGCCGGCTATAGCTTGCGTTGAATTGGCTGCTCCACAACGCCACGTCGAAGTAATAAGCTACCGGCGCAAAATCGCGATTGAGAGGTGTCGATGGGGCACCCTCCGGGTCCGGCCGGATCTCGGTGTCAATGTCCGCCATGCGGTCCGCCGTCATGCGAAACGGGATGAAGTATTCGCTGACATAGCTGGTTTCGAGATGGCGCGCAGCCAGGCGCGCCAGCAGCTCGTCCGCGCCCGAGGCCAGCACGCCCGCCTGCCGCGCGGCGAAAAAGTGAATCGTCTCACCCGGGATGGCTGTAACTTCCGGGAACACCGCCAGCAGGCTCTTGTGAATGGAGCGCAGGAACTGCGCGAGCTCCGGACTGATGTAGTTTTCCGACGACCGCAACTGGAAGGAAAGGAGACCGCCTGGTGTGAGCTTTCGCGACGCCTCACGGAAAAACTCGACCGTATAGAACCGATTCAGTTGCGCGTTTTGCGGCTCCGGCAGATTGACGATCACGACATCGAAAGTGGACTGCGTGGTTTTCAGAAATAGCCGCCCATCGGTTACGTGTACATGCACGCGAGGGTCTGACTGCAAGGCCAGCCACTGGTTCGGGAAGTACTCTCGCGCCAGGTCCAGAATGGCGGGGTCGAGCTCGACGTAATCCACCCGTTCGAGCGTGGGGTGCCGCAGAGTCTGGGCGATGCTCCCGTTGATTCCGCCGCCGATGAGCAGCAGGCTGTGTGGTGACGGATGCTCGAGCAACGCGTAGTGAACGGCCTCCTCCGCCGCGGGCGGGTCGGGCACGTTGAACAGAACCACGCCATTTTCGTAAACGCTTCGGCTTCCTTCCGTCCCGACCACCGCCAGGCTTCCGTAAACCGAGTTGCGCGTCGCGACCAGGTGCTGACCGCGCCAGAAGCGCGCCTGCGAGATGGCTTCCAGGTTTCGAGGCCAACCGGAAAGCGCCAGCGCGGCGGCAATGCCAAGAAGGCCGGCCATTGCCGCGAGGTAGGACAGGCGATCGGTTTTTGTCGCCTGTCTGCCGCGCGGCCGGCGCGAGATGGCAAGGCTGCAGGCAGCCATCAGATTCAGCAGGGCCAGCAACCAGGCGATGTCGAGCGAGCTCAGATGCCGGATCAAAATCAATCCCGCCACCACGCCGCCGCCCGACGATCCGACGGCTTCCCATAAGTAAACCGAACCAGTGGACTCACCGGCGGACGCGCCGGCAGCGGTTTGGTAGACCCGGCTGCCAACCGAAAAAAGGGCTCCGGAGAGAATGCAGAGTGGGCCAAGAACGCAAAACGAGGTGAGGAGCATGGCGCCGGGCCCCAGCACCTCGCCCGGTACCGTCTGCAGCAGGCCTTTTGCGGCGCGCACGGCCAGGATCGTACAGGGCAGGATGGCGGCAATCAGCACTTGGATAGCGGCCATCACGCGTCGCGGTTGTCGGGCGCGCGTGGCAAAATACCCGGCTAAGCTGCTGCCGGCAGCCGTCCAGAAGAACCAGCTTGCCAGCATCAGCCCGAGCGAGCTCTCGTTGCCGTAGAAAACCACCATCAGCTCGCGCAGCAGCACGATCTGCGCGATGGCGGCCGTGAACCCAATCAGGATAAGAACCGCCCGAGCTCCGAATCCTGCCATCACACTTCCAGGATTAGACGTAAACTGGTCTTGAAGTCAAAGGCGCACCAGCCATGGATCTCGAACCGGTACCGGCGGGACGGCGCGAAGCGATGATCCGGCTGCTGCGTCTGGGTGGCGTGGCCACCGCCGCGGCCGGGCTGGGCGTGTGGCTGAATGGGCGCGGGCAGCATTCCGCTGCGCCGGCCGTCGCCGCCGTGCGCACGAATTATCAGGTTCCAGCGGACGCGGCGCTGCCCGAAATGGTGGTCGTCCAGGGCGGCGACCCGGCGCACCTAGTGCAACGCGCAATCCAGGAACTGGGTGGCATTCGCCGCTTCATCTCACGCGGCGACGTAGTGGTCATCAAGCCCAACGCCGCCTGGGACCGCACGGCCGAACAAGCCGCCAATACCAATCCGCAGGTGGTTGCCGAAGTGAGCCGCCTGTGCCTGGAGGCCGGCGCCCGGCGGGCCATCGTGACCGATGTCAGCATCAATGACCCACGCTCGTGTTTCGCGCGCAGCGGCATTGGCGCGGCCGCGCGCGCGGCGGGGGCAGAGGTGATTCTCGCCGAGGATCGCCTGTTCCGCGAGGTCGATCTGCGCGGCGAGGTGCTGAACGCCTGGCCGGTGCTCGAGCCATTTCTGAGCGCCGATAAGATGATCAACATCCCAATTGCCAAGCACCACAGCTTGACCGGCGCGTCGCTGGGAATGAAGAACTGGTACGGCATCCTGGGCGGCGCGCGCCAGCGCCTGCATCAGCGCATTCACGAAAGCCTGGTGGACCTCGCCGATTTCATGCGTCCTACGTTGACGATTATCGATGCCTATCGGGTGCTCTTGCGGAACGGGCCCAGCGGAGGGAATCTTGCCGACGTGGCCTTGAAAAAAACTTTGATTGCCGGAACCGATCCGGTCATGCTGGACGCCTACGCCGCCAAAGCCTACTGGGACCTGGACTGGCACACGCTGCGGTATTTGAAGCTGGCTAGCGAGCGCCATTTGGGAACGCTGAGTTTTGAGACGGCCCGAACCCGCTTTGTGACGCTGTAAGCACCTCCTCGCGCCTGCGCGCACTGACAGAGGAATTTCCGCAATGTGTAATAAACTGGTAGAACGCTTGAGGCGGCCTGCCCGGATGCACACAGGTACACCGCCGCGGACCACGTATTCGTCCCTCTTGAATCTTAATTAGCCGGATGGAGGCAAACGTATGGCTGTGCCGGCTTTCATGCACTCGTTCCGCAAACGGGATGAGGAACTGGACCGCTACATCAATCTCAAACTCGCGGCGCTGGGGCTGCCGGTCAGCCGGGCCACGGCCGGCGCGGACTTTCTCGAAATTGCCGGGCCGCTGCTGCGCAACTACTGCCAGAAGGACCGGCAACTGGGAAACTGGCTCTGCGCGAGCGATAGCCGCATTCAGGACTTTCTCGACTCGTACCTCGGCGACGTTTGTCCTCGCGGCGCGGCGCGGCTCCCGGCCAACACCTTTGTGCTGGACCGCGAAGGCATGGCCCGCGTTTTATCGCTGCCGGTGACCTCGGATTTCTTCTCATCGCCATACGTGGATTCCTATCGTCTGCCACAGGGCGTGCTGCACAATCCGCGCAGCGACCGGCGGACTACGCAAGGGCTGTTCCACGTGGTCGAGGGCGGGCTTCCGGTTCCAGCCGATAAAGCCGCCGTTCCCAAGCAGGCTTTCGCGGCGCTATGGAGCGCGGCGCTGCGGCCTCCCGCCGATCTGCTGACGTTGCCATTCACCGCCGATGAAGCGAAGCCCGCGCGGTGCTTCGTCTCCCTGCTGCTGCGCCCGCTGGTCTCGCCGGCGGCCGGCTCGGAACCGGAGAAGACCATGGAGATCCGGTTCATCGCGCCTGGCAGTTTGGTCAGTAACCTCGATTTTGTGGAGAGCATTTTCGGCAACGGCGGCGATCCGTACTTACCGGAAAACGACGCCGGTCTCGATGCAGTGCATTGGACCGGACATACCGGCTGCGTGGTGCTGGCGCCGCACCTGGTGGGCATGCGGAAGAGAGCTTTGGGATTGCCGCATGCGAGCGAGGCTACCGACAGGCAGCGGCGCGACGGCATGTGCTGGACCAACGATGACGAGCCGTACAACGGCGGCCGAGCGTTCAAGGTGGCGTGCCGCGATGCGCGCGGCGTGATGGTCACGGTGATCGCGGACAACTACTACGGGTATTGCAAGAAGGAAGTGAAGACGCAGATCAGCTTCGCGGCCAACCTGTTCGGTTCGTGCGAGGAGGAACACGCAGGCGGCGCGCTGGCCTTTGCCACTTACGTCCTGGGACAGGATTTTTATGCGGATCGCACCGTTAGCCTGAAGGCGGCCACGTTTGCCGATGTCACGAATCTGTTGGGAGATCTGATCGCGCCGCAGGCGCAAGGCCATGCCATCGATCGGCGTTTTCCGAACATATACTATGTGCCGGAGGACGCGAGCTTCCACGCGCGCGAAGGATTCGTCCGATGGCGGCACGGCGACGCGGACGCGCGCCTGGCTTTGCGCGCCGAGGACGTGTACGTGCTGCCCTCCGGTTATCGCGTCAAGCTGCAAAAACAGGTTGCCGGGACGGCATGGCGCCTGGTGGGTTCGCGGCCGCGCGGAACGCTGTGCCATAAGCCATGCACGGTGTCCGGCGGCGGCAAATCCGAGATTTCCAAATCGATCGCCGATGCAGTGCTGAAGGGATCGGTCTTCGTGAAAGACTACCACCGGGACATGGAGCAGGTGGCGGAGGTCATCGAGAAGGATTTTTCCGCCATCTATCGTCAGCGGCCACCGGACGAGCGCTCGCGGCGGCCGATCCTGAGCCCGGCGCGATCGCTTGGGTCGGTCATCCAATTGCTGACGCCGTCGGCGGACTATACCGACCACCACAACGCCTGGGCGCGCGAGCTTTCGCAGACCGTGCGCCAACTGGTTTTCACGCTGAAACGTTACTACCAGCCCGACTGGGGCGATAACTGGCGCGAGCATTTCACGGTGGACCGGATCAACGGCTTTCTGGGACACGAGTTGAAATTCGACGATCAGAAACTGGTGTGCAATTACCTGCGCGTCGGCTACGATCCGGAAGGCGCCTGGCGGATTTTCAAGCTGCGGCCGGATTTCAGTCCCGCCGAGAAGGTGCAGATGGAGGATGATATCACCGCCTCGATCGTGCTCCCACGCCGCGCCCTCAGCGATCTGGATCCGGAATACGACAATCCGAGTGTCAAACTGGTGGCAAATTGCGAGCGCCTGCTGTTCCAACGGCCCGATAACGCGATCCAGCGGGGAGTGGACACGCAGGCGGAGGCGGACATCGCCGGCCCGGGGAATTTCCTCTCCAATTTCGAGCCGATCACCGTCGACGCGGCGCGTGCCCTGGTGGAACACGTGGTCGAGTTCGATCAATACTCCGAGCCGATGAAGCGGCTTCTGAAGAGCTTCGTCGAGCGGCCAGAGACGGACTACGTGGTTTCTTCGGCTCACCCGCGCCTGATCCATGGAACGCGCTCGACCAACCCGCGGTATTTGCAGCAGCGGCCCGATCTCAAGAATCCGCGAGAACTCTACCTGGCCCAGATCGCCGCCCGGCTGGCGAGAGGAATTCCGGCGGAGCGGCCGGTTTACCTGCCGGTCAACGCGGTGCTGGCAGGAAGAAGAAACAGCCCGGCGGATGCGAAGGCCGGTTTGCCGCCGCTGGCCGTGTACAGCCCGATCCATTACCAGGAATTGCCGGAGCTGTTCATGGATTTCATTTGCAGCCTGACCGGCAAATCGCCGGCGACCACCGGTTTTGGCAGCGAGGGCGCGCTGACCAAGGCAGCCTTTAACGCGCTGCCTCCGGTGGTGGATCTGAACAACGCGCTGGTATCGTTCATCCTGACCGGGTACGCCGGATTCACCACTTCGGCTGGCTACATTGGGCCGCATTACCGGGTGGACCACGACATCAGCCTGCTGGTTCCCGAGATCTGGTGCCGCATGCGCGTGCACGAACGCGACCCCGAGTTTCTGCTGGCCAATGGATACCTGGAAAAGGTATGCGATTTCTGCGTGGATGGCCGCACCGTGCAGGCCAGCCGCCTCGGTTATCGGATAACGCCGCTTTTCGTCGACCGGTTTCTGGGGCGGCTTTTTGAAACGCCGGACGCCGTATTCACGGAGGAAATATTGCGTCCGGAGAAGCAGGACATCGTGCAATTCGCGGCCGGTGTGGATGCCATCGTGGAAGCTCAGACGCGGGTAGCCCGTCGGTACTTCGAGGATGGCAGCGTGGAGGCGGCCTGCCCTCCGCTTCGGGCGCTGCTCGAAATCATGGCCCAGGGTTCCTGGCAAGGGATGGACGTCGAGGATGCCGAGGTGCGCGGCATGTTCACGCGCGAGTACCTGATGGAGAGCGGCTGGTATCGCGAGCGGTTGCGCGCCAAGCAGACGCGCGACGTTGCGCTATGGACGCGTCATGTGCGTGCGATCGAGGAATTCCGGGATAGCGGCGCCGGGTTCGAAGGTTTCGATATCGAATCGCGGCTGGCCGAGTCGCGCCAGCAACTGGCGCGGGTGAGTGCGCCGGAATACCTGAGCGAGCTGGAGGGCACGCTCGGCGCGGATCCTTGTTGCGGGCAGTAGGCGCTCCCGGTCGCGGCGGGGCATTTCCGGCAGACTCTGCCGGAAATTTAACAGAAACAAAGCACTTAAGCTCTGTTTTCCGGCAGATTCTGCCGGAAACGGACGCCAGCGCTGCCTGGCCCCGCGTACCGGGCCCGATCGATGGCGTACTTTACCAGACGGAAACCTTCGTTTTCAAATTCGGAATCGAATTCCAGCCCGAGTTTTTCCATAATCCGCGTCGACGCCGTATTCCCCACCATCGCAATTGAGACGATTCGTTCCAATCGGACCCGCTCGAAAGCGTCGCGCAGCGCCACTACGGCGGCTTCGGTTGCCAGGCCGCGGCCCCAATACGGCCGCGCCAGCCACCACCCGATCTCGGGTTCCACCATGTCGCGCCAGAGGCCCACGCCACAGAAGCCGATCTGGTTACGATCCGGTTTTTCGAGCAACTTCCACCGGCAGAAGCCTTGCGTTCGATACAACTCTATCTGGCGGTCAACGAACGACCGGATCTGGTCATCGCTCCAAGGCACGCCGCCGGTGATATAGCGCATTACTTCGACATCAGTCGCGATCGGACGGAACGCGGTCCAGTCGCCGCTTTGCCACGTGTCGAGGATCAGCCGTTCCGTCTCCAGGATCATAGGCGCTTCTGCTAGGAACCTACTGAAAAACACCAAAGGCATGATGGGCCACAGATAAACACAGATGAACACAGATCAAAAAGAATCGGCTTATCCGTGTTCATCTGTGTTTATCCGTGGCCCCAAAGTGCTTTTCGACTTTTTCAGCAGCCTCCAAGGGGAGCTGCGGCAACTTCTTGCAACGCTATCGGCGCTGTGATCCAGGCTCCGGGCCCCAGGTGATATTGAAGGGTCTGGTCTCATCCACGATGGTATAGCCCACCGGCAACAGGAACAACTCGGGGTCCGGCTCCTGCGTGTTGAGATGCGTAGTCTTCACGGTGGTTACGCCGGAGCGCGGGTTGTCGGTCATCGAGAGCATTATGACCTTGACGTCCGCAGACCACCAGGATTCGAAGATAACTTTGAGCGGCCTGTCGTTGCCCTGAGAACCGGTTGGGTAAACCGTGGTCCGCCGGGTTCCCTCGACCAGGATGCCGTCGATAGCCTTGGTTCCCAGTTCCTCGATGGTGACCTGGTGCCCCTGCGCATCGGTTGTCTGTCTGACAGCGGGGGTGAACGTGCCTGTGAGAGAGCCGGCGGTGCCCGCGCGACTGGCGGCACGGATGGGCGGCCGGTCCGGGTTGCCGGTTTGAGGCCCGCCGGGCGGAGGCGGTGCCACCACGCGATGCGCGACTCTCCGCGCGGTATCCAGGGTGTAGATGTACCCGGCCACCGGATCGGTAATCTGGACGATTGCCGGGGCACTCTTCGAGGAGGGATTTACCCCCAACTCCCGCTCAATCCTGGTGCGGCCCTGCGAATCGCGCCAAATCTTCCGCAGCGTTTTCGTCTCGTTGATCTGAGTGCCGTTGGCGAGGGTCTGCTCGTGCTGGGAGACTTCCTCACCGTAGTAGGGCGCGCCGACTATCGGGCGCGGCCCATACCGCGGCGCCTGGAAGGTGGCCAAGCCGTGGTAGGGTGCCTTTGGTTCGGCGGGAGGCGAAGTTGTGATGATGGTTTGTCCGCATGCCGCGGCGCCTAGCATCGGTAAGAGGGCCAGAATAGCGCAGTGACGTTTCAAGCGGTTGCTTCTCCGCTCTTGAGTCTAGTCCGCGGGCGAACTGGTGACAAGACTTGCCTGCAACCGGATTCCGGCGGGCGGAAAGCCGCTTGCGCCAATGCGCGCCGGCAATCGACAAATCTGGGATACTGTCAGGCGTAGCCATATCAGCCGCATTGAGGATTTCGTGATGAAGACAACAAGTCGCATTTTGTTGGGAGCGTTTCTGATTGCCGGCGCCCTCTGGGCGCAGGACGGCCCGCGCGGCCATTGGACCGGCAGCATCGAGCTTCCCGATCAGTCGCTCGGTCTGGAGATCGATCTCGACAAGGACGCCACGGGTTGGATCGGGTCCGCCGCCATACCCGCCCAGAACGCAACCGGCATTCCGCTCGAGGCGATCAGCTTCACGGATGGCAAGTGCACCTTCCGGATCAAAGGCGCGCCTGGCCAACCGACTTTCACCGGCACTCTGTCCGCGGATGGCAAGACTCTATCCGGCGAATTCACGCAGGGAGGCGGGTCGTTCCCCGCCAAGCTCAGCCGTACCGGCGATGCCAAAATCGAGAAGGCGGCGAAAAGCCCGGCGGTCGCCAAGGAATTCCTGGGGACATGGGAAGGTACGCTGGATGCTGGTCAACCGCTGCGGCTGGTCCTGAAGATGACCAACGATGAAAGCGGCGCGAGCGCTGTTCTGGTCAGCGTGGACCAAGGTGGCGCCGAAATCCCTGTTACCGCCATCGAGCAGAAGGATACAAAGCTTACGCTGACGGTAAAGATGCTCGGCGGCGGATATCACGGCGAAATCAACAAAGACGGCACGGAACTGAATGGCACGTGGACGCAAGGCGGGATGGATCTCCCGTTGAAGCTCAAGCGGAAGAGCGAACCGGCGAAACAGTAATGGTGCCCCTTCTCGCGCAGACGTGCTGGTGGGCGAATGGATCTACTCAAACGGGAGTTTGAATATCTGAACCGGAGCGGCCAGGATCGCCCGAACTCTCGCGATGAGAGTCTTTCCGTCGAACGGTTTTGGCAGGAACGGCAAATTGATATTCTGGCTGACGATTTCGCTCATGTCCGCGCCCGACATCACCAACGCTTTGATTCCGGGCCGCTCTTTGACCAGATGAGCGCACAGGTCGGTGCCGTTCAGCCGGGGCATCTGCACGTCGGTAATGACCAGGTCTATTGTGCCGGGGTAACGGCGTGACAGTTCCAGCCCCTCGTGACCATTGGCGGCGGAAAGAACCAAATGGCCGTCTTGTTGTAACAGCAAAGTGACCAGGTTGCGGACTAGCGCCTCATCGTCGGCGACGAGGATGACGGACTGGTGCACACCCGAAGATCGGAGGTCCGGAAGATCGACAGAAGGATCAGTCGCGCCACAGTTCTGTTTCGTGGGGTTTTCTGGATTCATTTTTGAAGCATGGGCGCACCTCCGATCCCAGCTCTGAGGAGCAGAGAGGGCACGCCCATGTGGAATTACGCACACAGATTCCCTTCAGCCGCCGCTTCGGTATACGGACTGACCCTCTGGCTCTAGCCCGTTCCGTTTGCCGGTATCTGTGTGTGCCCTTTAGACTAGCAGGTCAGTACGTCATGGTCTGTTCAAAACTGCTCACATTATTGAATGGCCAGTCAACGATCGTAACGGCTTGCCAAGGGCGTCGCCTGGTGTTGTGACAGGCAGGCTCAACCGAATCACGTCAGCCGCTCCGGTACCCCGGTACCCCCAGGCACTTCGCAACGATAATTCCGCAGAGCCCGGTGCGCCGTTGAAGGGATAGGCCGGAGTTCGATCTCTCGACTCGCGCTGCGGGGAGGCCTATTTTCGCGTTTCAAAAAGATGCTTGATTTTGATATCTTCTGAGTA
>DASWZP010000206.1:0-4635 GCA_036404395.1 Bryobacteraceae bacterium | reverse complement strand
GTCTGGTTGCCGTTGGTTTTTTCGAGCGCGCGGGCCAGCAGGCTGCGCTCGTTGTCTTCGAGCGAGAGGCCGTCGCTCACCATTTCGGCGGCGGGAGCGGCCGCGAGCGCCGTTCCCGGTTCCGAATGGGCCACGCTGATCGGCAAACTCGGCGCCGTGATCAGGGCCGATTCTTCCAGGATCATGGCCCGCTCGATCGCGTTGCGCAATTCGCGCACGTTGCCCGGCCAGTCGTGCGAGAGCAGCAGCTTGGCGGCGCTGTCGCTTACTCCCTCGATGCTGCGCTTGAACTTGTGGTTGTAGTGGTCGATGAAGAAGCGCGCCAGCGGCAGAATGTCGTCCAGGCGCTCCCGCAACGGCGGGATGGAGATCTGGATCACGTTGAGGCGGAAGTACAGGTCCTGCCGGAAGGCGCCTTCTTTGACCGCCTCGCGGAGGTTCTTGTTGGTGGCCGCCACCACCCGCAAGTCCAGGTTAATGTCCTTGAGGCCGCCCAGCCGCCGAAAGGTCTGCTCCTCCAGCACGCGCAATAGCTTGGCCTGCAGCATCATGGGAATCTCGCCGATCTCGTCCAGGAACAGCGTTCCCTTGTCGGCCAGCTCGAAGATGCCGCGTTTCTGCGCCCGCGCGTCGGTGAAGGCGCCTTTTTCGTAACCGAACAATTCGCTTTCCAGCAGCGAATCCGGAATCGCCGCGCAGTTGATGGCGATAAACGGCTCGGCCTGGCGCAGGCTCTGGTAGTGGAGCGTCTTGGCGATCAGGTCCTTGCCGGTTCCGTTCTCCCCATCGAGCAGTATGGTGGTGGCTTCGCTGGCCGCCACCCGGCGCACGAAATTCACCACTTCGCGCATCGGCCCGGATTCGGCGATCACTTCGCGCCGCTGCGGCGCCGCCTCGTCGGTGATGTCCTTAATGGTGGCCACCACCCCGGCGAGCTGGGCATGCTCGTCGAACATCTGCGTGGTGTGCATCACCACCAGGCGCTCGCGGCCGTTATCGGTGTGCAGACGTACCGTGCAGGAAGGCGCGTTGGGCGCCTGGTTCAAACCCACCAGCACCCCGCAGCCCGGCTCGCAAACCGGGCACTTGAAGATCTCCTGGCAGTGTTTTCCCAGCATCTCCTCGGCGGCGATCCCAAACATCTTTTCCGCCGCCCGGTTGACCCCCGTCACCCGGAATTCCGGGTCATAAAGGACAAGCGCATCCGAAAGCTGGTCAAAAACCGACTCCAGGACGCCAACCCTCTGCCATGCAGGTGTGAGCTTTGACATTACGTTACGATTTGACCTCAGTATAGCAGGCCCAGTGGGGCACTACGCCCACCGGCGCGCCCGCCAAACGGGGGAATTGCCCCGTATGCCTCCGCTTCCGGACGCTAACACCATCGGAAAACAGGGATTTGGCGGTGGCGATGCAATTGCAAACTTGCCCCGTGGAGGCGTCATGTCCCATTTGAAAGTCATTGTGCCCGCTGCCATCCTGCTGGGCGGTTTCCTGGTGTCGACGACGGCTTCGTTCGGCAAACAGGAATATATGAAGGCCACCAAGAAGCAATGCGTATATTGCCATGCCAAGGTGTCCGCCGATAAAGACGAAATGAATAAGAATCTGACCGCCCCAGGCAAGTACTACCACGAGCACAAAAGCCTGGACGGATATCAGGAAAAGAAGTAGCCCTTGGCGGGTGGAGGCGTGGAGTCCGCCGTGTTGCACACTGTTCAGCTCGCGCTCGCCGATGGCGCCTACCGAGGCGCCCTTCGCGAAGCGCTGGCCCGGAGTTGCGCGTGGCGCGTTGAATCGGTTGACACGCCGGATCTGGCCGACGATTGCGTTCTGGTTCTCGACGAAGCCGCCTTCGAGCATCTGCGCCTCCCCCTTTCTCATCCCGAGCGGATCGTGCTGATCACTCGCCAGGATCCGCAACTGCTGGCTCAGGCCTGGGATGCAGGCCTGGTTTCGGTGCTCTCCGAGCACGATCCTATGAGTACTGTGTTACTGGCTATCATGGCCGCCGCCCTGCGTGTTGCAAATCTCTGCAAATCCGATGTTTTGAGCGGAATTTCCCCCATTTCAGAGGAAGATTCTGCGCCAATAGCCCCACATCACAGCCATTCTGGCAGCAGACGTTGCAAAACTCAATGACTTAGACCCGGTTACGCCCTGGGCTTTAGCGTGCATTGCCCAATATGTCCGCGTAAGGGAACATGTGGTGTGTTGCGCGTTCAGTTAGAATAGGATTGCAATATCCGGAACCGGGTTGGCAGAGGATTGAGCAGCATGAGTGCCATCATACGGGTATCTGAAAAGTCGGGCGCGCCGTTCGGGGAGCGCCCCATCTTCACCAATTCCACAACGCAGACGACGAGGAGGTAACCATGAGTCCCTATGTTCCGTTTGTAGCGCTTTGGGCTGTGCTGGCTGTGGCGGTCATCGGCTTGATCGTTTACCGCAGATTTGTATCGGCGAGCGAAGATGACATGATCCACATCAGCGATGCGTCCGGAGCGGTCACGTCTCAGCAGGTGACCGTCGCCCAGAAACTCGACCAGATCGACAAGTGGGGAAAGATGCTGACCGTGGTCGCGGTCGCATACGGCGTTGTTTTGGCCGGCATTTACGTGTATCAAAGCTGGGTGTCGGGAGTTTAACGGCGGAATGCGGCGGGCGATTCCTCGGGTTGCCGCCAAGCCGGGAATTGCCCTGCTGGCTTTAACTTTCTGGGCCGCCGGCGGTGGTTGGGCGGCGGCTCCCAAGCTGGACTGCGCCGGTTGTCACGACCAGGCGCAGAAGCTGGCCAAGAGCGCGCACGCGGGCTTGGCGTGCGACTCATGCCACGAGTCGCACGACGAGTATCCGCACCAGGCGGGCATTCCGAAGCCGCAGTGCGGCGCTTGTCACGCCGATCAGGCCGGCGACTACGAAAGCGGCGTCCACGGCCAGGCCCGCAAGCACGGAAACGAGAGCGCGCCCGATTGCGGCGTTTGCCACGGCAGCGCGCATGAGCTGCTGCCGCCCAGCTCGCAAGCCTTTCGGATGGCAGTGCCCGATACTTGCGGCATGTGCCACCCCGGGGTAGCCGATCAATACCGCGCCAGCGTTCATGGCCAGGCCCTGGCCAAGGGCATCACGCAGGCCCCGCTTTGCACCGATTGCCACGGCGAGCACAAGATCATCAAACCGAGCAACGCGGCTTCGCCCGTCAACGCCGCCAACATCCGCGAGACGTGCGGCAGTTGCCACGGCGACGTACGGCTCAGCCGCAAGTTCGGCATGCCGTCCGACCGCCTGGTGAGCTTCGACGCTTCCTACCACGGCCTCGCCGCCAAGGAAGGCGTCGAGACCGTGGCCAACTGCGCCAGTTGCCACGGCGTCCATAATATCCTGGCCTCCTCCGACCCGAATTCCACCATCAACCCGAAGAACCTTCCCAAGACCTGCGGCCAATGCCACCCCGGCGCCGGGCAGCGATTCGCCATCGGCCAGGTGCACGTGGCGGACGGCTCAAGCGAACCGCCCGTGCTGACTTTCATCCGCCAGTTCTACCTGCTGCTGATCCCGGTGACCATCGGGCTGATGCTGCTGCACAACGGCGGCGATTGGATTCGCAAACTGGTCCGCGCGCGGTTCCGCCCGGGCGCGCCCCAGTTCGCTAGCCGCGCTCCCACCGGGCTCCGCATGCTGCCGTTCGAGCGCGTGCAGCATGCGTTACTCGCCCTCTCCTTTATGACCCTGGTGTGGACCGGCTTCGCTCTCAAGTACCCGGACCAGTGGTGGGCGCGGCCGTTGCTCCTGCTGGCCCGAACGCACGACATGCGGAGCCTCATCCATCGCGTGGCGGCTTCGGTTTTCATCGCCGTCAGCCTGACTCACCTGGTGTCGCTCATCGTCAGCCGGAAACTGCGCAACCACTGGAAGGAAATGATTCCCAAGGTGCGCGACGCGCGCGAAGCCAGCAGCAACTTCGCCTACAACCTGGGACTGGGAGACGCACCGCCCGCGCGATCGTCGCACAGCTATATCGAAAAAGCCGAGTATTGGGCGGTGATCTGGGGAGCCGTCATCATGACTTTGAGCGGAGTCATGCTGTGGGCCAACTCGCTGGTCATGCGCCTGCTCCCCAAGCTCTGGCTGGATGTGGCGACCTCGATTCACTTCTACGAAGCCGTGCTGGCCGCGCTGGCGATCGTGGTGTGGCACTTCTATTCCGTCATTTTCGATCCCGACGTCTATCCTCTCAACACCGCATTTCTGACAGGCTATATTGGGAAGAAGGACGAACCTCGCAGCGCGGCCGAGCACCGGCCTGACGCGCACGAGCAGGAAGCTCCAGGAGATTGATCACCCCCCATGACGCCTAACCAACCGAACCGCCCGCTCGGCGGCTGGCTGTCCCCGCTCATTCATCTGTCCAGTAACTGGATCAGCCTGACTGGCGTGATCCTGGTCACCACCGCCACCGTGTTCTGGCTTTTCCTGCTGCCCACCACGCTGCGTGGCGGAGTGGAAAACCCGTACATGGGCATCCTGGCTTTTCTGCTGCTGCCGGTGCCGTTTTTCGGCGGCCTGGTTCTCATCCCGCTCGGCATGTGGCGCAAGCGGAAACGGGAAAGGCACGACGGCATCTACCCGCCGGAT
>DASWZP010000205.1:0-3691 GCA_036404395.1 Bryobacteraceae bacterium | reverse complement strand
TATTCCTTCGGCCCAATTCCCAGGGTTTTCATTTTTCTATAGAGGTTGCTGCGCTCTAGGCCTAGCAGTTCGGCGGTTCGGGTGACGTTGCCGGCGGTTTCTTCCAGCTTTCTTAAGATGTAGTCGCGCTCGGCGGCTTCGCGGACTTCCTGCAGGCTGCCGAAGCGGTCGAGGGGACGGTCCTGCGGCTTGCGCGTGCCGGCGAGCGGAATGTGGCGGGCATCGACGCGCACTTGCGGATTCAAAATGACGATACGCTCGATCAGGTTCTTGAGCTCGCGCACGTTGCCGGGCCAGTGGTATTCGCCGAGCACGCGGTAGGCCTCGGGGGTCAGCTCCTTGGGCTTGCGGCCGTAGGCGGTGGTGAACTCGCGGAGAAAAAAGTCGGCCAGCAGCGGGATATCCTCGCGGCGGTCGCGCAGGGGCGGCACGGCGAAGGGAATCACGTTGAGGCGGTAGAACAGGTCTTCGCGGAAATTGCCGCGTTCGATTTCCTCTTCCAGATTCTTGTTGGTGGCGGCGACCACGCGGACGTCCACCTGCACGCTGCCCGGTCCGCCGACCGGCTCGAAGCGCTGCTCCTCGAGCGAGCGCAGCACCTTGGCCTGGGTGCGCAGGCTCATATCGCCGACTTCGTCGAGAAACAGCGTGCCGCCGTCGGCCTTTTGAAACTTGCCGATCTTGTCTTCGTGGGCGCTGGTGAAGCTGCCCTTGATGTGGCCGAACAGCTCGCTTTCGATCAGCTCTTCCGGAATGGCGGCGCAGTTGACCTCGACGAACGGCTCGGCGGCCCGCGTGCTGAGGGCGTGGATGGCGTGCGCCACCAGCTCCTTGCCGGTGCCGCTTTCGCCATAGATGAGGACGCGGCCGTTGGTGGCGGCCATCAACGAGAGCTGCTGGCGCAGGGCCTTCATGGGGACGCTCTCGCCGATGATGCGATGGCGGCCGGTGGAGTCCTGTTTGAGCTGGCTGTTTTCGAGCGCCAGGGCGCGGTGCGCCAGCGCGTTCTTGACGACCACCGAGATCTTGTCGATGGAGAGCGGCTTTTCGAGAAAATCGAAAGCGCCGAGCTTGGTGGCCTTGACGGCGGCTTCGATGCTGCCGTGGCCGGAGATGACGACGACTTCGGGCCGCTCGGCGAACGGGATGGCCTGGATGCGCTCGAGGACCTCCATGCCGTCGATGCCGGGCAGCCAGATATCGAGCAAGACCAGCTCGAAGCCGGCGCCGGGAAGGGCGTCCAGGCAGGCCTCGCCGTTTTCCGCCGTCCCGGCGAGATAGCCTTCGTCCTCGAGCACGCCGGCCAGGGAGCGGCGGATTTCCGGCTCGTCATCGACAACCAGGATGCGCCGCTGCTTCATGCTTTCACCGGGGCGGCGGGCGGCGCCTGCGGAGCGGGGTTGTCGGCCGGCTCGGCATCGACGGCCAGCGGAATCTCGACGGTAAATCGCGCGCCGGCGGGCAGGTTGTCTTCGACGCGTATGTGCGCGTCGTGCTCGGCCACGATGTGGCTGACGATGGCGAGGCCCAGGCCCGTGCCGCGGCCCTTGGTGGAGAAATAGGGCAGGAATAGCTTCTCTTTTTCGTCGGAGCTGACGCCGCAGCCGGAATCGGCCACCACCAGCTCGACGGTGTCGGCTGCGCCCGGCTGGGTGGCCACATCGAGATTCTTGACGAGCGAATCCTGCATGGCTTCGGCGGCGTTATCGACCAGGTTCACCACCACGCGCTGGAACTGTTCGCGGTCCAGGTTGACGGGAGGGAGGTCGGGGGCGAAGCTGGCGCGCAAGTTGATGCCATCCAGGCGGCCTTGAAAGATGGCCAGCGCGTCGCGCACGACTTCGTTCAAGTCGGAGCGCACAAGCTGCGCGGCGGGGAAGCGCGCGAACTGCGAGAATTCGTCGACCAGGGTCTTGACCGATTCGACGGAGCGGCCGATGGTCTGCACGCACTCATCGAGGATGCGGCGCGGCGCGGCGGCCAGCTCCAGGCGGTCGATCTGCCGCAAGATGCGTTCGGCGGACAGCGCGATGGGGGTAAGCGGATTCTTGATTTCGTGCGCCACGCGGCGCGCCACCTCGTGCCAGGCAGCGGCTTTTTGCGCGCGCAGCAGCTCGCTCGAATCCTCGATGACGATGACGAAACCAGAGGTGACTTTTTCCTCGAGCGCGGCCACCGTAACCGCCAGATGCCGGTTGCGGTTTTCCGTGCGCAGCTCCAATTGGCGCGAAGCGGCGCCGGTGCGGCGGGCGCGTTTCATGAGGTACTTGATTTCGGCCGTGTCCTCGCGCGAAAACAGGTCTTCCAGGCGGGCAGCCTGTTCCACCTGGGCACCGGGAAAGATTTGGGAGAGCGCGCGATTGACACGCTGGATGGCGCCGTCGGCGGAGATGGAGATGACGCCGGTGGGGATGCTTTCGAGGATGGCCTCGGTGAAGCGGCGGCGGCGGTCGAGCTCGCGGCTATTGGATTCCAGCTCCTGCGTCATCCGGTTGAAGCCGCGCACCAGCGACCCTAACTCATCGGCGGCGCGCACATTCACGCGATAGGAAAGGTTGCCGCCGCGAACCTGGCTGGCGGCCTCGGCCAGCGCGACGATGGGAATGCTGATTTGCTTGGAGAGGAACAGTGCGATCCAAGTGGCCACGAACAGCACGAACAGCGTGATCAAGGTCATCAACATTACGCTGACGCGGCGCACCGACCGTGCGTTGTCGTGGTTCTCGCGCTCTTCGCGCGCCCAGGTGCCGATGACGGCTTTCTTTTCCGCGACGTCTCCGGGCACTTGGGCGGTCACGGTGACGAATCCCAAACGGCGCTGACCCTGGAGAATCGGGTAGGATGCCGCAACCAAGCGGTCCACGCGGGCCTGCTGCTGGTAGGGTCCCCAGGCATCGAGCGGCGCCCCGGCGGCCGAGCCGTAGATCGCCGCCGAGGCGAGCTCGTATTGGGCCGCGAAGCGGGCCAGGAAGCCGGGCGTGGGCGCGCCACCCTCGATCAACTGGCGGACTTCGGGCTGTGCGGCCAACAGCGCGGCCTGGGCGTCGGTCTCGTCCTGCATTTCCTTGCCGAGCTGGCGGGCGATGTTCTCGAAAGCCGTCAGCTCATTGCCGGCCGGCTGCCGGAACCACGCCCCGATGTTGCGGTTCATCACGTAATAGCTGAACAGCACAAGGAAGAAAACAGGTACGAAGCTAAGGGCGAGCGCGCCGACGACGAGCTTGGTTTTGATGCGCGAACCTTCGCGGCGGCTCTGGCGCTCGACGTAGAGCTTGACGAACTCGCGGATGAGAATCCAGCCGAGCGTCACCATGAGGAGAAAAATGAGGCTGGAAACGGCCCAGAAAATCAGCGTCTGATCGGGATTGGCGGGGCGGAAGTTGCCCGGATTGAAGGAGCCTTCCCAGACCACCAGGATGACGGAGATGGCCAGCAGGATGGAGAGAGAGCCGTAGATCAGCCGCTTCCGCATGGGATGCCCTTAGCTCCGATTATACGTGGCTGGCAGGGCGGATATAGCGAGGGTGGGGTCCCGCGAGGCGGGACAAGCGAAGGCCGGAAAGAAGGCGGAACGCAGTGCCGGCGTGGGGCAGGCGCTTTCGCCCAATGCCACTTAAATAAGCCTGGTCAAGACATAAATTTCAGTTTATGTTTCAGTTGTATGGACCAGACATGTGGTGGCGCTTTGGCG
>DASWZP010000204.1:0-3481 GCA_036404395.1 Bryobacteraceae bacterium | reverse complement strand
GCGGTGCGTCCCGACCGGCTGGATTTGCGGATCGCGCAGGCGCAGTTGGAGGAGAAGCTGACGCGTTTCGATCAGGCGATCGAGGCATACAAGAACCTGTACGCGCTGAGCTACCACGATCCGCAATGGCTGCTGAAGGTGGCCGAGCTGCTGGCGCGCGAGCGGCGGCCCGCGGAAGCGGTGAAAGCCGTCGAAGCCGCCATGATCGAAGGCCGGCCCGCCAAGCCCGATCTGTTTTTCCAGGCGGCGGCGACCCTGGAGAAGTGGGGTCTATTGCAGGAGGCCGCGACATTCGCCGGGCGCGGAGTGGATCTGGCCGGCGCACGGCTGCTGATCGACCAGGGCGAAGGCCCCGAACTGTACGCACGCGTGATGACGCGGCTGCGCAAGCACGAAGAGGCTTACCGGCGGCTCTACGGGGCGCAACAGGCCGGGATGCAGTTGCCGCAGCGCGAGGCGGTGCCGCAGTTGGCCGATCTGGCGCTCCGCCAGATCGGTGAAACCGCCAACACCTACTTTACGCCCGAAGAAAAAGTTTCCCTGACAGCCTTCCTCGGGAAGGTCAGGGCAACTTCGGGCAACACGACATCCTGGAACGACAGCCTGCTCTTGCTGGCGCAACTCGCGGGGTTGAAGGAGAGGGAGGTTCGCTGGCGAAGCGATCTGCTGATGGCGGCGCCGGATGCACCGTCCGCCCAGGCGCACCTGTCGCGGATCGTCGAACTCCAGAAATCCCGGATGCAATTCGCCGACCTGGGCTCTTTGCTGGAGCGATACTGGCGCGCGAAAAGCGACCGCATGAACCAGCTCAGCCTGCTCCGCGAGGCGGCGCAGGCCTATGCCACCGCGGGCGACAGCGAAAACGAATTCCGCGTGCTGTCGCAAAATCCCGAGGGCATCGATCTCGAACGCTACCTGGAACTGCTGCGCACGCGCGATCCGGATCGCCGTCTGAAGTTGGCGGCGGCCAGCTACGCCGGTATGCGACTCGCCATCGAGACTGGCGACGCGGCGTTCGCGCGCGCCGCGGTGTCACTGGGCGGAAACAGTTTCACGCCGGTTTGGGCGCGGGCCTACCTGGGCCTGGTTGGGCTGTATTACCGCGACCCTGCCCCCGAAGTGAATCAGGCATTCGCCGGGTTGCTCGGCGGCGGCACCATCGGTGAGCGCCTTGGCAAACCGGTCGATCGCAACCAGCAATTGGCCGGCCAGACGTGGTTCTATTTCGGCTCGCGCTACGGCGAGTATCTGGCCGCCACCAATCGGGACGCTTCGGAAGACTACCTGCCGGGCATGCTGGAAGCGGCGCCCGCGCAAGCCGCCGCGTACCTTGCGCTCGCACAATCTTACGAAGAGCTGGGGCGGCACGACCGCGCCGTGGCGGAATACGAAGACGGTCTTCAGTTCGATCCCAACGCCGGAAGTGCGCGCGAGGCCATCGCGGATATCCTCTGGCGGCAGGGCAAACAGGATGATGCCGTCGCGCAGACCAAGCTGGCGCTCGAAGCTTTCCGGCGGCAGGAGAACTCGGGCCGCGTGCCGCCCGAATTCTGGCACCAGGCCGAGCAGACGCTCACCGCCATTGGGCAGCGCAAGATCCTCGTCCGTGTGCGAACGCAGGCCGACCGGCTTCTGCACGATTACATCCGCATGAACGGCGCGTATCAGGTGGAACCGTTGTTGCGAGGCGCGATGGCCGCGGCGGGCAGTCCGGAAGCGGGTGTAAGCTGGATTCTCGATCTCTCTCGCGCGGCGCGGACACCCGCCGATTCCGCGAACTTTCTTTCGCAAATCGTATCTTCCGCGATCCCCGAAGATCAGCAGGAACCCGCGCTTCGCCGGTTGGTCGAGATCGCGGACGCCGAGGTGTTGCAGAGTGCCGGCGATGCCCGAACTTACGCGCAGTCGGAGCTCAATCGGCATCGGCTCGAGCTGTTGCAATACCTGGTGGAACGCCGCCGGACCGATAGCGCCCGGGCGTTAGTGGCCGTCATCCGGAATCCGCCGGCGCAAGTCGAAATCGTGATTGCCGCGCAATCCGGCGATTTGGCCGCCCGGCTCGATCGCTATCGACAGGATCGAGCCAACGCGCCAACCAAGGAGGACCTGCAAACCGCCGCTACACAGTTGCGCAACCAGGGCGACGCCGCATCGGCACGTGCGGTTTTGGATTACCTGTATACGCGCGCACTGGACGAGCGGGATTTGAGTCCAACCAATTTCCTGGGGCTGGCCGAGATACGCCTCGAAACCGGCGATGTGGACGCCGCGATGGCGCTGCTGCGCCGCATGAACCTGGTTTCCGTCGAGCCGTTCGAAAACCTGATGGCTGCGGCGGACCTGTTGGAGAGAACCGGGCACAAGAACGAAGCGGCGGAATTCCTTGCCACGCGCGAACGCGCCGCGCCCTGGGACGAGGACGCTCGCCTGCGCCTGGCCGCGATTCGGCACACCACGGAAACGCTGGCCGCCATCGCCGCCGATGCGGCCGCGCCCTATGAGACGCGGGTCCGCGCCGCTGGTGCGCTGTCGGCGGTGCAGCCCGCCGTGCAAATCGCCAGCGGAGAGCTCAACCTGCTGGCCGCCGGCAGCGTCGATCCAGCCGCCGCCGAAAAGCCGCTCCATTTCGAAGCGCGAGTGCGCGCAGCGAAGGTCGCCAAGGATCCCGCCACCCGCCTGCGGCTGCTTCTGGGAGCGGTGGCCATCAATCCGGAACCGGAGGTGGTGCGGTTGGCGCTGGTCGGAGCCGCGCTCGATGCCGGCCGCGACCGAACCGCGGTGGCCGCCGCCGAGCCGTTTCTTCCACGGTGGTGGGGCCGCGACGAACCGTCCGAAATCGAGCAGAAGCGGTGGGTACAGACGGCGAGTCCATCGTTCCTCTCTACCGAGGGACTCACAAACGTGGAACGCGCCATGATCGCGCAACGGCTGGCGGATGCGGACGAGCGCTTGGGCGACCTGGCGACAGCCGCGCATCTGCTCCGCATCGTCAGGGAAATCGGCCCAAGTCCGCGTTTGGATGCGCGGCTGGCCGAGGTGACCGCGGAACTTGGCCGCCGCCGCGAAAACACACAGCGGCGGCCCGCAGTCGGTTTGAACGTGGAACAGCCGGCAGTCGTCCGGCCGATGCTGATCGCCGGGAAACGGGGGGCCTTATGAAGAAGAATCTGCTGCTGGCCGGAATCGGCCTGGGAGGTGTATGCGTAGCGGTCGTTCTCTCCCAGGTCGGCCAGCCGGCGCCGCCGAAGCTCAGCGAGTTCGTGCCAGCCGGTCCTCTGCTGTACCTGGAGGCCAAGGACTTCGGGTCGCTTCTGTCGCGCTGGCGCGAATCTCAGGTGCGGCAGCGCTGGCTGGCGAGCGCGAACTATAGCGCCTTCGCGCAGTCGCATCTGTTCATGCGGCTCGACGAGGTCTACAAGAACTATGCCGGGGCGGCCGGCTTCGCGGCGGACACTTCGACGCTCGAGAGCATCGCTGGCTC
>DASWZP010000203.1:0-2999 GCA_036404395.1 Bryobacteraceae bacterium | reverse complement strand
AAGCCGTGCCCTGATACAAGACCTGTTGTTTCATGGTGCTCCGCTGTGGGAGTGCCGCTTCTCCGAAGTTGACTTCCGAATTCAGGCTTATTGCTCCGCTGTGTTCTGGAGCACGAGCGCATTGGAAACCACTTGGTCGCCTGGCGCGATACCGTTCGACACTTCCTGAAGATTCCCAGGCAGCATGTTGCCGCCTGTCACCGCGACCCTGCGGAACGTCTTTTCACCCGCCGGGACATACACCCAATCGCGGTCATGCAGGTGCAGAACGGCCGAGGCCGGCACCACCGCGCGCGATTCCTTCCGCTGGCCGTGGAAGGTGGCCGTAACGAACATCCCCAGCCGCATCGGGCCTGGATTGGAAACCTGGAGCCGCACCTTGGCGGTGCGGATGTTGGGATCCATGATGGGGCCGATATTATCGATGCGGGCGCGCAGCACCTGGCCCGGATAGGCGCTGAGATGGATGTCGGTGAACTCGCCCATGCGCACATTCGCCAGGTCGTTCTCATACACGTCGCAGATCACCCAAACGTTGGATAGATCGGCGATGGTGAACAGGTTGGGCGAGTTGTCGAGCGTCTTGACGCCGCCCGCGTTGGTGACGTTCTGCTCCACGATCACGCCGGAAATCGGCGCGAAGATGTCCACCAGCGAACTGGGGTGGGCGACATCAACGCCCAGCACCTTGAGGTGCTCGAGCGCCGTGTCTACGTCCACCTGCGCCTTGTCGGCGGCGTCCTGCGCCACTTCGAGATCCTTTTGCGCCATGGCGCCCTTGTCGTACAGCAGTTCGGTGCGCGAAAGCTGCGCCTGCAGAAGCTTCTGATCCGCCAGCGCATGGCGGTAATCGGAAAAGGCCGAAGAAATGTCGGAGCTTTGCACGCGCATCAGTAACTGCCCTTTAGTCACGGTGTCGCCGAGCTTGGCGTTGATGGCGACCACGCGGCCCGACGCGAGCGAAATCACCGGCACGTTGCGCGAGACATCGGCGCTCACCACGCCGGTTACTTGCAGTTCGGGCGCCGTCTCGCGCCGTTCCGCGGTAGCCAGCGGGAACTGCTCCGGATGATCCACTTTGACCAGGTTCACGTCGGTCTCGTTTTCCACCTGCGCCGGCGGCGGAGCTTCCGCCTTGGGATCCGGCTGTCCCTTGGCCCGGCAGCCGGCCAGCCCCAGAGCCAACATCAGAAGCGTGCAGACGGCCACGCCCCATGCGAGCTTCATGGAATCACCTCATGGCCCACGGCCAGGTTCAACTGCCCCGCGGCCGTCAGATAACTGGCGATCAGATTGAGATAGGCGACTTGAACCGCCCGGTAATCGCGCTGCGCATCCAGAAAGTCCACCAGCGCCGCGCCACCGTGTTGGTAAGAAAACGAAACGGTGTCGCGCACGCTGGTGGCGCGCGCGAGAAAGCCGTCCGCTCCGCGGTATCCCCGCAGCAGGTTCACCGCCGACGCCACGGTGAAATAGGCCGAATCCACATCGTTGAAGACCTGGTTCTGGGCGGCGTCGCGCAGCCGCTCGGCGTGTTTGATGTCGATCTCGGTGCGCGCTTTCTCACCCTGGTTCTTGTCGAAAATGCGCAGCGGAATGCTGACGCTTACGCCCATGTAAACCGGGATGGGCGGATTGCGGCCAAAGTCCACACTGAATGTAGGATCGGTCGAGCCATTGGCCACTGCCAGCCTGTAGTCGGTTTCCGCCTTGTCCACCGCCTCGACCGCCGCTTTCAAGTCCGGCCGCGTGGCGAGCGCGATGGTATGGAACTCTTCGAGGGGCGTCAACTGCTCGGCGAAATCGAACGGCCCCATCACGTCGAACCGGTCCACCGGCGAGCGGTCGCTCAACATGGCCTGCAAGGTGATCTTGGCGGTGCGCAGGCTCACCATCGCCGTTTCGTAATCGGATTGATACTGCGGCAACTGCAACTCGATGCGGTCCAGGTCCACGCGCGCGATGTCGCCCGCTTTGTAGCGCGCGCGGCTGATGCCGAGCTCCTTGTCGAAGTACTCGATATTGTCCTTGGCCAGCGCCAGCACCTGTTTGGCCTGCAAAGTCTGCACAAAAGCCGTGCGCAGCGTGAACAGCAGCGTGCGTTCCAGGTCCGTCTGTTGCGACGCCGCGATGGCGGTGCCCTTCTGCGCGCTTTCCAGGCGCAGCTCGCGCTTGTGCTCCCGCTCATGCAGGTAATCGAAACTCGCCAGCGGCTCCGTGTACTGAAACGGGCGGTACGGGTTCGCGCTGAAAAAATCGAGCTGGTCGAGCGTGAACGAGAAATTCGGGTTGGGGCGCAGATAGGCGGTGATTTCCTGGTCCTTGGACTCCTGAATGTTGATCTGGCCGGCCTGCAGCGTGGGGTTGGTGGCCGCGAACTTCTCCTTCACCTGCTGCCAGGTGAGCGCCGTCTGCGCGAAAGCGGGAACCAGGCAAGCCACCGCCATCGCCGCGCAGATGCGCAGCGTGGCGCGGAGCACTAAATACACCGCTTCATACGCGCCATCCGCGGGTGAGGCATGCCTCACCCCTACGGCCCATGACCGCCGCCCGTAGGGGCCGGGCATGCCAGGCCCGCCCGGCCGCGACGACCGGGCAGAGGCTGGCAAGATTCGCTTCAAGTTCCGCTTCATGGATCGAAGGGCCGGGCCCGCGATATGGTTGGCAAGGTTGGCAAGAGGTTCCTCTTTGACTCTAGCGGCTTCGATCATGGGTCGACCACCTATCTTTCGGACGCGTTCAGCCTATCTTTCAGTTCCAGGCCTTGGGTTGTTGCGTGATTGTATCTACAATTTTAATAAGGGTACACCTGTGCAAATGCCACCACTCCAGGGTAACGTCCGTGTGGCTGCGGCCGCTCTGCTCATCCTGGCGGTGGCCCTGCTTGACTGGCAGGTCGATCCGCCGCTCGCGTTTGGCTTCCTGTACCTTGGCCCCATTCTGTTGGTAGGCACCGTGTGGTCCCGCTGGCGGATCCTGGCGACGGCGACGCTGTGTAC